>JAEYOL010000249.1 GCA_023411775.1 Bacteroidota bacterium | reverse complement strand
TCCATATCATCTTCCATGTCGTCATCATCATCCTCTTCTTCTTTCTTCTTAGGCTTCGGTGAATCTTTTTTCGCCAATGCTTTGTTTGAATCAGAAAAAGTTTTTCCTGCCGTCTTTTTTGCCTTATCGGATTTTGGTGCCATAATAAGATAGGGTTATTGGTGTAAAATTTCAGCGAAGTTTTTAATTGACCAAATTTTTTTGGATAAAAATTTAATCCTTGGTTTAGTCTATGGAAATGATCTGGTTACGGCCCGGACCATTAGAAATATAATGGATTTTTACCCCTAAAAATTCATCTATAAAAGCCATATATGTTTTCATCGTTGCGGGCAACTCCTTCACTGTGGTAGCAGCACTGCTCGGCGTATCCCAACCCGGAAATTTTCTGTACACAGGTTCCACAGCAAACTTATCAAGACGGAAGGGAATTTCTGTACTTTCCTCACCATTCAATTTGTAGGCGGTACACACATGAAGGTCTTTGAATTCATCGAGCACATCCGCTTTTGTCATGACGATTTTTGTCACACCATTGATCATACAGGCAAATTTCAAAGCAACCAGGTCGATCCATCCGCAACGGCGTGGACGTCCTGTTGTGGCGCCAAACTCGTGACCGGCTTTTCTCAATTCCTCTCCTACCTCATTGTCCAGTTCCGTTGGAAAAGGTCCGCCACCTACGCGGGTACAATAAGCTTTAGTAATGCCGATCACTTCCCTGATCTTTTGCGGTGCGATACCCAGCCCGTTGCAAACGCCGGCCGATATCGTGTTGGAAGAAGTGACATAGGGAAATGTTCCGAAATCAATATCAAGCATACTGCCCTGCGCACCCTCTGCCAGCACTTTTTTTCCTGCCTGCAATTGCTGGTTGATAAAATATTCACCATTGACAATATTCAGCTCTTTGAGAAACTCGAGGGCCTCAAAAAATTCCTCTTCCCAGGCCGAAATATCCTCGTTAAAAGCGTAGTTGTCCAGCAGCCGCTGATGTTTCAGTCGCAACTTGATATAGGATGTTGTAAAATTCTTATCCAAAATATCTCCGACCCTCAGGCCATTACGACCGGTTTTATCCATATAGGTTGGCCCGATACCTTTTAGTGTGGAACCGATCTTCTGGTTGCCTTTCGAAGTTTCGGAGGCCTTGTCCAGCGCACGGTGTGTTGGCAGGATCAGGTGGGCTCTTTCAGAAATAAAAAGATTCTGGCGGAGATCAACCCCAAAACCAGCTACGATCTCGCATTCTTTTTTGAGCGTTATAGGATCGAGCACGACCCCATTTCCAATCAGGTTTAGCTTGTTGGAATGAAAAACCCCGGAAGGTATCTGGTGCAATACCACTTTCTTGTCGCCAATATATAAAGTGTGCCCCGCGTTGGGTCCTCCCTGGAAACGGGCAATTACATCATAGTCTTTCGCGAAATAATCAACGATCTTTCCTTTTCCTTCATCGCCCCACTGGAGGCCGAGTATTACATCTACCATAGCTGGATTTATTATATTTTTCGGTCGTCTTGACCGGCGCAAAAATAAGGCCCCGGGAACGAAGCAAGCGAATTAATTCGAAAGGACTGAATCATTTCATTTTTACAAGGCAACGGGCTTCAGAAATTCCCGGTTTATGTTTGGATCTCAGGGTATATCCTCCGTATCAAACCGTTCCACGGATTCAATGCCGGGCAGATTTTTCAGGCTTTGTACCAGTTTTTCCAGCTCTTCCTTATCATGGACAAACAGTTTTATATTTCCCTGGAATAATCCTTCCTTGGCTTCAATAGTAAGTGCGGAAATATTGATCCGCAGATCGCCCGAGATCAGGCTGGTGATCTTGTTAACTACGCCCACATCGTCGAGTCCCACGATCTTCAACCCCGTTAAGAAGGAAATCTCCTTATTCTTGGCCCATTTCGTCTTTACAACACGGTGACCATAGTTGGCCAGGAGTTTGGCTGCATTGGGACAGTTGGTGCGATGGATCGTAAGCCCTTTTCCGGTGGTGATAAAACCGAAAACGTCGTCGCCGGGTATGGGTTTGCAGCAATTCGCGAGGTTATAAACGATTTTATCGCTGCTTTCTCCAAATATTACCAGTTCAGCGTCTTTTCTTGCGCCTGTAGACGGTGCAGGGCCAGGTTCCTGCTTCAGCTCATGGACAGTCTTTACAGGCCTGGGTGCTTCTATCCTGTCTCCAATTACCGTAAACTCCTTGAGATCCTTCAGGTCAATATTTTTAACGGCTACCTGGTAAAAAAGATCAAGATGCGATTGTAGCTTGTACCAGTGCACCAGTTCATCGATATTGTGCTGGTTCAAACTAGCGCCGATCCCTTCGAGTTTTCTTTGCACCGTATATTTTCCTTCGTCGGCTATTTTTTTCTTCTCTTCTTTTAAAGCGTCTTTTATACGCCCCCTGGCCTTGGCCGTAACAACAAATGTGAGCCAGTCTTCGGATGGCTTTTGCTTGTTGCTGGTTATGATCTCCACCTGGTCACCGCTCCGAAGTTTATGACTGATGGGCACCAGTTTGTGATTGACCTTGGCGCCGATCGTTTTTACCCCAATGGCGCTGTGGATGGCAAATGCAAAATCAAGTGCTGTTGACCCGACAGGCAGCATCTTAACATCACCCTTGGGCGTGTACACATAAATTTCTTCGGCGAGAAAACTTGTTTTAAAATCCTGGAGAAAATCGATACTATCTGTCTCCTGGCCCGAGATCACTTCGCGGATCTGCTGAAACCATTTATCAAAGCGGCTTTCGTCGGTGCCACCTTCTTTGTACTTATAATGTGCGGCAAGTCCTTTCTCTGCTATCTCATTCATGCGCTTTGTGCGTATCTGCACTTCCACCCATTTCCCCTGTGGCCCCATTACTGTAGTATGCAGGGCTTCATATCCATTGGACTTGGGATTGCTCAGCCAGTCCCGGAGGCGCTCAGGAGAGGGTGTGTATTCGTCGGTAACCATGGAATAAACTTTCCAGCAGTCTTCCTTCTCCCTTTCGTGGGGTGAATCCAAAATGATCCGGATGGCAAAGAGGTCGTACACCTCCTCAAAGTCAACGCCTTTCTTTTTTATTTTATTGGAAATGGAATGTATGCTTTTGGGACGACCATATATCTCAAATTTGAAATTGCTGCGCTCCAGTTTTTCGCGAATAGGTTTGATAAACTCGTTGATATATTTTGTCCGCTCCCTTTTTGTCTCCGCCAGCTTGCGGGCAATATCCCGGTAGATCTCCGGCTCCATGTATTTCATGGCCAGGTCTTCCATCTCCGTTTTGATCGTGTAAAGCCCCATGCGGTGCGCCAGCGGGGCATATACATATACCGTTTCGGAGGATATCTTCAATTGCTTCTCCCGCTTCATGCTTTCCAGCGTTCGCATATTATGCAGGCGGTCGGCGAGTTTGATCAGGATCACGCGGGGGTCATCGGTTAGCGTCATCAGGATCTTCTTGAAGTTCTCGGCCTGTTGTGAGCCGTTGATGTCGATTACGTTTGAGATCTTGGTCAGACCATCCACGATCCGGGTGATCTCCTGTCCAAATTCCCTTTCAATATCATCGAGGGTAATATCGGTATCCTCCACGGTATCATGGAGCAATGAGCAGATGGTGGAGCGAACACCCAGGCCGATCTCTTCCACGCAGATCTTTGCCACCGCGATGGGATGCAAAATATAGGGTTCGCCGCTTTTACGGCGCATGGTTTTATGTGCTTCCACGGCCATCTCAAAGGCGGTACGCAATAATTCCTTGTCGCCGGGCTTTATTTTAGCTTTCAGCGACCGCATCAGGGAACGGTATTCCCGCAGGATTAGCTTCTTTTCCTGCTCTTCATTAAGATTGTATTTGGGGGTTTTTTCAACGGTCTCCATTAACACCTCGCTTTCGCTACGAATTTACTGAATTACAGGCAGTAGCATAAATGCCTGGAAAAGAAAAATTACTAACGTGCTCATAATATACACCATTTTCTGTAGTGCATTTATATAAATGCCATACATTTGCAGCCCAATTTAAGAGGTGGTTTTTTGAAGTTTAATGTTTAATGGCATAAAGTTTAAGGTTAAAAGTTAGTGGCTGGTGAATTCCTCAACCTCAACCTCAACCTTAACCTCAATCTTAATCTTAACCTTAATCTTCTCAACCCAACCCGCGGGTGTGGTGAAATTGGTAGACATACCAGACTTAGGATCTGGCGCCGCAAGGCATGGGGGTTCGAGTCCCTCCACCCGCACAGGAAGTTTAAGCACTTAAAAAGGCCAGGACTGCAAGACATACAGCCCGGCCTTAAGCGCTTAAACTTTCCGATTTTAAACTTTCTATATGGCAACAGTTACCAGGGAAAACATCGGCTTGTTACACGAAAAACTCACCGTGAAACTGGAGAAGACAGATTACCTGCCTTCCTTCGAAAAAGCGCTTAAGGACTACAGTAAAAAAGCAAATATTCCTGGTTTCCGTAAAGGAATGGTGCCCGCCGGTCTTATCAAAAAGATGTACGGCCCCTCCCTTTTTACCGATGAAGTACTTCGTTCGGTAGACCGTGAACTGATCGGCTATCTCGAAAATGATAAGCTCGATATTTTTGCCCAGCCCCTACCGCTGGAAACTGATATCCGCCAACTGGATGTAAACAACCCCGCTGAATATACTTTCCATTTTGAAATTGGGATGAAACCTGAGTTTCAGTTACCCGACCTGGCCACGGCTAAAATAACCCGGTACGTTGTAACTGTTACAGATGAAATGATCAACAACGAGATCACCCGTCTTCAAAACAGGTATGGCAACATGAAAGACCAGGATAAAGTGGAAACCGAGGATAACGTACTGAACCTGGTATTTACTGAAGTGGATGAAAACGGGAATGACATTGAAAATGGCATTACCAAAGACAATTCGCTGCTGGTAAAATATTTCAAGGAAGATTTTCGTCCCAATATGATCGGTAAGGTCACAAATGATTTTGTGATCGTTCAGCTTGATAACGCATTTGATGAAAAAGAGCTGGAGTTTATTGCCAGCGACCTGGGTATTGACAAAGATGATAAAGAATCACTTAAAAAACATTTTAAACTCCAGATCACTAAGATCGGGTTATTAGAAAAAAGGGAGTTGAATGAAGAATTCTTCAACCAGCTTTATCCCGGCCAGGAAGTAAAATCAGAAGCTGATTTCCGTAATAAGGTAAAAGAGGAAATACAGGCGCATTGGAACAACCAGGCAAGAAACCAGATCCATGACCAGCTTTTCCATACACTGACAGACCAGACAGAGATACAATTTCCGGAAGGCTTTTTAAAGAAATGGGTAAAAACCCAGGGTGACCCCGAGGCAGAAGGAAAATCAGACGAACAGGTAGAAAAAGAATTTCCTACTTTCCTGAAGCAATTAAAATGGACGCTCATCACCGATAAGATCGTCCAGGAAAACGGCATACAGGTACAACCCGATGAGATCCGTGAATTTGCCAGGCAACAACTGATGGGCTATATGGGCGGTATGGGGCCCGTTGCGGAAGATCAACCCTGGATCACCGACTACGTTGAAAGAATGATGAAGGATCGCAAATACGTGGAAGATTCTTACAACCGCATCCAGACTCAGAAATTGTTTGAATGGGGTGAAACAAAGCTAAACCCCACCGACCAGGAGATCAGCGCAGATGATTTCACGAAAATGGTGGAAGAGCATCAGCATCATCACCATTAATCGGACCTCCGTTTTTTCTTTCCCCTTGTATAAATGACTTTTGCGTGTTCGACCAGCGAAATGAATTCCTTTTGCAGCTGGTCATTCGGGCTTGCCGATGCAATCGCCAGGAGTAATACATTGTTCCAGTCTACATTTTTAGTAAAGGTGGACTGCCTGAGTAATGAGCCAAACATGGCGACCGCGGCAGAAAAGCGGTAATATTTATCCAATTCTGCAAAGGATTTGAAATTACCGGGACAGTCGTATCGAAATACCTTTGTGCTGGTATCCCCCGGCAACCTGTAATTTAAATTGATATGTGCTACCGGATCACTAAACCGGGCCAATGAATCCATCGATTCAGGCACGATCTCGAAAATACCCATCATCGCATATCCCGATCCTATTTCGCCACCTTCGACCTGTGCCGTTGTATCATTTAAAGCACCCACTTTATTGTCGAAGCCCAATAATCGATATTCTCTCACATACTGGGGATTAAACTCGATGTTCATGAATGCATCATCCGCTACCGAATACAGGGTTTGAGTAAACTCCTTCATCAATACTTTCTCAGCTTCATTAAAATTATCGAGGTAGGAAAAGTTGCCGTTCCCTTTCCTGGCCAGTGTTTGAATCTTTGAGTCTTTGTAATTACCCATACCTACTCCCAGGCAGGTGAGATAGATGCCCGATTCCTTATTTCTCGAAATCAACTCATCCAGCTCTTCTTCGGTTCTGAGGCCGACATTGAAATCACCGTCGGTAGCAAGTATCACCCGGTTATTACCATTGACAATAAAATGCCTTTTAGCCAGGCTGTAGGCAAGTGTAATACCCGATTCACCCGGTGTGGAGCCGCCAGGGGTGAGATCATCGATCGCTCTTAATATCGTTTCTTTATCTGCGCCACTGGTGGTATTGAGCATAATACCCGTTACACCTCCATACACCACGATGGATACTGAATCCTGGGCCCTCAGGTTGTTTACGACCAGTCTGAACGCAGACTTCAAAAGCGGAAGCCGGTTGGGCATGTCCATTGAACCAGACACATCCACCAGGAAGACAAGGTTACTGGGCGGCAGGCTGGCCAGGTCGAGTTTTTTTGCTGACAGATCAATATACAACAGTTGGTTACTTGTGTTCCAGGGACAGGACGTGAGTTGTGTTGTGACATGAAAAAGGTCATTTCCCCGTGGCGGAATATAATTTAGATTAAAATAGTTGAGCATCTCCTCGATCCGGACGGCATCGGGAGGCACAACAGAATTGCCCGAGATAAAACGGCGGACATTGCTATAGGATGCACGGTCCACATTGAGCGTGATACCCGTGGAAGGGAACCGGTGCGTATTAACGAACTTATTCTCGACAATGCTGGCATAGGTTTCATCGCCCGTAAACCACTTCCGGTGGTCTTCCTTGGCCATACCCCGGGTAAATGAGAGTAGTTTGTTCAGGCGGGCGGTAGAAACATTGGCAGGAGCTAATTTGAGTTGCACTGAGAGATAATTATCAGCATTCACGGTTACTTTCTGTGTAATGTATCCATCATGCGAAAAGCTAAAGCTGTCGATCTTTTGATGCAGCGCAATACCAAAAGATCCAACCGAACCACTTTTATAAATATAGCCGGTCCTCAACTGAAGGATCTTCACGTTCTGCAGGGGATTGCCCGACTCATCCTTGACTTCACCGCGCAGATAGTACTGTTGCGCTGGGGCAATATGGCAAATCAAAAGACAGAATAATATGTAACAAGCAGTCTTCAAAGCAGATATAGAATTGAAGAATAACCCGTGTGCAGGTTAAACAGGTACAAGATACTGGTTGCCGACCATAGCTGCAAGCCATCTGCTTAACTCCGTATCGAAATGGCGATTTATCTACACTAACTGATAAATTTCTTTCAGGTTGCGTCCCAACCCATCGTAGTCCAGCCCATATCCTATGACGAATTTATCGGGGATCTCAAAACCTATGTAGTCAAGCGTAAGAGGAAACTGTGTTGCTTCCGACTTGTGTAGCAGCGTTACTATTTTAAGTGACCGGGGTTGTTGATGCAGGAGCCGTGGTAAGAATTCATGCAGGGTTTTGCCAGTGTCAACAATATCTTCCACGATGAGTACATCCTTATCAAACAGATCATCATCCAGCCCGATAGAGGTTACGATATTGCCCGAAGATTTCATGCCCTTGTAAGAGGCCAGTTTGATAAAACATAATTCTGCATCGATGGTTAGTTGCTTAAACAGGTCCGACGCGAACATGAAAGAACCATTTAATATCGCGATACAAAAAGGTCTTTTGCCGGCATAGTCTTTATTGATCGCAGCGGCCAGTTCCCTTACGCGTTGAAGTATTGTTTCTTCCGGAAGATAGATCCCGAATGTTTTATCATGCACTTTTACAACCGACATAGTTTGGGGGCAGCAAGCAGTTAATATTAGAACTGGTTTACAGTATTTGTACCTACAGCATTGTTTGCAGCGATCACTTTCTGACTCAATTTTGGCATAGCCGGAGCTTTATGACGCAAATATAACTGTTCGCCTTCCGCCGGTTGCATATGGGGCTGCAAGTGATTATATTCAAGAAGCGATTCCATCCTGATACCCTGTTCCTGGGCGATATCCTGGAGGGTCTCACCCCCTTTTACCACATGTATCTCAGCGGCGCCACTTTTTCTTTTACGTTGCAGGAAGATCAATTGATCCTGGTACACTGTTTCCAACTCAGGCAGTTCATTAAACTCAAATATCCTTTTCAGCGAAACATTATATTGTTGCGCCAGGGAGAGATAAGAAGCGCCCGCCTGTGCATACACAACCCTTGTATCGTTGATCTTAAACTCGCCAGATGGATAATTTTTAGCCGGCTTAGCAATCACATTACTGACAGGATTACTAGCAGCAATTACCGCATCGGCCGGGGCTGCAACATCATTGCTCCGCGCAAGCATCGTTTCTTTCGGCTCCATTTTACCCATTGCGATCAGCGTATAATCCTGCAACTGGTACTTTTCAACAAGCTTTATAATGATCTGTGGGTATTTCGGGTTGGTAGCGTAGCCTGCTTTTTTCAGGCCGTGTGCCCAACCGGAGAAATCGAGTGGATCGAGCGTAAAAAGAGAAGCATAGCGTTTGCTGCCTTTTAAAAAATCTGAATGATCACGATATGATTCAAGGGGGTCAGCGTATTTACGAAAACATTCATTCGGGGCGTCGTCAGTGTGCTTTACTGATTCACCGGTCCAGTTGGATTTACATTTGATACCAAAATGATTATTGGATCGTCTTACCAGGTCGCTGGTTCCGGCAGCGGTCTCGTGTATTCCCTGGGCAAGTTTGATGGCAGCAGGGATGCCGGTTCTATGCATTTCCGCGATGGCAATATCGCGATAGGTTTCGATGTAATTTTTAATCACCTCTTCCTGTTGTGCCTGAACTGTTAGTCCGGCAAACAACAGAAATGAAAACAGGCAAATGCGGAAATTCTGCATGGATAACAGGATTATTATTTTAAATGTCAACTATCGTTTCCTCGTAAGGTAAAGTCCGTCGCGCAGCGTGATCGCCACTTTATCAACTTCACTGCTGGCACGTACATATTCGTTGAACTTTCTTATGGCCCTGGCGTTCTTCCCTTTTACAGGCTGTTCTAACACCTCACCATGGAAAAAAATATTATCTGCTAAGATAAAACCGTTTTGGCGTACCTGGGGCAAAACAATCTTAAAATATTCTATATATGAAACCTTATCTGCATCAATGAAAACAAGATCCCAGGTTTCATTCAAAGCAGGAATTACCTCTAACGCATTTCCGGTATGTAAAATTATCCGGTCTGCATATTCAGAACGGTCAAAAAAGCCACGCGCAGTAGCCGCGTCTTTCTCTCTCAATTCAATGGTGTGTAACTGGCCCTCAGGCGCCAATCCTTTCGCGAGGCATAGGGCACTATAACCGGTAAACGTGCCGATCTCCAGGATACGGCGGGGCAGGATCATCCGGCTGATCATTTCCAGGAGTTTGCCCTGCAGATGCCCACTGAGCATTTGATACTCCGTATGATTCTCTTTGGTAAAAAGATTCACTTCCCGGAGCAGGTCGTCTTCCGGCTGGGTGAGTGACTCAGCGTATTCCTGGATGCCTGGATCAATAATATTCAAAACAATTATTGTTTAAGCGAAGCCGTGGGCTTCCCTGATATCAACATTAGACCCATAAAAGTAAGAAATCCATTGATGATGAGTAATTCTATGCCTACCTGGTAACCGCCAAGCACTTCAGCGGAATATTTACTTAACAGGTAAGATAGCACGGGCGCTACGAGACAGATCACAGTAACCACCAATCCATCTTTTATAACGCGTTTTGTCAGGATACCAAAAGCAAATAAACCTAAAAGTGGTCCGTATGTATACCCCGCCAGGTCAAGGATAACATAAATGATGGATTTGTTGTCGATGAGCTTGAAAATTAAGATGCATATAAAAAATACGATCGTAAAAATCAGGTGAACGGTCAGGCGTACCCTTCTTCTTTTCTTCTCAGTCCAGTCTTCCCTGCGCTTGAGCCCCAGCAGATCGATGCAAAATGATGAAG
>JAEYOL010000228.1 GCA_023411775.1 Bacteroidota bacterium | reverse complement strand
GTTTGGCAGGCTCAGATCATGAGTCATCTGAAATTGAGTAAAAAGAATATTGGATTCTTAATAAATTTCAATGTGAATTTAATCAAGAATGGAATAAGGAGGTATTGTGTTGAGTAATCAATCTTACGGACTTCCCTTCTTACCGGCCTTTAAAAAATGAAAGAAAAAGGAAGCTAGAAGAAGAGTATAAACGTAATCAGATCATTCAATTAACAGATCTTACCGTCTTCTCTTCTGACCGGCTCTTAAAAACGAAAAAACATTACCATAATAAACCTTACCGTCATCCCGTCTTACCGGCAAATAAATATGAATAATATAAAAACACTTATCGAACTCAAAAAATCTGGCTATAGAACAAAATCCATCAAGGAAGAAATACGCCAGAACCTCATCATAAAACTCAAAAACCAGGAATCCACATTCCCGGGTATAATCGGATATGAAGACAGCGTTATACCCGATGTAGAAAGAGCTTTGCTCAGCAAACACAATATCCTGTTCCTGGGCTTGCGCGGCCAGGCCAAAACAAGAATGGCCAGGCAAATGACAGGCCTGCTCGACGAATATATACCTGCTATTACGGGCAGCGATATCAATGATGATCCTTTGAATCCCGTATCTCAATTTGCAAAAGATCAAATTGCACAATTCGGTGATGAGACCCCCATACACTGGATTCATCGCAGTGAACGTTACGGCGAAAAGCTGGCAACACCCGATGTTAGCGTAGCCGACCTTATCGGGGATATCGACCCGATCAAAGCTGCTAACCTGAAACTGAGTTTTGCAGACGAAAAAGTCATTCACTATGGTATCATCCCCCGCAGCAATCGCAGCATTTTTGTGATCAATGAATTGCCCGATCTCCAGGCAAGAATACAGGTGGCACTTTTCAATATACTTGAGGAAGGAGATGTACAGATCAGGGGGTTTAAATTGCGGCTGCCACTCGACATCTTGTTTGTATTTACCGCCAACCCCGAAGATTATACCAACCGTGGTTCCATAGTCACACCGCTAAAGGATCGTATCGAAAGCCAGATCCTGACACATTATCCAAAGACACTGGAACATGCGCTGGAGATCACCAGCCAGGAAGCTATCATAAGTCCTGATCAAAAAGCAAAAGTAAAAGTAAGCGACCTGGTAAAACGCCTGATCGAACAGGTAGCTTTTGAAGCTCGCGGCAGCGAATTTGTAGATAAGAAAAGTGGTGTGAGTGCCCGTCTTACCATTTCCGCTTTTGAAAATGCTGTGAGCGCGGCCGAAAGAAGGGCCATCATCAACAATGAAAAGCAAACCCAGGTCTGGATCGCCGATCTTGCCGGAATCATCCCGTCTATCACCGGTAAAGTGGAACTGGTGTATGAAGGTGAACAGGAAGGACCTTTCCAGGTGGCGATGAACCTGGTGGACAAAGCGATCCGAACACAATTCATCCAGTACTTCCCGAACCCGGACACCCTTAAGAAAAGAAAGGCAACAGGGAAACCATCATTGGCAAAAGATGATGATAACCCCTATCGCCCGATCACCAGTTGGTTTGATAAAGGCAATCATCTGAATGTATCATTCAATACCAGTGATAAAGAAAAGATCATGCTGCTCTACCAGGTTGATGGCCTTCATGCTTTGGTAAAAAAATATTTTACCCATGCCAATGAAACCGAAACCGCTTTTCTGATGGAGTTTGTATTGCATGGACTTGCCTCCTATTCACTCATCAGCAAAAAAATATTTGAAACCGGGGTTGAATTCAAAGACCTGATAGGAAGCATGATGAACCTTGGAGCCAGCGATTACGAAGAGGAATTTGATGAAGAGGCATAATGAGGGTTAGTAAATATTTACTTCCCTTTCCAGTTCAACGCCAAATTTTTTTTTGACGGATGTCTGTATTCTCTCACTCAGGGTATAAATTTCCCGGCCATTCGCGTTTCCATAGTTAACCAGGACCAATGCCTGGCGTGCATGCACGCCTGTATCCCCTTGGCGAAAACCTTTCCATCCACATTGTTCGATCAGCCAGCCGGCAGCAAGTTTTACTGTGCCGTCAGCGTTTTCATAACCAGGAATGTGTTCGTGCTTTTTTTGCAACTTCAAGTAAAATTCTTTTGATACGGTTGGATTTTTAAAAAAACTACCAGCATTACCGATATCTTTCGGATCGGGCAATTTGGAAGAACGAATATTAATTACTGCCTGGGAAATGGCCTGGATAGTTAGTTGACTCACTCCCATATTCTCCAATTCCTGTTCAATGGCTCCATAACTTGTATTAAACACCGGTTGCTTACTCAGTCGCAGTGTTACATCAAGGATAATAAACTGGTCTTTGTATTTTTTCTTGAAAACACTATCCCTGTAACCAAATTCGCAGTCTTTCAGACGGAATGTATATTTTCCTTTTTCCTGGATATGGAAGGCTGTTAGTTCATGAAATATATCTTTTAGTTCCACCCCATAGGCACCGATATTTTGCATGGGTGAAGCGCCAACGCAGCCCGGGATCAGGGACAGGTTTTCAACTCCAGCCCAGTTGTTGTCAAGACAATGTAGTACAAACTGGTGCCAGTTCTCCCCTGCTGCGCATTTGACATAAACAAAATTCTCATCCTCCGCCAGCTTTTCAATGCCGCTACATTCATTTTTCAAAACCATGCCGTCGTAATCACCCGTCAGCAGGATATTAGTACCACCTCCTAATACCATTAGGTTTTGCACCGGCAGGTGTCCCAGGATTTCCAGGAGAGATTCGGTGTTGCGGAAACCGGAAAAATATCTCGCTTTTGCATCGATGGCGAAACTGTTATACGGCTTCAACGAAATATTTTCCTGAAATTGCATATTAATCGTAAGCAAGTATACTGCAAAAACATGACCGAAAAAACAGCCACGATACTGGGTGCAACCGGTATGATTGGAAAATACCTTTGCGAAGAGATGATAAAGGATGACTATTTCGACACAGTCAGGTTGATCGTACGTCGTCCTATTCCCAGGCCAGATCCGAAGACCGAAGTTAAACTGGTTGATTTTAGTGATGCTGAATCATTGAAACTTGCGTTGGAGAACACAGACACCCTTTTCTGTTGTATTGGTACCACCCAAAAAAACGTGAAGGGTGACCCGGAACTTTACAGGAGAATTGATTTTGATATTCCCGTCAGGGCTGCACAATTTGCAAAGGACGCAGGCTGTGAAAAATTCATAATTATCACGTCCGTCGGAGCGGATGCGCATAGCAGGACATTTTATCTTAAGTTGAAGGGCGAACTGGAAAACGCCATAAAAGACATAGGTTTTGAAACAGTGCATATCATGCAGCCTTCTATGTTGTTGGGTGAGCGTGATGAAAAAAGGACAGGGGAAAAGTTCCTTCAGGGTAGCATGAAGTTTTTATCGGGGTTGTTTGGTGGATCCATGCGGAAATTCCGCGCTATTCAGGGTCGTACTGTTGCCAAAGCTATGCTCAATGCCGCAAAGGAGAATACAAAAGGATTTTTCCGACATAGGTATGATGAAATAGTGAGGTTGAGTGAAAGGTGAATGATGAGCGGGATTGGGAAATAGTAGTTGGGAATCGGGACCCGATAGGCTATCGAGCTTGAGGATAGTAAATCAAATCGAAAAATAATCAACCTTACCGCCTTACGATCTTCCCGGCAAACATTAAAGATTCACTTACATGACATCAACATCTGCCACTACTACGACACTCCTGAAACGTTTATCCATATGCAAAATGGCTTCCTGTTCCAACAGATCTTTTTTACATTGCTGCAATAGCTTTTTATCTTTTGGCAGCTTTAACAGCAGTTCCATCAGGTATTGATTTCTCACACGCCCAACTACGGGTTCTGCGGGGCCGACAAGGTATTGCTCATACTTATTTTTTAATGCATTGGCATACTGGTGCGCAGCATTTGCTACAGTATCTTTTAACTTATGCCTGAAAGAAAGCTTGATGATCCTTGAAAACGGCGGGTAAAAGAATTGCTTACGCTTTTCGATCTCTTCGGCGAACATTTTTTTATAGTCATGCTGTTGAACCGTCAGCAATAGTGGATGAGAGTGCTGCGAAGTTTGTATCAATACCCTTCCCGTATCATTTTTTCCTCCACCCGGCTTTCTCCCCGCCCTGCCGCTCACCTGTTCCATTAATTGAAATCCTCTTTCATTCACGCGGAAATCGGCAAAGTGCAGTAGCCCGTCAGCATCCAGTATCCCTACCAGGTCTACATGGTCAAAGTCGAGTCCTTTCACGACCATCTGTGTACCGACCAGGATATCGATCCGCTGTTGTTCGAATTGCTGGATCAAAACATCGTGTGCGTTTTTACCTTTCACTGTATCGATGTCCATTCTTGCCACCCTGGCTTTTGGGAATGTTTCCTGGAGCATTTCTTCGATCTTTTCTGTTCCAAAATTTCTCTCGAGAAATTGATGGCTACCGCAGGCGGCGCAGGTGGTTATAGGCGAATAGGTCGATCCACAATAATGACAGGCGAGTTTATTGGTCTGTTTATGATAAGTCAGCGATACATCACAATATTTGCACTGGGGCACCCAACCGCATACCTTGCAAATCTTGTATGGTGTATAACCCCTCCTGTTTTGAAACAGGATCACCTGCCTGCCCCGGTCGATAGTGTGTTGTACGGCTTCCACCAATTGCGGAGAGAGCATAATTTTCGACCGGTCTTTCTGTTCGATCTTCCTGGTGTCGACAATCTCAACGACCGGCATTTGAATATCGCCATAACGTTCTGTAAGTTCAACCAACCCATACTTTCCCTTAATGGCATTGTAATAAGACTCCAGCGACGGTGTAGCACTGCCGAGTATTACTTTGGCACCGCTACCATCGATTGCAGACGGAAAAAGTCCGGCCAGGTAGATCGCAGCATCACGCCCATTATAACGGGGAGCCGGGTCCTGTTGTTTAAAAGAGCTGTCGTGCTCTTAATCACAGATCACGAGACCCAGGTTGGAATATGGCAGGAATACGGAGGATCGGGCTCCCAGCACAACTTTCAGCTCACCTGCTTTCACCTTGTTCCATATTTCTACGCGTTCATTTTGCGAAAATTTCGAATGGTAAATTCCAATATATCCGCCAAAGTGTTTTTGTAACCTGCGTATCACCTGCGAAGTGAGCGCAATTTCCGGCAACATATACAAAACCTGTTGGCCACGTCGGATATATTGTTCAATGATCTTGATATAGATATTTGTTTTTCCGCTTGATGTTATTCCGTGGAGCAAACAAACCTGCTTTGATGCCGTGGATTCATTTATCTGCGACAGGGCTTTTTGTTGCGCGGCAGATAGCTCGAAATCTACTTTGATATCTTTTGGCAAATAATGAAGCCTGTCTACATTTCGTTTCTCTGTCCATAGGATTTTTTTATCTACCAGCCCTTTCAATTGCGCATCGCTGGCACCGGATTTTTTAAGCAGCTCTGGTTTTGTGACCTCCCCCTGTGTCTTGATAAGATGGAGATAAGATAATAATAGTTCCACCTGTTTTTCCGCTCTCTGCAATTTTTTATCCTCGTTGAGCAGCCGGGCCAGTTCTGCTTCGTTGTCGTATTGAGGATTCAGTAATACATAAGTTTCTTTTTTTGCCGTATAGCTTTGTTTCAAAGCCTCCCATACATGGCAAACTTTTTTTTGTATCAGACGGTTGATGACGGGATATACATGCGAAGAATCCAGGATCTGCTGGACTTCCGGAAGCTTTAATTCCTTCTTTA
>JAEYOL010000215.1 GCA_023411775.1 Bacteroidota bacterium | reverse complement strand
ACGGTAGGTTTCTGCAAATTTGAGGAGGCCTTCGCTTCTTCTTTTTATAGTTTCGATGCCGATCTCCAAATCATCCACCGCTCCTGAATCATTGTTGAGGACCGGCACTGATTTCTGAAGCCTGTGTTTTAATGTTTCGGCCAGTGATGAAATGGGCGCTACAGAATTCATGATCTCATGCGTGAGCACGCTCAGAAGTTTTTGCCATGCTTTGGATTCGGTTTCATCCAGTGCTTCATTCACGTTCTGGAAGGCGATCAGTTTGTACACCTTTCCTTCTGTTTGAAAGGCCGTGGCAGATAGAAGTATTTTGAATGAAGAACGTTCAGGATGCGCGGTCGCTACCTTATTCTCACCAGGTTTCAGTGAAATGATCGATTCGCAAAGATCCTGGTCGCGTTTTCCAAGAGAATAGATTGTTTTTAGATAGGGGAGCTGTAGCATTTTTTTCAATGATTCATTCATCCAGACCACTTCGCCGCTTTGCTCTTCGTAGGATAATATGCCCGTATCTACCAGCTCCAGAATTTTTTGAAGGTACTGGTACTGTGTTTCTTTTTCTTTGCTGATTACTTTGAAAGTGCTGTTGATCTCGTTGAATCCTTTACGTAAGGGTTGAATATCGGCGGGGGCATGCTTTACATCAAAATACCGGGAGAAATCACGATAGTGAACGGCTTCTACGAACTGGTCCAGCTCCCGGTGTGCTTTCTGGTGGAACCTGTAAAACTCCACCAGTTCATAAATGATCACAGGCACCACGATCAACAGGTACACATAGTTACCCTTCATCACCAGGAAAGCAGCCAGGCACAGTGTGACGAATAGTATCATCACCCTCACCAAAAGCCGCCACTCAATTTTTTTCATCATAAAATAAATATTACCATCTAGTATCCAGCCCCGGCCTCACCCCCAACTCCGAGAGGGGAGCTAGAAACATCCAGTATCCAGTATCCAGTATCCAGTATCTAGTATCCAGTATCCAGCATCAAATATCATATTTACTCAATCTCCTATACAACGCCGTCCTCGTCAGCCCCAGTTCCTTTGCCGCACGTGTAATATTCCCATTGTGCTTTTCGATCACACGCAGGATCGTGTTCTTTTCTACATCACTGAGCTTGGTAGCGCCCGAATCATCTTCTATGGCCGCGGAAGATTCGATGGGTGAAAACAGAAGATCTTTTGCCTCGAGAATATCACCATCCGACATGATCACTGCCCTTTCGATGATATACTGCAGTTCGCGGACATTGCCGGGGTAATGATAGTTCAAAAGCTTTTCCATGGCATTTGTATCCAGTTCAAGAGAAGGCTTCATGTATTTGCGGCTATACAATTTGCTGAAATGCCTTGCCAGCAGGATAATATCGTTGTCGCGTTTACGCAGTGGAGGAACTGTAATTTCGACGGTATTGATACGATAGATCAGGTCTTTGCGGAACCTGGATTCATTAGCCAGTTCGCTAAGCGGAACATTAGTAGCACAGATCAGGCGGATATCGATAGGTGTGGCTTCATTACTTCCCAATCGCGTCACCTGCCGGTTTTGTAAAACGCTCAGCAGTTTAGCCTGCAGGTGCAGGGGGATATTGCCAATCTCATCCAGGAATAAAGTGCCATTGTTGGCTGCCTCGAACCTTCCCATTCGATCTTCCCTCGCATCGGTGAATGCTCCTTTTTTATGACCAAAAAGTTCGCTTTCAAAAAGTGTTTCGGTGAGGGCGCCTACATCCACTTTTACCAGCGGCTTCGAGGCACGGAGCGATTGCTGGTGAATCGCTTTCGCGATCAGGTCCTTACCTGTACCATTCTCACCCAGGATCAGGATATTGGCATCGGTAGGCGCGATCTTTTCTATTTTCAAAAAGATCTGTTGCATCGCTTCTGACTCACCCAGCAATTCTTTTCCTACAATCGAATCCACATTGGAAAGTTCGTAGGCGCCAGACTTCGTATTTTTTCTTTTCAACAGGTCCCTGATCGTCGTCATCAGCTTTTCGTTGTGCCAGGGTTTTACCACAAAATCGGAAGCACCCTCTTTCAAAGATCTGACCGCCAGATCAATATCACCATAGGCAGTGATCATGATCACGGTAGCTTCCGGTCGCATCTTCCTGATCTCTTTAAGCCAAAAAAGACCTTCGTTCCCGGTATTGATGGAACTTGTAAAATTCATGTCCAGCAAAATCACATCGTAATTGTCTTTTGACAGGTGCCAGCGTATGTTTTCCGGATTTTTTTCCGTTACCACTGCTTTTGCTTCTGTTTTGAGCAACAGTCGAACGGCAGTGAGCACATCGGGATCATCATCTATAATTAAAATCGAGGCGTTCTTAATGTTCATTTTATATGGTTATTCAGCCGTTTTTATCAATTTAATTAGTACCGGTATATTATGATTGTTGTTCATATTGTATCGCAACACCTTAATCGTCAACTCTCCTGCTGCAAGTATACCATAATTACAAAGTGCTGGCAACTAAATTTTTAACCAATAAACGCACGTAAGTCGCTGTATCGAAACCGTACACCAGGTGTATCAATAACGAACGGCTTCGTAGATTTATAAAATGTAAAGACTTGAAAATCAAAACCTATTGGCATTGGCATATTTATCACTTTACTGCACATGCAGCAGGAGAAATTTGTGAACGATTGTAACCATATCAATCGTAGCTCGTTTAAGAAAATATGTTTTACCAGTCACTAAAGACATTTTAAAAGTGGATAGAGTAATTGCTAAAAAGAAATGGAGTAAAAAAAGGATCCTGACAGTCGTCGGCATTTTTGGTATTGTAAGTCTTGCCGCGGCGAGTTATTATTTCACGTCCGGTAAAAGCCGGCTGAATGTAGATGTAGAGCGGATCACCATAAGCGAAGTGAAATCGGGTCCCTTCCAGGAAACCATCCCGGTAAATGGCGTGGTGCTTCCCATCACGTCGATATACCTTGATGCGGTGGAAGGTGGACGGGTGGAGGAAAAATATGTGGATGATGGTGTGATCATGAAAAAAGGCCAGCCTATTCTTCGTTTGTCTAATACAGATCTTGAGCTGAGCCTGGTAAACCAGGAAACTTCCGTTTATAACCTGCTCACTCAAATGCAGATCTCACAGAATGCGGCCCGCCAGAATACCATCGGCAAACTCAACCAGGGTACTGATGTTGAGAACCAGTTAAAGGAGGCAGAAAGGATTTACCAGCTTAATAAAAAATTGTATGCAGAGAAAGTGATCGGTCTGCAGGAATTCAAGCAATCGGAAAACAATTATAATTACCAGTTGGAAAAGAAAAAACTGGCCGACCAGGTTTTAAAACAGGATTCATTTTCAGTTAGGCAGGAGTTGGAACAAGCCCGCCAGTCATATGCCCGTACCCAAAATGCTTTGGAAGTGATGCGTAAAAAAGTCGGCGACCTGGTGGTAAGAGCGCCTGTTGATGGTCAGCTGACATCACTGGATGCGGAGATCGGTCAGTCAAAAAGCAAGGGTGAAAGATTAGGCCAGATCGATGTACTGAGTGGGTTTAAAGTTAGGGTGGATGTGGACGAGCACTATATCTCCCGCATCTATACTGGTTTGATGGGCGGCTTTACGCTGGCTGGTAAAGATTACAAACTAAAGATCACCAAAGTTTATACCCAGGTCACCAATGGCCGGTTCCAGGTTGATATGGAATTTGATGGTGAAGTACCGCAGGGAATCCGCCGCGGGCAGACGCTCCAGATACGCCTCGCATTTAGCGACGAAGTGCAGGCAGTACAGGTGGCTAAGGGCGGATTTTATCAGCAAACCGGCGGTAACTGGATATTTAAACTGAGTGATGACGGTAAAACAGCTTACAAAGTTGATTTACGGCTGGGTCGCCACAACCCTGACTATTACGAAGTGCTGGAGGGTTTGAAACCGGGTGATAAAGTGGTCACATCAAGCTATGAGAACTATGGAAACATGCAGGAGCTGGTATTAAAAAAATAACCACGAACAGAATCAAAAACCATAAACCAAATTGCCATGAAACAGAAAATCATTTACATGTTGCTGATCGCCTGCTGCGTCGGCACCATTACTTCAGCCAAGCAGGTCTACAAAGGCGATTCGGTAAAATGCGCCGCAACTAAGGAAGAAAAGAAAAAGAAGTGCACAAAAGTTAAGAAAGATCGCGTTGCAACAATCCGTCCTTTTAATTTTTATCTCGTCAGCATTTAACAAGTACACTGTTTATCTAAATAAAATACCATGATTAATATTTCTAACCTGGAAAAGATCTATCGCACAGAGGAAGTAGAAACAGTTGCCCTCAACAAGTTGTCTTTCGAAGTAAAAGAAGGCGAATTCGTTGCAGTAATGGGCCCATCCGGCTGTGGCAAATCAACTCTGCTCAATATCGTTGGATTACTGGATGATCCCGATTCGGGAAGTTTTCTTTTCAATGGAATCGAAGTTTCGAAGTTCAACGAGCGCAAACGTGCTGATCTGCGTAAGAGGAATATCGGTTTTGTATTCCAGAGCTTCAACCTGATCGACGAACTTACCGTGTTTGAAAATGTAGAGCTGCCGCTTATTTACACGGGTGTGAAATCTGGCGATCGCAAAAAAAGGGTGGAAGAGGTTTTAGATAAAATGCAGATCATGCACCGCCGTAACCACTATCCGCAACAACTTTCCGGTGGTCAACAGCAAAGGGTTGCCGTAGCCCGTGCGGTTGTGAACCGGCCCAAGTTGATCCTGGCTGATGAGCCAACTGGTAACCTTGACTCCTCCAATGGAAACGAGGTAATGCAATTGCTCACTGATCTTAATGAACAGGGCACCACAGTGATCATGGTCACACACTCCGAACACGACGCACGTTATAGCCATCGCATCGTACGCATGCTCGATGGCCAGGCAGTACTTGAGAATATAATGGTATAAGTAGCAGTCATGATTTCTAATTATTTGAAAACCGCCAGTCGCAGCCTGGTACGACACAAAGGTTACACGCTGATCAATATTACAGGCCTGGCGATTGGAATCGCGGCCTGCCTCGTATTATTCCTGGTAGTGAGATATGAACTAAGCTATGATAAGTTTCAGCCATCCTATTCGCGTATCGGGCGGGTGATAACTCAGGATAAATTTTCTGACGGAATCACTTATAACTCGGGTGTACCTGTTCCGGCGCTGGAGGTATTGCGTACACAGATGCCTGATATCAGTTTTGGAAGCCTGCTTTCTTCATTCGGGAGCCAGGTCACAGTATTGACGGATGACAAAGCATCTGCTCAAAAAATGTTTATCGAGCAAACAGGTGTTTTCTTCTCCGATGCGCAATTTTTCAATGTGTTTTCTTATAAATGGCTGAGCGGTGAGCCAGGCGTTCTTGGCAAACCCAATACAATTGTGCTCACAAAAAAAATGGCGGAAAAATATTTCGGCCATTGGGAAAATGCACCGGGAAAGCTTTTAAAGCTGGACAATATTCTGACTTTCGAAGTGGCGGGTGTTCTCGAGAATGTACCAGGTAATACTGATTTCCCCCTCGCCGTTATGGCGTCCATAGAAACACTCCGGAATAATTCATATAATTACAATTACTATCCCGACTGGAACAGTACATCCAGTAATTACCAGGTTTATGCGTTACTACCCGATGGAAAATCTATCGAGACAGTCAACGCACAGCTTGCAAAGTTTTCTCAGGAGCATTACAAAGGGCGTGGAAATTCTGAAAAATCAAATTTTCTGCAGCCACTCTCGGCCC
>JAEYOL010000157.1 GCA_023411775.1 Bacteroidota bacterium | reverse complement strand
CAACAGAATCCTGATGTGTGATATTAACCAGCACCGAATCGCCGGTTCGGATTCCGGCACGCTTAACCAGGCTGTCCGGGATATTGGTCCAGACATTCCCATATTGCGGATCCAGCACAGGAATATTTCCTTTTAAGGCATTCTCGTCAATTTCAGGAATCTGGTAAGAAATGGTTTGTAATTCGCTCCCCAAAACCGCGCCCACCTCGTCAAACCTGATCTTCCCGGAAGCCAGCCTGGCAGCTGTATACATATAGACGTCGCGCCCATGAAATGTAAAAGAACTATCAGAACCTGGCCTGCGGTGGACACTCTCATCGATCTCTCGTACTTCTTCTATGCCCTCGAGCACCACCAGCAAAGTAATGGTCCCATTGTCCGGCGTTACGATATAATGATCCTTTTTTGTTCTGACGACAATCGATTTACGACTGGTGCCAACACCCGGATCTACAACCGAAACAAAAACCGTGTTGGCCGGCCAGTAAGGTACCACCTGGCTCAGGCGGTAACCCGCTTCCCATATATTAAATGCAGGAATCTCGTGTGTGAGATCTACGATATCCAATGACCCGTCCACTTCCTTTGCGACACCCTTCATAGCCGCCACAGCCCCGTCATTCAGGCCAAAATCCGTCTGTACTACCAATGAAACTCCGGTATTATTTTGCCTGCCACAACCCAATAAACAGGTTATGCAAATAACAACGAGGATCATTCGTAAAATGGTCATCATTTTTTTGTCGCTAAAGTTATTTATTTGCGGGCTATGAACCTGCGTACACAAATCCTGAAAGAACACACCCGGGCCGATTGCGACATCATAGTAAACTGGATCGGCCATTCCCAGGATCGTTTCGACCAGCTTTTTGAGCTGTTCTTTCACGGGGACCACAGAATGAATCAAAAAGCGGCCTGGCCGCTATGTAATGCCGTGAACCAACACCCCGCCCTGATCAAAAAGCATTTTCCCAGACTGTTGGAAAATCTCCAAAAACCGGGCATTCATGACGCGGTCAAACGAAACAGCCTCCGCCTGATACAAAACCTGGTAATCCCCCGACGTTATCATGGAACGGTGATGAATTATTGCTTCGACTGTATCATTTCACCAAATGAAAAAGTGGCCGCTAAAGCGTTCGCTTTGACAATTTTAGACAATTTATCTAAATATTATCCTGAAATAAAATCCGAACTCCAAACTGTTATTGAAGAACGTTGGGAATATGAAACAGCCGCCTTCCACAGCCGGGCGAAAAAGATACTGCGGCGGCTGAAAAAAGCGGCTGCTTAAAATTTCGGGACTCTATCAATATACCAGCCTCACCTTGATCGTCTCTTTTACATCTTTTAGCAACTGCAGGGCTTTGTTTGAAAGCTGCTTGTCTACATCCAGCACCACGTAGCCAATTTCATCGTTGGTCTTGAGGTATTGTCCCACGATATTGATATTGTTTTTGGAAAGCGTAGTGTTGATCGCCGACAGCACGCCGGGCACATTATTATGTATATGCAAAATGCGGTGTGAACCTTCCTGTGGAGGCAATGCAAGGGCCGGCACGGTATGCGAACCGAACGTGATCCCTTTTTCCAGAAAATTGAACAGCTTTACGCTGACATCTTCGCCAATATTTTGTTGCGCTTCCTCTGTAGAGCCACCGATATGTGGCGTCAGGATCACGTTGGGCAGGTCCTGCAGAGGTGTTTGAAAACGATCCCCGTTCTTTTCAGGCTCCCAGGGGAATACATCGATCGCGGCGCCACTGACGATACCACCTTCAATAAATTTACGCAGGGCTGCCAGATCTACCACCTCACCCCTCGCATAGTTGATGAGGATCGATCCTTTCTTAAAATATTTAAGCGTGTTTTTATTGATCAGGTTTTTGGTCTGGCTGGTCTCGGGTACATGCAGGGTCACTACATCCGCCTTGCTCAAGACATCTTTTAATGTCTTTCCATCGGTCGCATTGCCAAGTGGCAACTTGGTTTCAACATCATAAAAAATCACTTTCATACCCATGGCTTCTGCCAGCACACTTACCTGGCTGCCAATATTGCCATAACCGATGATGCCTAATGTTTTTCCACGAAGCTCATAACTGCCCTTCGAGTCTTTCATCCATATCCCGTCATGTGCAGCTTTATTCTTATCGGGAATACGACGAATAAGCATGATGGACAGACCGATCACGAGTTCTGCAACCGACCTGGTATTAGAATACGGCGCGTTAAAAACAACGACTCCATTTTTTGTAGCGGCTTTTAGATTCACCTGGTTTACGCCGATACAAAAACAGCCGATCGCCTGCAATTTCTTTGCTGCATCCAGCACTTTTGAAGTGATCTGCGATTTGGAACGTATGCCCAGGATATGAACATTACTGACTTCTTTAATGAGTTCTTCTTCAGTAAGCGCTTTGGTTATTTTTTCTACCTGGGTATATCCCTGCTTCTGAAAGTTTTTTACTGCGAGGTCACTGATATTTTCCAGGAATAGTATGCGTATTTTTTCTTTTGGATAGCTTGTTTTTTCTCTATTTGACATACTGCAAATATAACTCTCACGTTATTAACATAAATTGGTACTTGTGGAAAATAGCCAGTTTGGCTCCATTTCTGCATATCCTATTTTTGATTTAAACTGATACTCCATTGAAAACCATCCTGAACATAATCATCCTTTTAGTCATTAGCTATAGTTGTAATGAGGCGTCTTCGAAAACCTCAAATGTTCCGGAAGATTCGTTGCAGTACTACCCCCCTACTCCCAAATTGATAGATAAGCAGGAATTTCGCCGTTTTCACCGGGAATTAACAGCATTTTTTGATGCTAAGCTCCTCAACAGAGGCTTCAACGGGAGCATCCTGGTGGCCAAGGAAGGATCCATTCTTTATGAGAAATATGCGGGCTTTGCCGACCTGAGGAAAAAAGACCCCCTGACTGATAGTACTTCTCTACATATCGCCTCATCCGGTAAGACCATGACCGCTATGGCGGTACTAAGACTTGCTCAGGAAAACAGGTTATCATTGGACGATTCTATCCAGAAATTTTTCCCGGGACTGGAGTATAAAGGCATCACTGTTCGCCAGCTGCTCAATCACCGCAGTGGCCTGCCCAACTATATCTATTTTATGTCGGAAGCCCGCGAATACCGCGACTCCTGCATTACCAATGAAGACGTATTGAATTACCTGTACACTAAAAAGCCAAACCGCAGCTATGCTCCCGACCGCAGGTTTAGCTATAGCAACACAAACTATGTACTGCTGGCCCTGATCATCGAACGGGTATCCGGTCAGACATTCGCTTCGTATATGAAGCAACATGTATTTGATCCCCTGCAAATGACGAACACCTATGTGGCGGGCGTCACTGAATTAGATAGTCTTTGCCCTTCCTTTCAGCACAATGGAGCTTACTGGGCCAATGATATGATGGAAGGTACCGCCGGTGATAAAAATATTTACTCAACGCCGCGAGACCTTTTAAAATGGGACCAGGCGCTTTATACATCCCAATTCCTCAGCCAGGTGATGATAGATTCCGCTTTTCAGCCTAATAGCAATGAACGTCCCTCGCTGCATAACTATGGTCTTGGCTGGAGAATGCTGAATTTCCCCAACGGAAAAAAAGTGATCTATCATTTCGGCCGCTGGCACGGTTTCAACGCCGCATTTGCACGCCTGGTTGATGAAAAGGTTACAATAGTTATCCTCGGCAACCGGTACAACAGCAATATTTACCGTGTCGCACGTAAAGCCTACGATATCTTCGGCGACTACGACCAGAACGGCGGCAATGATGAAGAAGAAAACGATAATGAGCGCGTCAGCAATATGCTGGCGGTAAAAGCGGGCAATTAGCAAATTAAAAAGTTCCCAAAAGACGGTTATTTCGAATCAGACTTCTTCCCACCTGGTAAATTGATCTTTACTTCAGCCATAATCAGTCTTCCAATTGAAGGTGATGATACAAACTCAATTTGCCTCGTATTAAAAATATTGGTTACTCCAAGGTTAGCTGAAATCATGCTGTTGAAAAGGTAAGTTCCGCTAAGATCAAAACTGACAAACCCGCCTAAAGGACCCCAATTATAATTTTTAGGTGCTGTCCTGGTATGACGCCCTGAACTTGTTCCTACCAGGCTCCCACTATAGAAATCGTATCGCTCTACCAGGCGGGAGTGTAATTGCAGGGAAAGTTTTTTCTTGCATAAATTCTGCACGTACAGACCAACTATTCCCCGATGATTTGGCGCGTTCAGGCTTTTCTCTTCGGGTGAAACCATATCATCTTTGTTGGCGTCATTACCCGGATGTCCTTTAGTGATATCAGAATCAAACCACGAATACTTGAGCGACATGCTAAACCATGAATTGAATGTATACCTTAAACCTGCGTCAATTCCGTAAGCACGCACGCGGCCATAGTTAAAAAAGGTAAGGAAAGAAGCACCGCGCAGGGTATCATTGGACACATTTCCCGCGAGATTTCTGTTATGTGTAACCGCAATTCCATTAACGGTTAGTACCCTTCCCCCGGTTGAGAGCGCCGGGCTGATAAAATTTTTGCTTTCGCCATTGTAGTAGTTAATATCCAGGAAAAGCTTTTCGGTGAGAAAACCTTTGTAGCCAACCTCCCATGTATTGATTTCCTCCGGCTTTAGCGCAGGGGTCCGCTTCCTGGTTGCGATCTCATCAATGCGTGTATTGTTTGGAATATATTCAATCCCCTCACCACCGTTCCCAAATAAAGTACGATTGATACCTGCATACTGATGTTGTATGCTGGGCATGGAATAAGCTTTCGCCCAGCTAAGTCGCACACTCCCCTCTCCCATGCTCCTCGCCAGGGTAAATTTGGGAGCAAAGAAACTTCCGAAATTGTTGTGATGATCTATACGGCCAGCTCCAATCAATCGCCAATGCTTCGCCAGTGTTTTTTCAAGTTGCACAACAGCACCGTACTGGTTGATGCGAATACGCTGGAAGCTGTCAACCAGGTTTAAACCAAAGCCATTAGGACGCTCATTCTGAAAGTTGAGACCGGCAACTAAAAACAATCCATACTTTTTGAACTCGCGGTTATACTGCGCCTCCGCATTCAGCCGCTCGCTGGCTTCCCTGAATCGTGCTCCTCGTGCCAGGGCCTCCGCGCTATCTGGTGACATACGTGGAAAACCACCGGTCGTCCTGTTCCAGAAATCACGCGTGTACATATGTATAGGGTATGATGAGCCAATATTCCCCCAAGTGTTATATACAGTAACATAAAACCTCGGATTAACCAGCCTGGCCTGCAAAAAACCATAGGTAAGGCCCCGCATCTGGTTTCTGCCACCAGTCGTAACCTGTAAAAAATTATTATTACTCCCTCCTCCTGAAATGACCAGGTCCGTGAACGGGTTGAAGCTGTAATACACTCCCGCTTCTCCGCGTATATGCCTGAGACCCCGGTCTACATTACGTTCCGGAATCGCTACTGGCGGGCCGAATGGACCACCACCTGCATAAACGCTGTCGATAAACTCATAGTCTTCACTCAAGGAATACTCCCCCGATAACTTAAAGGCCCAGCGACTGTTGATCACTTCCGCGTGACGAAACCTGCTGCTAAACTGGTTATGATTTCCGGCACTCAGGGAAGCAATTGTACCCGGATATTTCCTTGGGTCTTTTGTAATAACATTAAAGACCGCATTGTGTGCATTAGGTCCATACAAAGCGGTTTGAGGTCCTAATACGATCTCTATCCTCTCAAGGTCGTTCTTCATATAAGTGCCGTTGTTGAAAATGGGCAGGCTGCCACTCAGGGCCGCCATGCTGATGCGACCATCAACTAGTTGGAGGGTCTTATTATTAAAAGCACTATTAAATCCCCTCGCATTAATAGCGATCCCCTCAATTCCAGAACGAGTGTACTCGACTCCCTGAACGGTGGCGACCATTTCATTGATATTAGATCCGGCAAACCGGTCAAAGTCGCGGGTCGTAAGAACCTGGATGGAAGCGGGTGCATTGGTGATTTTTTCTGGTCGTCGCGACGCTGTTATCACTACCTCAGATCCAAGTCGATCATCGTGATTCAGTATAATCGAAAGGATGAGTTCCTGGTTGGCAACCACGTTTACAGAAATTTCAAGCGGTTCATACCCCACATGCGTAATTAAAACTTTATGAGGGCCAGACACGAGACCTGTTATTTTAAACCAACCTTTCATATCTGTAAGTGTAGATAATTCCAATCCTTTCACGGCAACTGTTGCCCCGGCAAGCACCCCGTCGCCGGAGCTGCTCATTACCGTTCCTGAAATTGAACCGGCTGGTTGACCATAGACCTTATAAAACACCATCACGACAAGCAACAAACATATTTTTTTCATAAACGGCATTATTGAAAAGTAAGGGCGGGAGAAGTCTTATCGGGAAGGATCTATATAAAGATAACTCGGGAAATCTTTGTCAAGCCAGGTATGAAAAATCTCCTGCGACGAGCGCCGCGGTTTATGCGACAAACAAAACTCGTCTAAGACAGGTTTAGATCTATTTCACCTGGTCTGTGTTAATTTTGTTGGTACCAAACTCATAAACCCGCTTGCCATGAAATTCCTTTCCTATACGGTGCTACTATTTTTGTTTTCCGGTGTTATAGCGCAGGATAAAGTCATTCCCCTGTTACCAGCATCAAAAGTTAATACGGGTAATGAACAGGGAGAAAAGACATATTTTGTCAGCACCCCTCTCAATGCACATATTGTTTACAATGTGACCGCATCATCGCTGTTGATGTATATACCGGATTCAGCGAATGGAACCAGCGTGATCCTCTGCCCCGGCGGCGCATTCCATGTGCTGAATATTGAACACGAAGGATACCGGATTGCGGAAGCGTTAACTAAAAAAGGCTTTACGGTTTTTATACTCAAATACCGGCTGGCGCCATTATTTACCGATAATCCCTGGCAGGAAATGATGGCCGTACTGCAGGATAGGCAACGTTTTCGCGAAGTTGCTGCACCAATCAAAAAACTGGCGCAGGATGATGCGCAGGCAGCCCTGAAATGGGTAAGGGAAAATGCAGATAGCTATAATTTAGATAAACAGAAAATCGGGTTGTTGGGATTTTCCGCCGGGGGATCCCTCACAACCCTGCTGGCCAGTGATTCCGTTACTGAATTTAAACCGGCTTTCGCTGCAGTGATCTACGGCAGTCCTGCTGAACCCTTCTTAATTCGGTCTGGCATGCAGCTTCCACCGCTGTTTATTGCTGGTGCGACAGATGATCTTCTACTTTCTTCAAAAAACCACCTTGACCTCTATCAAAAATGGACGGAAGCAGGGGGAAGTGCGGAAATGCATCTCTACTCTACAGGCGGACACGGGCTCCGCGCAGGCATCAGTCATACCTGGATGGATCGCTTCCTCGAATGGATTCAGATACGAGGTTTTCTTAAATGAAAGCTGTGTTGTAATGATGTTCAGCATTCTAAAGTTGCGATCTATTGCGACTGTTTCACGAAATTGTTTCGATAGAGTTTACCGATTGGCAGTTCCTTATTACCGATCTCAACAATTTCATGATTGAAAGATTTGATCTTCGCGACCGATATGATATAAGAACGGTGGATACGGATAAAATCCCTGCCGCTCAGCATTGCTTCGATGGAGGAAATGGTTTGACGGGTTATATATGACCTGTCGGTTGTAAATAGTTTCACATAGTCTCGCGCACTTTCAATATACAATACATCGGACAGAAAAATTTTTACCAGTTTGCGATCCACCCGCAGGTAAATAAAATCGGCCCCGGGTTTTTTGTCTATGCTTTCCGGCTCTGGTTCTTTCCGGTCAAAAGTCCTGGGAAACGCTTTATTGACCGCCTTCAGGAATCGGTCAAACCTGATCGGCTTTAACAGGTAGTCCACGGCATCCAGCTCAAACCCGTCAAGTGCATACTCTTTATAGGCGGTGGTAAATATTACTTTTACCGGGGAGTGCAGTGATCGCACGAAATCTGTTCCAAGCAGCTCGGGCATACGGATATCAAGAAACATAATATCAACATCATGTTTTTGAAGAAACATCAGGGCATCTATCGCATTACTACATTCTCCCGCTATTTCCAGCGCCGGAAGCTTTTCAATATAGCGGCGAAGCACATCCCGGGCCATCGGCTCATCGTCGACGATTAGACATTTACGTATGTCGTTTTCAGATTCAGGCATATTCATTATTGGGTTGGGTCGCTACAGCTATTTGAGGTATTCTGACCAGGTCCATCCGGAGATTAACAATAAACACTTCCCGGTCATCAACGATCTCGAGTGCGTACTTGTCGCGATACAAAAGTTCCAGGCGTTGTTTTACATTTTGAATACCCGTTCCTTTGCGATAACTCGTATTTCCGTCGACCTGATCCTTTCTGCCATTGATGATCTTCACAATTAAAGAATCTCCCTGCAATTCCATTTTGACACTGATCCACGGATTTCTCAGCATCTTACTCGCACCATGCTTGAAACAGTTCTCCACAAATGGCAACAATAATAAAGGTGCTATATATAAATTATCAGTATCGGAGGGAAATGAGAGATGAAGGTCCAGTTTCTCATCGTACCGCATTTTCTCGAGATTGATATAATCCCTGACCATCTGCAACTCATGTTCCAGCGGAACTTTTGCCTCCCGTCCTTCATCCAGCACGTAACGAAGTATATGGGACAGTTCCATGATCATGGAAGCAGTACCCGGCGATTCAGCCTGGGCTTTTGAATAAATATTATTTAGCGTATTAAACAAAAAATGTGGATGTACCTGGGCCGTGAGCAGTTGTAACTGGGTTTCGGTATTCTCTTTCTGCAGTCGCCATTTCTGGTTTTGCTCCGTATAATAGTGTTTTACCATTTTTACACAGGCTGCCAGGGCTGCTCCGGAAAGCCCTCCCTTCATACTTCCCAGGATGCCCATGAAAAAAGACTGTTCCTGTGGCCGCATGGTACCCGCCAGCAGGTGCTCGGGAAGCAGGAAGGAAATGATTTTGGCGTTCACACGTGTGGTCATATATGTGTTGATCACAAGCATAATCGTTAGAAAGACCAGGCTCCAGAATATGGCAGGCAAATACTTGTCCTTAAAAACATACCGGGGAAGGACAAAATAGAGCAAGGGATAAACCAGTATTGTTTGCGGTAATAAGAGGAGAAAACTTTCAACGGTTGTAAAAGGTACCCGGGAGAAATAATTAAGTTCCGGCTTTAACATGGGGTTAAATGCGTGCACAAAAGCAAAATATAATCCCCAGATAAGCCAAAAAAGTAAATGGCGTTTTAGGCGATCCGATTTTCGCTCTGATAAAATAAATTCCCTGAGTTGCATAATCCGGCGTATCTAAAGTTAATTTTTTCGGAGATATAAAAATTTTCGGCCCTTACAAATGCGATAACTTGCCGGATCTGTACGACTAACGACGTTTGTCCCAGACAAGGGCGTCAGTATTGCGTTACGGGCTCCTATCGCGACATATCAACTTTATGCAGGGAACATAAAGCCCGCAGTCGCATTTTCCAGGAACAGGGTTAGCCAGACATTATTTTTACCCCAGCCAAAACAATTAAACTAAAAATTTCGTTGAAATAATTCTTCGTAAAAACCTGATCTATGCGTTCCTTGTCCATTTGTCTCATCGCGACTTTAATTTTACTTTCCACAGGCGGGTGTAGGAAAGACCTGGAATCGCCACGGAACATGCCATCCCTATTACCCCCCGGTACTTATATAGCCCCACGAATTGGTCCGCTTAGCGATACCAGTATCAATTTACCCTACAACTGGGCGATGCTGGGAGCCAGCATTACGAATGGAAGTAATAATAACTTTCGTTCCGTGGAATGGAGAAAAATTTCCGGTCCATCAAACGTAACGATTACAAACAGGTTTTCTTTAAGAACCCCGGTTACCGGATTTCAGGAGGGCGTGTACCATTTCGAAATAAAAGTAACCGACTACATCGGGGAAACACAAATTGATTCGATGATAATTACTGTCAACCCCGATACGTTTAATAATTCCAAAGAGGAAATATTTAATGACCTTGTCTGGGTTTGGCCCATGGGCAGTACCGCCACCATTATCTCACCTCAGCTATTTAGCCCCGGAAAAAACCTGAAGGTTTTTGCAAGAACGCGGGCAGGATGGGATCTCGTATATCCCATACATATGTTTGACGAGCAATTGCCCCATGAATACTATTTCGAACTACAAGTTGGTAAAATGGTGATCTATACGCAAGTGGTGCCTCACTGGGATTTGTCCTCCGCTATAAAAGTGCAATATTGATTAACCACCGGAAATCTTTCGCGACTAAATCAGAATGGATACGTTTGTGGCCCTGGCTAAAGATCTCCATTGGTTAAGAATCTACGGTGCATACCTGCGACATGCCTATTTTCCAAAACTGTTATTTTTTTTAAACACCTAGATCATAGGATCATATTGGGATTCTGTGATATCTTCCTGTGTTTTCTATGCCCTCTGTCCCTATTGTGGTTTCCCAGACTTAAGTAGCCATATTACCTTTTCACGACCAACGACGTTTTCCTGCGACCGAAGAACAAATTGTCGGATTATTTTACTTGTCCCGCTATAATCTCCTTATGCCGCACAGAGCTGTCTGGCTGTCGCTTTTAAAAAAATACGCTCACTACGGCCCCTAGATTTGGTGAAATAAAACCTCAACTCAAAACTATGCAGCATGAAAAACAATAAATTTTACCTGGCGGTTGTTGCCCTGATCCTCGTTCTTACTATAACTATGCCCTCATGTCGCAGGGTTGGTCTCGACTTTCCCTGGCAGGGTAATCATGAACCGGGTATACAGGTCGATAAAGCGATGGTATTATACTGGAATGAAAAAGCAGCAACTGTGCTTGGCGCACCTATGAGGCAACCCGACAGAAGCCGGTATTACGCGATCATTGAAATAGCTGTACATGATGCCCTCAATAATATCAAACCCCGGTTTGAACGATTCGTTCTGAATAAACCCAACAAGTCTGCATCCTCTTCGGCTGCGGTCGCCAGCGCGGCATACTGGGCCATCAAAGGATTGAACCTGCAGGGAGCTTTCCCGGTAGACAATTGGTATGACAGTTCCCTGGCCCTCATTCCCGACGGCAATGCCAAGGAAGCGGGAAAGTTGCTGGGGCAATCGGCTGCCGAAGCTATTGTAGCCAATCGCGCCAACGACGGGTTCACAAATATAATCCCCGCCTCACCTAATCCACCCGATGGCACTGCCCCAGGCGCTTACCGGCATACAAATCTCTTGGACATGCGTTTTATACCTAACTGGGGCACTGTGGTAAAACCTTTTGTGGTAAAAACGAATAGCCAGTTCAGACCAGCCGGACCTTATGCGGTTACCTCAGCCGAGTATGCCAAAGATAATAAAGAAATAAAAGCAAAAGGAGGCCGTGATATTTCCACAAGGACTTCCGGTGAAGAATTGCTGGCGAGGTTTTGGTCTGAAAACCGGCCATCCATTATCTGGAATGAACTTGCCAGGAAAATCATGGAAGGCAAAAAAATGGATGCCTGGGAAACAGCCCGCGTCTTTGCATTGATAAATACAGCTATGGCCGATGGTCTTAATACTGCTATGGACTCGAAGTATCATTTCTATTCCTGGCGCCCCGAGACGGCTATACATGAGGGAGCAAATGATGGTAATCCATCAACTACGCCCGACCCTGCATGGACACCCTTCCTTATCGAGGTAAATAATCCGGCCAACCCTGCTGGGCATTTTGTATCTCCACCGGTTCCTGAATACCCTTCCGCTTACGCCATGTATGGAGGCGCTACGACCGCGATCCTGCAATCAATATTCAGGTCCGATGGAATATCTGTTGAACTGAGTAGCGCTAACCTGCCTGGCCCGACCATTCATTATACCAGTCTCTCCAAAGCTGCGAGAGATAATTCTTTGAGCAAGGTCTATGCAGGTTGGTATTTCAGAAAAGGAGCATTGGATGGGGAAGAAATGGGCAGGGAAATAGCGAACTACCTTCTAAAACACAGCTTCCGAAAACTATAGCTCAACCAGGATAGTCAAACCAAAACCAAAGTAAAATGAACTCAACTATAATATTATTTATTTTTTGCTTGTCTACAATATTAGTTACAGGCTGTAAAAAAGACAATATTAAAATCCCGGAGCCATACAATTCAGCACCTGTTGTTAAGGCAGGTCCCGACCAAATTTATTCTATGCTGGCTTCTCATACCACCCTAAGCGGATCTGTTGAAGACCGGGAAGGGAACATAAAGTCTGTTATGTGGAAAAAGGTCACCGGCCCCGATTCCTTTTTGATCGAAAATGAGACCGCAGTTTTTACAAAAATAAAAAACCTGGTACAAGGAGTCTATCAGTTCGAACTAACGGCATGGGACACGAGGGGACTGTTGGGCAAAGACACGGTGATCGTAATTATAGGAGATGATCCCACAAAATCAGAGGTCATTTTTCGTGGCCTTGAATGGACTACTCCCTGGTATAACTCTATTGAGGTCAAAAAATTTACCGATATGTTTCCCATGTACAACCTTGAAGTCTTTATACAGAGAGAAACAGATATGAAATGGGAAAATGTTGCGCCGGCATGGACAGGTCCAATCACAACTGAATATGAGTATTTCATTAAGGGATTTGATGACGGTTCATTTTATCACATGGGAAGCCTTTACGTCATTTATTATGGCGATGATATAAGCGACAAGCCCTCCATTAGAATTAAACTGCTATAACTGCTAAAACATATTGACCTGGCTCGAAAAATTGTGGCACGCAGTCGCTGCATTGATAAAAAATCTATTAAAAAAACTACCGCCATGAAACCATTATTCCTATTTGCATTAATACTCCTGAACCTTTGGCTTTTTCCGGGGTGCAAAAAAGAAATGGCTGACCCAATTGTCTCTGTTGAAACGGAAAAAGTCAATAAAAATGCTACACCAAGTGCTAACGCAGGTTTGGATCAGCATATAGTATTACCAGTTAATGAAACGATATTGACAGGTTATGCCTCGGATCCTGACGATAATATTAAATCCTATAAATGGGAACAGGTCGCGGGACCCAGTTTCAGCCTTATACAGAATGAAGAAACCTAAACCCCCCGAATACTCAATCTTGAGATTGGTGTGTATGAGTTCGAGTTAACAGTAACGGATTCCGCGGCACTTTTTGACAAAGACAAGGTTTTGGTAAATGTCTTAGTCCCCGATAGTTTATCCCAAGTAATCAATGATTCAGTATCGCAGATTATCAGAGTTAGTGAAACAGAAATTATCATTACAAATCTTCAGTGGATATTTCCCTGGTACAATTCACTTGAAGTTGAGCATTTCCATAAACTCATACCAACCGGTAACTTATTCCATCTGTTTATCAAAAGGGATAATAGCGAAACCTGGGTAAATGTCCCTGAGATCAGGTATAGTTATTATAATGATACGACGAAGTATGAATATTTTATCGAAACCAGACCGGATGGTGCGGGCATGTATCATTTGGGCAGCCTTTATATTTTTTACTACGGCAATGATATTAGTGATAAGCCCTCGATAAAAATTAAACTGTAAAGCGGTCACCTGGCGATGCTCCCCAGGCACACTGTGTTTTTTTCTCCTCAATGAGGCCCTGGGAACAGATTGCACTGCATAAAAATAATGCACTGATTTCAAAAATATTTAAGTCAGGCTGTCATATCAAAATAGTTTCGCAACTTTAAGGGTATGAAATTATTTTCAGCCGACCAGGTGCGGGAATGGGACCAGTATACCATTGCCCATGAGCCCATCGCTTCCATCGACCTGATGGAGCGGGCTGCGGGTAAATGCGTGGACTGGCTGGAGAGAAATAATTTTACCCATCACTCCTTTCACATTTTTTGCGGTAAGGGCAACAATGGTGGTGATGGCCTCGCCATTGCCCGGTTGCTTTCCACGATGAACGCCCAGGTAACGGTGCATATACTTGAATTCGGTCATAAAGGCACCGATGATTTCCAGGTCAACCTGGCACGCCTGCACCGTCACCCCGAGATCGTCATTCGCTTTATCCAGTCCGAAGAACATTTCCAGGTATTGCATGAAGAAGAAATTGTGATCGACGCCTTATTTGGTTCGGGTCTGAACCGCGGTATCGAAGGAGTAACGGCAAGCCTGGTGCAACATATCAATAAATCTGGCTGCACCATTATATCAATTGATATTCCCAGCGGTTTATTTACAGATCGCTCATCGAAAGGTAATGCGGTGATCGAAGCAGATCATACCCTGGCTTTTCAGACTTATAAACTTGCATACCTGGTTGCCGAGAACCGAAACTATATCGGCGAAGTGCATATTCTCGATATTGGTTTGCATACAGATTACTATAATTCCGGAAGCAGCAGGTTTGAACTTGTGGACCAGTCCTTCGCCCGTGAAATCTATAAACCCCGGAGCCGGTTTGGTCACAAGGGTGAGTTCGGTCACGCTTTAATAATTGCCGGTAGTTATGGCAAGATTGGCGCTGCAATTTTATCCGCGCGGGCCTGTTTGCGGGGCGGCGTGGGATTACTTACCTGTCATGTACCGGGTTGCGGTTATGATATCCTGCAAACCGCCGTACCCGAAGCCATGGTCAGTACGGATTTCAATTCATCTTTTGTGACCGGGCTTGAAGATTCACTGGATCCATACGACGCCATCGGGATCGGCCCCGGTATTGGAAAGGCTACCGAAACCCGATCCATGTTTAGAGATCTGCAAGGCAGGTATAAAAAACCATTGGTGATCGATGCAGATGCACTCAATATTATTGCTTCACAAAAAGAATTATTGGATATCATTCCTGCAGGTTCGATCGTTACACCGCATCCAAAAGAATTTGAAAGATTGTTTGGAGAAACAGCTACTGAATTCGACAGGATCGAACTGGCACTGGAAATGGCCAAACAGTACGGGATGGTGATCGTACTCAAAGGCCACCACACTTTTATTGCCACACCAGGTGGTGCGGGTTATTTCAACTCTACGGGAAATGCCGGGATGGCTACGGGGGGAAGCGGTGATGTTCTCACCGGTATTTTAACCGCATTAGTGGCTCAATCCTATACCCCGGTAGAATCTGCTATCCTGGGTGTGTACCTGCATGGATTCGCCGGCAACATGGCCGCGGAGCGGCTGTCGATGGAAGCGATGACGGCAGGCGATATTATAGACTCGCTTGGAGAAGCGTTTATTAATGTGCATGGATTATTTTTTAAGTAAATTGTTGAATAGTTGTTTAATAATAGTTGAATGGT
>JAEYOL010000137.1 GCA_023411775.1 Bacteroidota bacterium | reverse complement strand
AATTTTGCCGCCCATGCTGATGAGCTAGGAAATAATATTCCCGACGAGCCAGTGATTTTCATGAAGCCTAAGAGTGCATTGCTTCAACCTCATTCCCCATTTTACTATCCTGAATTTACTAACGAGCTTCACTATGAATGCGAACTGGTACTTCGTATCAGTAAAAATGGAAAATATATCCAGGAAAAATTTGCCGGAAAATATTATGATGCCATTACTGTAGGCATCGATTTTACAGCACGTGATATCCAGAATGAATTAAAGGCAAAAGGTCTTCCCTGGGAGAAAGCAAAAGCCTGGGACAATTCGGCTGTCATTGGAAAATGGATTCCACTCAACGAAATAAAAAACAGGAAAGAGATCAATTTCGAGTTATTTAAGAATAAAGAAATGGTGCAGAAAGGTAACTCGGCACAAATGATCTACGATTTTGATAATATCGTTTCTTATATCTCCAACTTTTTTTCCGTCAATATCGGCGACGTGATCTTTACCGGCACACCTGCAGGTGTAGGTGAAGCCGTGGTAGGTGACGAATTGGAAGGAACCCTCGAAAACCAAAGCATGTTCAAACTTGAAGTAAAATAGCCCGCTATTCTGCCTCTTATATTAGCCTCATACCAATTGCTTATACGGCCATCCCGATCAAAAGGGATGGCTTTGTTTTAAAACTAACGGTCGTTCCCCTTAAATTTGCTTTTCATTTTTAAAAAGAAGGAACGATTCTTCGATGACAGACACTAACGTATTGCTGCAAGCCTACCGGTCCATGTGCCTTGTGCATGAGATGGCCGAAACCTACGAGGTAAATCGTTCTGTTTGCAAATATGTACACTCCACCAGCCGGGGACATGAAGCCATCCAGTTGGCTACAGCCTACCAGCTCCAGCCCCAGGATTTTGTAAGTCCTTATTATCGTGATGAAAGCATGCTACTGGGTATGGGCTTTACGCCTTATGAGCTCATGCTGCAGCTTTTGGCGAAAGGTGATGATATTTTCACCGGCGGCCGCGAATATTATTCTCATCCAAACTATAGAGGAGACGACAAACCCGGAATCATTCATCAAAGTAGCGCTACCGGTATGCAGGTGATTCCCACCACCGGGATCGCACAGGGCATCGCATATTGGGAATCGGTTGACTCGTTACGACTAAAGACAGGTGTCAACGGTGAATTACCCGTGGTGCTGTGTTCACTTGGCGATGCAAGCATTACAGAAGGTGAAGTGAGTGAAGCTCTGCAGTTCGCGGTGCTGAAGCAGTTGCCGGTGATCTACCTGGTGCAGGACAACAACTGGGGTATAAGCGTGGCCGCCGAGGAAGCGCGGGCCATGAATGCGTTTGAGTTCGCTGCAGGATTTAAAGGTTTGAACCGAGTTCAGGTTGATGGCAGCGATTTTGAAGCCTCATTGACTGTCATGAAACAGGTTTTTGCTTCTGCCCGGAAAAATAGAAAGCCCTGGTTAGTTCATGCGCAGGTGCCGTTATTGGGTCACCATACCAGTGGTGTAAGAAGGGAGTACTATCGTTCTGATGAAGATTGGGAAAAGCATTCGGCTCATTGCCCGCGAATCAAGTTGAAAAAGAAGTTGCTCGCAACGGTAGGTGAGACCGATCTCACACAGATAGAAAATGAAGCGGCTCAAAACATAGCAGATGATTTTGCAAAAGCCGTGGCGGCATCGGAACCTGATATTAGCGGCGTAGCGGAACATGTTTTTGTACCGACACCGGTGCTGGAGGAAAAAGGTGAGAGGGCTCCCGCTGGCGCGGAAAAAATACCGATGGTCGATGCTGCATTGTTTGCGATCCGTGAACTGATGGAAGATCATCCAGAAGCGGTACTTTATGGACAGGATGTTGGACGCAGACTGGGTGGGGTATTTCGTGAAGCTGCCACCCTGGCGCAACAGTTCGGCGACGAAAGGGTTTTTAACACGGCTATCCAGGAAGCATATATAGTAGGTTCCACGGTGGGGATGAACGCGGTTGGTTTGAAGCCAATCGTAGAAGTGCAGTTTGCGGATTATATCTATCCCGGTTTTAATCAACTGGTGACGGAAATTTCCAAGAGCTGTTATCTCAGTTGTGGCAAGTTTCCCGTATCGATGATACTCCGGATCCCCACGGGTGCTTACGGCGGCGGCGGACCGTATCATAGCGGGAGTATTGAGACAACCTTGTTATCAATTAAGGGAATCAAGGTAGTCTATCCTTCGAATGCCGCGGATATGAAGGGGTTGATGAAAGCTGCTTTTTATGATGGCAACCCGGTCGCGATCCTGGAGCATAAGGGTCTTTACTGGAGTAAAATACCGGGAACGCTCGACGCGAAAACTCCCGAGCCTTCGAGAGATTATATTATTCCACTTGGCAAGGCAAGTATTGTACAGGAAGCCAGCCAGGCGGCCATGGATGATGGAGAATCCTGCGTGGTGATTACTTACGGTATGGGGGTGTATTGGTCAAAAGCTGCCTCGAAAAATTTCGATCAGCAGGTTGAGATCGTTGACCTGCGTACTTTGTTTCCGCTTGATGAAGAGCTTATTTTCGAACGGGTAAGCGTACACGGCAAATGCCTGGTAGTAACAGAAGAGCAACAAAACAACTCTTTTGCCGAAGCTTTGGCCGGGCGAATATCAAAAAACTGTTTTTCATCCCTTGATGCGCCGGTTGAAGTCATCGGTGCGCTCAACCTGCCTGCCGTTCCAATGAATCTCCATTTAGAGCAGGCCATGTTACCAAATGCCGGCAAGGTGGCGGAGCGGCTGCGGGGATTACTTTCTTTTTAAGATCACTGATTGGTAAGGATACAATACCGACTTCTATAAAAATGAACTATTGTTGCAAATATTTCGTTTCTTTGCATTGGAATGAAAAAAGGCTCACTTAAAAGATGGGGGATTGTGTTCCTGCTGGTGCTGGTTTTTTTCCAGCAAATTGGTGCGGGACTCTATATCCATAATATCCTGCACAAGGACAGGGAGCGCCTTTCTCATACCCAGCACCATGATAGCTCGCAGGAGATAAATTTTGCCTGTAGCTGTGTCGATAATTTTTTAATGCCGCTGATTGAGACAGAGGAGCCTGTTTTTGAGGCTTTCCGTTCATTTAATCCTGTTACCATCAGCACGGCGACTGAGAAAATATTCTTTACATCCCTCAGCTTACCTGCACTTCGAGGTCCTCCGGTTTTCATAGGATAAATTTCCATGCTGGCTTACTGACCAGTTGTCCCTGTTTATTTACTTAAAAGGTTTCCTTTTTATTTATTCTATTATGAGAACACGACTTGTTTTTTTGTTGTTTCCAACGATATTATTTTTTCAATCGATACATGCACAAAATCGTTCTTCTTT
>JAEYOL010000079.1 GCA_023411775.1 Bacteroidota bacterium | reverse complement strand
TAAAGACATAGTTAGTTGTTCCCGGCGACGTGGTTGAAATGGTAGCAGGTGCCCAGGTACCGGAGATGCCATTAGGTGAAGTGTTGCTAAGTGTTGGTGGTGTACTTCCCTGGCACAGCGGACCAATTGCGGCAAAGTCCGGCGTGAGCAGCGGATCAACCGTGATGGTTAAAGTCTGTTGTTCGGCGGAAAGTCCTGCTGTTGGTGTAAAGACATAGTTAGTTGTTCCCGGCGACGTGGTTGAAATGGTAGCAGGCGCCCAGGTACCGGAGATGCCATTAGGTGAAGTGTTGCTAAGTGTTGGCGGTGTACTTCCCTGGCACAGCGGACCGATTGCGGCAAAGTCCGGCGTGACTATTTCGTTTACAGTAACAACAATACAATTACTGGCTTCAGAACAATCCTGGCCATTGAGAGTAGATGTTGCAACGCGTCGATAATAAGTTGTAGTCGTTAGTCCTCCTGGAGGATCATAAATAGCCGCAGTAGCTCCACCAATGTTTGTAAACTCACCGGCACAACCCGTAGTACTGCTTTGCCATTGATAGGAGATAAGTGGAGCTGAGCCGGTGGCCGCCGCGGTAGACGTAAACGCAGCAGGATTTCCACCCTCGCAAATAGTCTGGTCTCCGGCAATAGTTCCGGGATTAATCGTGTTGACAGTCACCGTGAGGCAATTGCTGACTGCGGTACATGGTACGCCATTCCAGACTGATGTCGCGACGCGCCGATAATATGTTGTAACCGCTACACCGGGTGGTACATCATAGACATTTCCAGTGGCTCCTGGAATATCTGTAAACCCGGTACTACAATCAACAGTACTGCTTTGCCATTGATAAGTGGGGGCTTGTGCACCGCTGGGACCCGCAGCCGGTACTGTTTGCGTAAAAGCAGCGGGATCTCCGTTTAGACACACCGTTCTGTTACCTGATACAAGACCTGGTGTAACTCCGTTTATATTGATTGAGAAAGGAATGTCCGTTCCGGTACAACCATCTGAAATAGGAATCAGGGTTCCTGTATACGTTCCAAATGCAACAACTGCGGGTACTGTCAATGAGATCGGACTTGCAGGCAATGCAACTTCCGTCACATTGGTAAAACCCTGGCTAAGGGCAGCCGCACTCCAAACTATGCTATAGTGTGTGGGATTGTTTGTGGTACCAGTATATGCAAGTGGCGCTGAAGTTGTACCCTGGCATACAGTAGGATTAACCAACCCGGTGATTGTTGGAGGTTGTTGTACTGTAACAAGTACTGAACCTTCTCCCGTACAACCATTGACAGCATTAGATGTCGAAGACATGAAATACCGAGTATCTACCGTAGGAGAAACCGTATTGAATGGCGGCTCAATGGTTGGATTCGGAGCTGTTGTGGTATAGGTAAAGCCAGGAGGCTCGGATCTCCAGGTGTAGGTATAACCACTACCATATGTAAAACTGATACACCAGCCCAACAGTGTTCCCACATCACCACTATTTGTATCGTCAACAACTCTGAGCGTCCAGGTACAGTTTGGATTTCCAGTAAAGCGATTTGGCCCGGTAAGAAAAGGCTGTTCGGGGCTAAATGTGCCTGTAAACGGAGCTGTACCGGTACTAATAGGTAGTGCGCCCGCTACAGAAGTAAAGACTGTATTTGAAAAGTTATTACCGTTGCCGCCACGATCTCTTACTAATTCTATAGACCTGCCTGGAATGGTTTGTTGGGTTGGGTCAGATTGGGGCTGGTTCCCCAGGTTGTTGATCCCCGCGCCAGGATCACCCGGGCAGTTTTTTATTAAGTAAACCTCTACCTCACTAGCTGTGGGGTGTGTGATATCTATCTGCACCGACATACTGGTGATCTGGGACATATCAGTCACACCCGGAAGGCTGACAGTGATAGAGGTGTTAGCCATGTGTTGTAATCCCAGGTTAGGATTATTCAGAAACTCATCACGGGTATTATTGCAATTCGTAAAAGTCGAGAGCGAAGCAGTTGGGTTAACAGTTGCAGCCAATACGGTAGATTCACCCAAACAAATCGTGCTGGGTGATGCCGTTACCGTCACTTCAGGAAGCGATGAAACATTGACGGGTTTGGTAACTGTATTTTTACAACCGTTGGAAGGACTGGTAATCGTGTAAGAAATTATAGAACTACCAACAGCATGGCTTGAAATAACCCCTGAACTATTCACGGTTGCCACCGCAGGATTACTGCTCGCCCATACAGGGTTTATGCCGCTATGTGGGGATGGGGCAGGAAATGTGGTAGATTCTCCAAGGCAAATATCGTCATCTGCCGCACCGAAGGGCGGAAGATTTGGTAATGGTAATGCAGTTACTGAAAAAGAATTCGAAGCGGGAGATGAACAACCGCCTGCAAGTGACGTGGCGGTAACTCTATAGTTACCAGTCTGGTTCACAGCCATGGTGATATAGCTTTCACCTGAACCATCAGCTAAGTTTAATGGGTGCCAGGTTCCGGCAGTAAAATACTCCCATAAATAGAAGGTGTTTTCAAGAGGTTCCTCTACCCTGAGTATTGAAGCTTCGTTCTCACAAAACGTAGTGGGATCGCTGGTGACAATAACCGGTCGGTCGGGGGTCACATTTGCGGTGACCTGTATGGTATTTGTAGAAATGGTATTACATCCGGAATTACCTGCCGCGAGGGAGTAAACTCCTGACACTGTCGCATTATAAGTAGCGCTGTTAGCGCCTGGGATCGGGCTGCCATCCCTGTACCACTGAAAGCTAAGTGAACCAGGTGTCAGGGGATACGATAATGTCACGCTGCCAGGTGTACAAAATGTGGTTGAACCAGATGACTGTATTGAAAAAGGATTGGGAGCTGTATTAATGACCACATTTACTGTGCCTGAAGCAGAGCAACCGTTGACCGTTGTGGTCAGCGTGTATGTTCCGGCCATGTTTGGCTGCGCATTGTTCCGTGTGGGGTTTGCTGTAAGCGGGGGTGATATGATAGTATACCCACTTGGCCCTGTCCAGGTAAGGGGCGTTGCTGCCCCAATTGACATCAGTTGAAAATTGTCCCCAACACACAAAGGAGGATTGTGTACCGCAGGATTCCCTACACGTATATAATATGGGGCAGGTGCGGCAGGCGCAGCATTCACCGTCCAGGTATGTACCACATAATTACCAAAGTCACAACCATTAGGTTGACTAGACTCTCTTCTTGTTCTTATCCGCACTTCACTCAATCCGGTCGTGGCGATGGCAGCGCCTTCTGTATATGGTGACCAGTCGCTACCTCCATTTGTACTGACTTCATATGTATCGGTGAAAAGTCCCGGTGCACCTCCGCCGCCGCCGGTAAATGTTGCTGACACATTTGTGCCTGCACAAACGGATGTGGCATTGGGAGATGGGTTTATCGATTGCGAGACTAAGTCGGGGACAATAGTAAATTGTACAATCTCGGAGAAAACAGCAGGGGCGGTGCTGCATTCATTATCTGTTACCATCCGGCGGTAACAATAGGTGCCCGGCGATGGGAAACCTGTCCTGGTATAACTGGCGTTATTATTTGTACCAGGAGCGTCGGACCAGGTACCATTACAACCTACACTTTCCTGCCACAGGTAGGTGTAATTACCCGAGCCGCCTGTTGGAAGTGCCGTACTATTAATTGTCTCTGTCCAGCCAACACAAAATGTTCCGCCTGCTTCTGTATTAACGGTTCCTGGGTTTAGTGGTTGCAGAACAGTAACCTGTTTAGTTGCAGAAACCCCCGACGCACACCCCGCCTGGCTTGCATTTCCAGGTGTTAATACAACCCTGTAATACCGTACTCCGGCAATATTGGTTGGAGGAGTTAGGAAATATGGGTCTGAATCACCACTAATATTATTCCAGTTAGTTTGGTCTGTACTCCACTGCCACTGAATTACAAGGAATATTTCGGAGAATGGGTTTTGATGGGTGAAATTTAGACGTTCCGGAGCGGTAACCGTTTCATTAAAACAAAATTCAACAGGATTGTTATTGGGATTAAGTACAATAACAGGTGGACCGATGATCCGGACTGTTAGAGATTGGCCGGTTATATTAGTTGTGTTGTTATTGCCGTCGGTAACGCTGGTGATCTGATAAACAAAATCACCTACAGCAGTCGTTGGAACGTCAAAAGTATAATCATTACTGCCGCTTGTGGTAACAGGAGTTTGAGTTATACCGTTTATGGTATATGCAAATGTATACTCCTGCACACCGCCGGATCCTGTAAAGGTGATGGTAGGTTCTGTTCCGGCACCCTGGCAGGTAATTAAATTAGTTCCTGAAATTGTAGCGGTCTGTGAGGAAGAAGAAAACGAAAACGCCAGGGAAGTTATCAATAATAGCCAAAACATCTTCCAGGCAAAGGACGAATATCGCTTTACCCTTAAAGAGCTTCCCAAGATCCGGAGAAATTTCTTTTGAGTCAAACGCATGAAATACTGGTTAGCTGGTTAAGGTCCACCCAGGTGCCAAGTGACCATAAGATCAAATGATACCTGCATTTGCTTGGCTGCTCTCATAAGCATAGGCATAGGCATAGGTATAGGAATCATGCATTCCTTTCATCATGAATTCGAAGGATGACGGAGGGCGTCTAAACCGTCCAGAAGGTTAATTGTAGGATTTGTTTTTACCCGGCTTTAACAGGTACTCGTAATGATAAGCGCTATTGCTTATAGCCCACTACGTTCCATGAACGCGTTACATTACCAAACCTGTTATAATTGCTAACGGTAACTCAGTGATATTGGAAAGCCAGGAATAGAGTTTGACTAGATAGGATGGTGGGATGGGCATAAAAATAATAAACTTTATCATAAATCATAATTTAATTTATGGGTTTCAGGAAAAAACGGGGAAAAGATGTGTTTTCAACGATGCTGGATGCTGGATACTGGATGCCAGAAGCTGGATGCTGGATACTGGATGCCGGATACTGGATGCATGGATCAGTCGGGAGTGGAC
>JAEYOL010000285.1 GCA_023411775.1 Bacteroidota bacterium | reverse complement strand
GAAACAGATGGCAGCCTGCGATCAGTCACTGAGTTTTTAGCAAGAAATGGTGGTGGAACCTTTGTGGACACTATCAACCAACAGATCATCAATGAATCAGACCTCAGGGGATACACGGGCCGTATGGTTTATACCGAGCCATTGTTCAAGCGTTCGCTGATGGAATTCAGTGTGGGTAAAAGCCAAAACAGTAACACTGCACAGAAAATAACGTATGATTATAACGACGGAAATGGAAAGTATGACAGGGTCAATGACTCACTTACCAATGACTTTGAGAATAAATATGGTTTTGTCAATGCAGGCTTCCGTGTGCGCACACAAAAAAAGAAATATAACTACGCCGTGGGCATAACCTGGCAGCAGGCCGAACTGGAAGGGAAGATTATAAGCGGCTTCAAGGATTCGGTGATTAAGAAGACATTCTCCAATTTTTTACCTACAGCACGGTTCCAGTATAATTTTACCCGCTTTAAAAATTTTACGCTGAACTATCGAGCCTTTACCAACCAGCCTTCCGCGTCGCAATTACAGCCGGTACCAGATATTAGCGACAGGCTCAATATCAGGGAAGGTAACCCCGAACTGAGGCAGGAGTATACTCATAACATACAGATCAATTACATGGGTGTAAATCCATTCAGGAATAAAAACCTGTTTGCGTTTTTTAATCTTAACAGGACGGATAACAAGATCGTAAATTCGGATAGCCTGTTTGCATCAGGTGTAAGAAAAACAAAGCCCGTCAACGTTGATGGTGTGTATAATCTTACGGGTGACATCAGCATCGGACTACCCTTGCGTTTCCTGAAAGGCAGCCTTCGTATGGGTTCCAACTTGGGTTATAACCGCGGCAAACAGTTTATCAACGGGCTGGGCAATACCATTAATACGATTAGTGCCGGGCCCAGGCTCACAATTGAATCCGACCCCACTGATAAACTTTCACTCAGCTTTACAGCGGGAACGAATTTTAATCGGACCAAATATTCCCTGCAGCCCACTCTCAACACCAGTTATTTTTCCCAGGTTTATGAAACGGATATCAACTGGCAACTGCCTGGTGGTTTTTATTTCAATACCGATTTTACTTACACGGTCAACAACCAGCTCAACGACGGGTTCAATGCAAGAGTACCCCTTTGGGGTGCATCACTTAGCAAGCAAATGCTGAGGTTCAACCGGGGAGAGCTCAAATTGCGGGTCAACGATATCCTGAACAGGAACGTAGGTGTATCACGCACCAGCAACCAGAACTATATCGAAGACTCAAGGGTCAATACGATCAGGCGCTTTGCATTGCTGACTTTTACATATAATCTTACAAAGACAGGGTTGGGGAATTCTGGTGGGAATTCCAGGCAAATTATTATGAGATAAAAAGCTGTTCCGAACCTAATGCCTGCCGGTAAGACGGTAATAAAACGTTCGGAACAGCCCTGATAATTTCGCTATTGCTTAATTAACTTGATCACTTCCTGTATCGATTCACCTTTTAATTGCAATAAATAAATTCCACTGCCCAGCCTGGAAACATCGACGCTAAACGCCGTGCTTCCCCGCTGAAGATCATATAGTCCGTTATTTACTACACGTCCTGTATTATCCAGGATCCGCCATTGGAGCTTTTCCTTTTGTTCAACCGTGACTGTCATATTTAGCGTGTGGCTAACCGGGTTGGGATATACCATCACTATGGTTTTGCTCTGATCAATACTAAGTGTTACAATATTGGAGTAAGTAAACTGTCCGTCAATATCAACCTGCCGGAGCCGGTAATAGATGACGGGTGAAGACAAAGTATTTATATCTGCATCGGTATAATCGTAATAATGAACGCCATCTGTATTGGCTGCAGGTATTGAAGCGACAGCATGATAGTGACGGCCGTCAGTACTTCTTTCCAGGATAAAGACGGAAGTATTGTATTCATGTTCCGTTTTCCATTGGAGTAAGCTATTATTATTCACTACCGAACCTTTGAATTCAAGCAGAACAAGCGGCAGTGGGATTTCAGCCGGGGCAGCAGATACCCAAAGCTCCCTGCCAAAGTATGAGGTAAACGCACTTACGAGCAGTTTCCCATTCACTTCGATAATTTCCGACGGATCAGATCCATCGCTGCCGGGTTCGATATCCTGCATCATCCGGGTGCCCGCTGCCGAACCATTACTGATCCATAATTCATTTCCAGCAATTCCATCGTCAGCGCCAAAAACCAAATTACTACCTATCCTTGTCAGTACAGTAGGGTTGCTGCTGTTGATACCTGCATGGATATCCATCACCATCAACGTTCCCGCATCGGTGCCATCCGTTTTCCAAAGTTCGCGTCCGTTGGTTTCATTTTCCGCGGAGAAGAATATCAATGAGTTGACCTGCGTAAAGAATTGCGGACTGCTGCTGCCGGAGCCGCTAAAAATATCTTTTACCATAACAGTTCCGGCGTCAGTACCATCACTCTTCCAGAGCTCGGCGCCATTGATGCCGTCATCAGCAGTGAAATACAAAATGCCATTAGCACCAAACAAAGCTGCGGGGTTACTTCCAGCGCCGGCATGGATATTTTTCACCATCACCGTTCCGGCATCGGTGCCGTCCGATTTCCAAAGTTCAGCACCGTTGATGCCATCGTCGGCGGTAAAGAAAAGAGTTCCGTTAAGGGAAACCAGGTTGGCTGGATTGCTTCCGGATACGCCATTTATATCTTTGACAATAACCGTACCCGCATCGGTACCGTCGCTCTTCCACAATTCCCGACCGTTGACGCCATCGTCGGCAGTAAAATAAAGGATGCCATTAATATTTAAAAGCTCCTGCGGATCGCTATCGCCGGCGTTATTAATATTCTTAACCAATACGGTACCTGCTTCACTGCCATCCGTTTTCCAGAGTTCAGTGCCGTTGCTACCATCGTTGGCGGAGAAAAATATATGATCATTTACAAGTGTTAAATGCTCCGGATTACTTCCATCCGTTAAATTTATATCTTTCACCATCTGTGTACCTGGCGTAGGACCGCCGGTAACCCAAAGCTCACTACCGACTAAGTTGAAATCAGATTTGGTCGCAGAGAAATATACTGCACCATTAAGGGGTGTAAACTGTGATGGCATGCTGTGGCCAAATCGATTGATATCAGTTACCATGTTGGTTCCCGACAATGTACCATCAGTTTTATATAGTTCAATTCCCCGGGCAGTACCAGGAGATGCATATGGATCTTCTGCGGAGAAGTAAATCTCTCCATTTATAGTAGTTAAACCCTGGGGTGAACTGGAGGGAGTAGGAAATGAAAGATCTTTTACCATGGTCGTACCCTGACTTGTACCATTACTTTTCCAAATCTCCCGGCCATGCAATCCATCGTTGGCGCTGAAGAACAGGGTACCTGATACATCAGTAAGTTCCAGTATACTACTTGGCCCGGCGCCCTGGTAAATGTCTTTTACCATTAATGTACCATCGCTTGTTCCATCGCTTTTCCATAATTCATTTCCGCTTATATCATCGCCTGCAATGAAATAAAGTACGCCATTTATCACAAGGAGTTGGGTCAGACTCGAATTTGAGGAAGGAAACTGCCTGACGGCTACCGTTCCATCTGCAGTGCCATCGCTTTTCCAAAGTTCTTCTGCGATACTTGTGCCTGGGCTACTTCTTGAAAAAAACAACTGGCCATCAAAATCGACTAAATGACGGAGATCTCCAGTGAACGTTTTAATCTGCACAGTACCTTCATCTGATCCATCGGTTTTCCATAATTCAAAACCTGACGATGTTAGCGCTGAGAAGTAAATGATATTATTCGAAGTAGTAAGATTGTTTACAAAACTGCCATTGGCACCTGTTTCAATGTCTTTGACCAGTAAAGTGCCTGCCTCTGTACCATCGCTTTTCCAAAGTTCCTGGCCGTGGATACCATCGTTGGCCCTGAAAAACAGAATTCCATTGCCATTGAAAAAATGACTGATATCTGTGGCATCAACTCCTGGGAACACATCTTTTACTATTACTGTTCCAACTTCTGTCCCATCACTTTTCCATAATGTGTTCTTCGATGTTGTAGATGAGAAGAACAGGGTACCATTTACATTTGAAAAATTCGATAGATCACCGCCAATAGATTTTACCAATTGTGTTCCTGCTTCGGTACCATCCGATTTCCATAATTCCCCCTGGAAAGCAAAGTAAACTGTGCCATTGACATGGGAAAAGACCGTGGAAGTCTTGTCAGGAAATGCTTTAACCAGTACAGTTCCTGCTTCGGTACCATCGCTCTTCCAAAGTTCACTGCCGGCGCCAGGAATAAGATTTGAAAAATATACAGTTCCGTTGATATCCGTTAGACCAGGGATTAGGTTTAATTCTTTTAGCTTAATCGTACCAGCGTCTGTTCCGTCGGTTTTCCATAGTTCTTTACCGGGATCAGAAGGATAGCCGAGCAAATGTGTTTGTCGCAGAATAAAAAAGAGTTCCCCATTTGATGTGGTAAGACTTACAGCCTGTTTTTCTGAAATACCAGGGTTTATATCCCTGAGCAGGGAAAATGGTTGACTGTAAAGGAGAGGATGGAATAAAAGGAATAGTACCAGCTTAGTGGTATACTGTAAAGTTCTTTTCATCAGCCGTAGGTTTAATGGTTAAATCGGGTACTACGGCTTTCACAAAAAGATTGGGGTGCTAAGCTAGGCAAACCCCAATCATTTTGAAAAATAATTTTTTAGTTAGGCTGTCCTGTTTGGCAGAACGCTCTAGTTCATACGTATCCTGAAATTGCCACCCTGGTTATTTCGCTGCATCTCATCCATCATCTTGTTTCTTTCGGCAGCAAACTCATCAGGAGAGACTTTTTTGCCTTTTGTGGGCTCCTTGATCTCTTTTTTATCGGCCTTGGGAGAAATTTCAACGGCGGTATAAACCGTGCGTCCATTGTTAGAGTGAAACTCAAGTATCAGGCCCGGCAGCTGACCCTGTACTTCCGGTCCGGCCGGTACGGGAATATCTGTTGTGAACCAGGCAACGATCACGGATGTGTCCGATATTTCCTTTCTTTCCATTTTGCCGTTGTCCATGTTCATCATCATGCGTTTAGCTACCCGTTCGGTGGTTGCTTTGCGGCAAAGATGGTTTAGGATAGTTTTGGTCTCATCCGTCAGCTTCCAGTTGCCACGACGAAGGCTGTCGGTGATCAGGAATTTCTTTTCGAAAAATTCACGTGCTTCCACTTTACGGGAATTCTCGAAATCGCAGTAGGTGGCATCGTCGGCGCCCCCACCTATAGTGCGGATCATCATACCTCCTGAGCTGAAATTATCATCCTGGATTTCGTCTTCCATTTGTTTTAAGATCATTTTCCCATCGGCAAAGTTCAATTCGAATTTATCGGTGCGGGTACGGGGCAGTTCCTGTACCGATCCGCTGCCATCTGCCATCTGGATCTGCATTTGTACGGTTCGCTGGTAAATGACCTTACCCTCCTTTTGCTGAGCATTGCCGACCAGGAGTGCAAACAATGCCAGGCACGGAAGAACAATTTTTTTCATGCGCTTTGATTTTTGCGCTAAGCTATAATACCTTACCTGCGCTGGCAGTTAACACACCTTGTATTAAGGTTAATAAAGGTTAATACGCTGGTAAAGGGGCTAAACATTGGTTTACATTTGTAACCGGGTAATGAAAAAACTTCGCGGACAGGGTGTTTTAATGGTGGCCGTTTTGCTGGCCATAGCCGGTTTCCAGTTGTACTGGATCAGGGATAACTATTACCGTGAAAAAAAAGCACTCGAGGTAAAAGCCCAGGCCATGTTCTACGAAACGGTACGGGAAGTACAGGATGCTAAACTTCGTAAGCGGCTACGACTTGTAATGGACGACAGCACCCAGGCTGGTGAGGTAAAATTTCGTTCTGCTGCGCCGAGGACCACCCGGGTTCTTCATGTGCTTAGTGAACAATTGCAGATCGATACCGGCAATCGGCAAAAAGGTGTGACCGTTAAAGTGGTGAACAGCGACCTGCCACGGGCCCGCGAACTTGCTATTGACTCTAACGGCTCGTCTACTTTTGAACAGATCGTAATGGTAGGTGCAGAAGCTTCTGCACAGTTAGCTAAATCGCGGCAGGGAAGCTGGACGAACAAACCCATGACCACCGATAGCTCTGGTGGGGCGGAAAAGAAGGTGAGCACGATCTTTTTCAATAATGGCCAGGGTCAGAATTTTAGGATAAATGTTGATTCGCTTTTCTATGATTCATTGCGGGTGAATGACCTTGACACTGCTTTTGCAAAAAAACTGGCGGAACAGAAACTTGACATAAGTTTTGAGATCATTCCTGAGCCGGGAAATAATATAGGTAAAACCACTATGGCGTTTACACGCCGCCCGTTTACTTTTGAAAGCTTTGAAGGATACTCGCTTCAGTTGGGAAACACATTTCCTTTCCTGTTGAAGAAGATCTCGCTGCCAATTCTTTTTTCAATTTTCCTGGTGGGACTGTCAATTCTGTCCTTTGCCCTGCTATACCGCAACCTGCTACGGCAACATAAACTGGCGGAGATGAAAAATGACCTGATAAGCAATATCACGCATGAGTTGAAAACGCCAATTGCAACAGTGGGTGTGGCGATCGAGGCCCTGAAAAATTTTAACGCTATACAGGATCCACAAAAAACCAAAGAGTATCTCGACATTTCTCAAAATGAATTGCAAAGGCTGGGACTGCTGGTCGACAAGGTGCTGAAGCTTTCCATGTTTGAAAACAATGCTATTGGCGTAAAAAAGGAGATCATCGATCTCGGCGATGTGGTCAGAGAAGTGATTAGTTCGCTGAAACTCCAGCTTGAGAAAAGCAAAGCCAGCATTCAGGTCAATACCGAAGGCGACCTGCGTGTTAATGCTGACAGGCACCACCTGGTAAGCGTAGTCTTTAACCTGCTCGACAATGCCTTAAAGTATAATAATGGCAGTGTGGATATACAGGTAAACCTTAAGGAAGAGGGTGATAAGGTTATCCTGAATGTTTCTGACAATGGTATTGGTATCCCGCCACATTACCAGGACAGGATATTTGAAAAATTCTTTCGTGTTCCGGCTGGCGATACGCATAACGCGAAAGGTCATGGACTGGGGTTAAGCTATGTAGCACGCGTGATCCACGAGCATCATGGAAACATCAGGGTCGAGAGCATTGAAGGGTCCGGCAGCAGTTTCACCATCATATTACCAAAACCACAATAGTTTATATTGCCAGGGTATGAGTAATCATGTTAAAATTTTATATGTAGAAGATGAAGTGTTCCTGGGCAAGATCGTAAAAGAAAGCCTGGAGAATCGAGGTTATGAGGTTGTTATGGAAACTGATGGAGCCCGGGCGACGGAGGAATTCAAAAGATCTGCACCGGACGTATGTGTACTCGATATTATGCTTCCTAATAAGGACGGCTTTGCGATTGCCGACGAGATCAGGGACCTTAACCAGGGTGTGCCTATTATTTTTTTAACGGCCAAAACGCAATCGGAGGATGTGGTAAAAGGTTTTTCACTGGGCGGCAATGATTATATCCGCAAACCTTTCAGTATGGAAGAACTGATTGCCAGGATCCAGAATGTGCTGCGTAGCAAGAACGGTGAAGTGATTGCCAGGCCTGCAACTGATATAGTAATGTTGGGAAAATACCAGTTTCATCTCAACCGGCAAACGTTGAATAATGGTAGTGATGAGCGCAAACTTTCCTATCGCGAGAGTGAATTGCTGAAATTATTGTATGAGAACCGGGATAAGATCATCGACAGGAAAGATATCTTAAACCTGCTTTGGGGAAATGATTCATTTTTCAATTCCCGCAATCTCGATGTGTATATCGCAAAGCTTCGTAGTTATTTAAAAGACGACCCTTCCCTTGAGATCATCACAATTAAAGGAATAGGTTATCGTTTTGTAGTAACCTAGTTTCCTGCATTTCTTCAGCTTCTCTCGCCTCTATCTCGTATTTATTGTTGAAGTAACCGTTGCGAATACTTTCCCAGAGGTAAAGAAAGATAAAACGAACAAAACCATAGCGTCGGAATTGCTCCAGGTGTTTTAATTCATGCAATACCCAGCGCCTGTTCTGCAGGAATTCATCACGGCTGGTATTATGCAGGTGTATGGAACGACCTATCACGATGGCTACTTTTTCTGCCCCTAATTTCCAGGCGGCCAGCCTGCCGATCCAGGAATTTTCTTTGATATGAAAATGTACACTCATGTATCGAATTCATACTTTTCTACAGCTAAGGACGATTCAAAATGCTTTTAAGTTGTTCCTGAAAAATGAAGGGATCTGGCCTATTTTTGCGGCGAAATAAAAAGACATGGCAATAAAGGCTTATTCGGTTGCAAAATTGTTTTCAGGAACGGATTGGTTAAAGGAACAAGTCGTAATTACCGACAACGGTCGGATTGTCGATGTGGTAACTGCCTCCGCCGCTTCGATCGATTACGAGCGTCTTGATGGCACCCTGGCACCGGCATTTATTGACCTGCAGATCTATGGCGCTAATGGCAAATTGCTGGCCGTCTATCCTGAAACTGACTCTCTGGTAAAACTGAATGAATATTGCCGCAGTGGCGGCGCCGCCTACTGTCTGCCTACAGTAGCGACAAATACATACGAGATTTTTAAACAGTCTATCGATGCGGTGCGAGCATACTGGGAACAAGGCGGACAAGGTGTACTGGGCATCCACCTGGAAGGTCCCTGGATTAACCCGGTGAAACGAGGTGCTCATATTGAATCGCTGATACATTCACCTTCGCCGGAGCAGGCGAAAGAAATCCTTGAGTATGGAAAGGGCATTATAAAAATGATAACCCTGGCGCCGGAATGTTGTAGTCGCGAACTGATCGATCTCGTTCTTTCTTATGGCATAGTGATCTCGGCCGGACACAGTAATGCCAGTTATGATGAAGCCATAGAAAGTTTTGGATATGGTATCACAACGATCACGCATTTATACAACGCTATGAGCCCTCTGCAGCACCGTGCACCGGGCTTAGTTGGTGCTGCTATGAATCATGATAGAGTAATGGCCAGTATCATACCCGATGGCCATCACGTCGATTTTGCCGCAATCAGCGTGGCTAAAAAAGCCATGGGAGACCGGTTGTTTGTTATTACCGATGCCGTAACAGAAACGGATCGGGGTGGATACCAGCATTATCTAGTCGGTGATAAATATGAAGCAGGCGGAATCCTCAGTGGCTCTGCGCTTACCATGGGCAAATCTGTTCAAAACCTGGTAAACCATGTGGGTATTGAAGCCGGCGAAGCGATACGCATGTGCAGCCTGTACCCCGCACAGGTGATCGGTTTGCAGCATGAGCTTGGGCGAATAGAAAAAGGTTACCAGTCAAAAATGGTCCTGCTTAATGATCGGAATGATGTGATCCGGTTGATCGATTAAAGAGAATTTATACTGACGCTTCCCTGATCGCTTCCTCCTCTTTTTTCCATTGGCGACTGTCCAGCCAAAAAGTGCCAAAGGGAATAATGGAAGAAATAAACGCTTTAATCAGCCAGGACCAGTCCTTCCTATATTCCCGTTTTACTTCCCAGGCCATGATTACAAAGGCAACAAAAAGCAACCCGTGTAAACCACCGACGATCGTCACTGCCATAGGCATACCGCCCCAGTATTTCAGTGGCATGGCAACAAACAGAAGCACTATAAATGAAATACCTTCGATAAAGGCGATTTTTCTGAACCAGTTAAATGTTTTTGTAGACATGATTGATGTATGGAAATAAAAATGCAAAAATTCGATGCTCAATAATTCACAACCTGTTCCTCGATCATCTCAGGAATTTCCCGCCATTCATATTGCTGGTTGCGAAGTTGCGGTTCAAACCCTGCTTCGCGGATCGCATCCTGGATGGTTTTATACGTAAAGCGGTGAGGAGCGCCTGCAGCACTGACCACATTTTCTTCGATCATGATCGATCCAAAATCATTAGCACCGCTATGCAGGCAAACCTGCGCAGTTTGTTTTCCTACCGTAAGCCATGAGGCCTGGATGTTTTTTATATTGGGCAGCATGATCCGGCTCAACGCGATCATGCGGATATATTCATCGGCTGTCGTGAGATTGTGCACACCTCGGATCTTTGCCAGCAGGGTATCTACATCCTGGAAAGTCCAGGGTATAAAGGCCAGGAATCCTTTCGCGTTCCCGGGTTTGCGGCTTTGCACCTCCCGGATCTTTACAAGGTGTTCAAATCTTTCCTCTATGGTTTCCACATGGCCAAACATCATCGTAGCAGAAGTAGTAATATGAAGTTTATGGGCCTCATGCATGATATCAAGCCATTCCTGTGCGCCACATTTTCCTTTTGAGATCAGGCGTCTTACCCTGTCAACGAGAATTTCAGCACCTGCGCCAGGCAGTGAATCCATACCGGCTTCCTTCAGGGCTGTCAATACTTCTTTATGCGTACTTTTTTCAAGCTTGGTGATATGTGCCACTTCTGGCGGGCCGAGCGCATGCAGGCGGATATCCGGGAATTCATTTTTTATTTGACGGAATGTATCAACATAAAACTGCAAACCCAGTTCTGGATGATGCCCGCCCTGCAGGAGCAACTGATCGCCGCCATATTTTAAGGTCTCTTGAATTTTTTTGCGATAAGTGGGCATATCAGTGATATATGCCTCTGGATGACCGGGAATGCGATAGAAATTACAGAATTTACAATTGGCAATGCAGACGTTGGTGGTGTTGACATTGCGGTCGATTTGCCAGGTTACTTTACCATGAGGCACCTGCTTTTTTCGCAGTTCGTCGGCAACAAACATCAATTCGGCCAGCGGAGCATGTTGATAAAGGTAAAGGCCTTCTTCTACGGATAAAAATTCAAACTTTGCTGCACGTTCTAATAGGCTTTGTAGTTCCATTATCTGGTGTTTTCATGTTGAGATAGCCAACCAACCGGGCATTCACGCGAAAATACAACCGAAAGGCAACAAAACAGATGAACGGTTTTGAATTAGGTAGCTAAACGAGTAAATTTAATAATATATCGTCAGGGTTTGCGTCAATTTCAGCGATTTTGTTGTCTTTACCAGGTCATTCACATAGGAAACAGTTCGTTCCATCCATATGAAAAAGAAGAAATTGCCGTTCTTGTTGTTTTTCCTGCTATCGGCTTCCACGATGAAGGCGCAGGAAGAATTCATTGAACCTGTTTCTCGCTTACTCACAACAATTTCATTTACCCAGCTTACCGGGGGGGTGGTGATATTGAAAGCTCAGCTTGATGATTTTCCCGATACCCTCAATTTCATCCTGGATAGCGGCAGCAGCGGTATTTCGCTGGATTCTTCTACGGTAGCCTATTTCAATTTGGTACCCGAGGAGTCGGACCGCACGATCCGCGGCATTGCCGGCATAAGAAAAGTCGGTTTTTTGTACAATCGTAAGCTGAGGTTTCCGAACCTTACTGTCGACAGCCTCAATTTTCATGTCAATGATTACTCGGTGCTCACCAGTGTGTATGGCGAACAGGTGGATGGCATCATCGGCTACTCTCTGCTTAGCCGTTACATTATCAAGATCAACTACGATAGCCTGAAAATAGATATTTGCAGCAAGGGTACGCTTCGCTATCCGAAGGGAGGTTTTCTTTTCCGGCCGATACTTAGCACGTTGCCGGTACAAACGGCCAGGATAAAAGATGAAACGGAACACAGAGCCCGGTTCCTGCATGATATTGGAGCCGGTGTATGCCTGATGTTATCAGAGGATTTTGTACACGATAGCATGCTGCTGCGGAAAAAAAGAAAACTTTTTCCAAAAGACGGGGAAGGCATTGGTGGTAAAATTTCAATGAATCTCACAGTCATCAAAGAGTTGAAACTGGGTCCTTACAAATTCCGAAATGTACCTACCTATATTTTCGACGACGCGTTTAATGTAACCTCGTATCCATACCTGGGAGGACTGATCGGCAACGATATTCTCCGCCGCTTTAATGTCATATTCAATTATCCCAAAAGGGATATTCACATGATACCCAACTCACACTATCGTGATCCCTTCGATTATTCCTATACCGGGATTGAATTGTACCTTATCAACGGGCAGATTGAGCTGGGCACTGTTGCCAAGGGCTCACCCGCTGAAGAAGCCGGGTTGATGGAAGGCGATGTGGTTGTTGGTGTCAATGGTGATTTTACCCAAAATTTTCAGCGGTATAAAAACCTGCTTCTTTCCGCTAATACCAAAGTCAAGCTCATCATTCGCCGCAAGGACGAGTTGATTCAAACAGATCTGAAAGTGAAAAGTATTTTCTGATAGTCCGGGTTGTAAGCGACTCTTTATCAGTTCCACAACGATTCTCCTAATAGTTCAATAAATTTGACGCCTGCTTGGCAGGAAATAAACTTTAGTTTTCAATTTCTGTTACATAATCTATGATACATTTCGAAAGATTTACATTATCCAACGGACTGCGGGTGATCGTTCACCAGGATCTGTCAACTCCTATGGCTGTGATGGATATCATGTACGACGTAGGCGCACGTGATGAAGATCCTGACCGCACCGGGTTTGCTCATTTGTTTGAACACCTGATGTTTGGCGGTTCAGTGAATATTCCGAGTTATGATGAGCCGCTGCAAATGGCCGGTGGAGAAAACAATGCCTATACAACCAACGATCTTACCAATTATTATTTGCAGGTGCCAGTTGAAAATCTCGAGACTGCTTTCTGGCTGGAGAGTGATCGCATGTTATCGCTGGCTTTTGCGGAGAAAAGCCTCGAGGTACAAAGAAAAGTGGTGATCGAGGAATTCAAGGAGCATTATCTCAACAAACCTTATGGCGATGCATGGCATAAGTTGCGTGAGCTGGCCTATAAAAAACATCCCTATCGCTGGATGACAATTGGGAAAGAGCTTTCACATATTGAAACTGCACAACTCGAAGAAGTAAAAAAATTTTTCTTTAAATATTACCGGCCCGTTAATGCTATCATGGTAGTGGCGGGTAACGTGACTGTCGGGAAGGTAAGGGAACTGGCAGAAAAATGGTTTTCGGATATTCCTGCAGGTGAAAAATACCAGCGCAATCTTCCCGTGGAACCAGAACAAACTGAAGCCCGCCGGCTGGAAGTGAAAGGGGCTGTACCTCTTGATGCATTTTACAAATGCTGGCATATCTCCTCGCGTCTCGATAAACGATATTATATCGCTGATCTAATCAGCGAAATTCTAAGCGGAGGTGGTTCATCAAGGCTGTACCAGTCGCTGGTGAAGGACAGGCAGGTGTTCAGCCATATAGAATGTCATCATTTTGGAAGTACAGATAGCGGACTGCTGGCAGTAGAGGGAAGACTGGTGAAAGGTGTGAAGATTGATGACGCAGAGAATGCGGTTCAGGAAGTGCTTGAACGAATGAAACAGGAACTGGTATCGGAAACTGAGTTGCAGAAGGTGAAGAATAAAACGGAAAGTATGATCGCATTTGAAGATATGAGCCTGATGAACCGTGCCAATAGCCTGGCCTATTACGAACTGTTGGGGGATGCATCTCTGATCAATACTGAGCTCGATAAGTACTCTTCAATCACGGTACAGGATATCCAGGAGGAAAGCCAGCGGATATTCAGGAATGAAAACAGTAATACGTTGTATTACCTGGCAGATCATTAATACAATTTTGAAAACAAACTGATGGCAGATAGGAATATTGCACCGCAAATCGTGGACGCGGTTAAGTTTAACCTGCAGCTAAAGCCTTATAATAAATTTGTACTCAACAACGGCGTGGAAGTCTACACGGTGGAAGCCGGCGCAGAGGATGTGATGTCGCTTGAGTGGGTGTACTATGCAGGCAATTGGTATGAAGACCAGAACCTGGTGGCAGCGACGACCAACCTGCTTTTAAAAAATGGAACATCTAAAAAATCCGCTTTCCAGCTCAATGAGCATTTTGAATATTACGGATCATATCTAAACCGGAGCTGCCATAGTGAAACCGCGACCCTCACCCTTCACAGCCTCACCCGGCATATACACGAATTATTGCCGGTAGTCAGGGAAATACTGACGGATTCCATTTTCCCGGAAGATGAACTCAACATCGCCCGGCAGAATATGAAACAGAGACTGCGGGTAAACCTGAAGAAAAGCGATTTTGTTGCGGGTCGGCTGATCGATGTGTATCTCTATGGTGAACATCATCCATATGGGCGTTATAGTCGCGAAGAGGATTTTGATGCCTTAACACGAAAACAGTTGCAGGATTTTTATAAAACTTATTACCAGGAAGGGAAACTGGTCATATTTGCAGCTGGACGTTTGCCTGCCAATCTCGAAGCACTGCTCAATGAAAATTTCGGCGATCTTCCTAATCGCGCAATTGCTGACACGACTTTTTCGGTTGATAAAGCCGTTGAGAAAAAATACAGGGTATCCAATGACCCGGACGGTGTGCAGGGCTCTATCCGGATGGCCCGTCCTTTCATAAGTCGTCATCATCCGGATTTTACAAAAGCCCAGGTTCTAAATACTTTACTTGGTGGTTTTTTCGGGTCAAGGCTGATGAACAATATTCGCGAAGACAAAGGTTACACTTACGGCATCCATAGTTATTTTCAAAATCACCTGCACGATTCGGCCTGGATGATCAGTACTGAAGCCGGTAAGGATGTATGTGAAGCCGCCATTGAAGAAGTATATAAAGAAATGAAGATCCTGAGGGAGGAACAGGTGGAGGAAGAGGAATTGTTATTGGTCAAGAATTTTCTCATTGGCACTGTACTAGGCGACCTCGATGGTCCTTTTCATATCATTGCTCGTTGGAAGAATATCATTCTGAACAAACTGGAGCATGATCATTTCGATAAGTCCGTGCAGGCTATCAAGCAGGTGAGCTCGATGGAGTTGCAGGAACTCGCTAATAAATATCTGACGGATGAGGAGTTTTATGAACTAGTCGTTGTTTAAAAAAGTAATTGGGACTGAATAGATCGGGTTTGTAATAATTGTTGCCCGGAATAAAATTTTGGATTGTTTTCAAAACCTTAGACCCGCCGTGCCCTTCGTGTGCAAATCGTGCCCTTCGTGTACTCCGTGTCCAATTAGGTCACAGAGAGCACAGAGGAAACACAAAGAGCACGGAAAATTTTCATTCCACCTCGTGCCCATCGTGTATTCCGTGTCCAATTAGGTCACAGAGAGCACAGAGGAAACACAAAGAACCGGAGAATTTAACACATATACGCCATTCGCTATGCTCTCCGCACCCGACATGGTTTATAATACAGCGGCGTTCCCCGGACAACAATGATTTGTAATTAGGAATTAGGTACTCAATTCATAGTTTCCTATTTACTATTTAGCTACCTGATTCCAAATTCCATTAAGGTATTCTCTCCAGTATCGGCTCCAGTTTTCTTTTAAGTTTATTTCCAGGTGTAAAGCGTTTGACCAGGGTAATTCGGAAATCACCGGTTTTGATCCCGTATTCGTGATCAGATGAACGACCCTTGGCATTGGTGGAGTTGTGCAGCCAGGAGATGGCCGCAGCCCACTCATCACTATTGTATCCCGCTACCGCACGCAGTGTTGCATTGGGGCTGATAGAAGTCCGGTGTGCTGACCCTGTTGGCGTTTCTTCTTTAACCAGGCTGATATCCGCATTGATGGTAGCACTGCCGGTAAGAAAAAAATGTTGTTCCCAAACGGCCGTGTACGCATATCCTGCACCAGGTCCAAATTCCAGCAACCGCACCCTGTCGATACCCTGCTGGGGATAAAAGGCATTCAGGTGGGATGGTACCAGGGCACTATCCCCTTTTGTAGTACCATAATATATTTCGGCACCGATCAGGGCGGAGCCGGCTGACTGCTTCTGCCATTCATTCTGGATAAATGAAGCCCTGTAAGAAAATTTTTCACCATTCAGCAAACGGTAAACGGAAGCACCCAGCAGGTTAACTTTCAGATCCGGCCGCAGATAATAATTCTTATCAGCTGTACCGGCAGGTCCGCCGAGTGACAAGTAATAGCCTTTGAAGAACTGGGCGTAGATATCTGTTACCCAGTCGCGGGTATAGATATGTGTCTGGAAGTCGAATGAACGGGTTCGCCCTTTTTTATCCTTATTTGGATTCAAAAAACCAAAACCATAGCCAAAGCTTAGCGAGAGTGCCTTGTAGCTTCCGCTAACACCCATAGTCGTAAGGGTGTTTGGGCGGTACCGGAGCGACTGGATCCCCTCCGGCGCTTTCATGATCAGTGAAGTATATTTTTTTGCCAGGTATAGTTTGAGGGTAAGTTGTTCTTCAAACGTCACGTAGTATTCATTGTCGTCCGGACTTTGGGCTAGCAGGGCTTTCGCGGATATTGCCAGGGCGCAAACAAGTAGGAGGGTTTTTCGCATGGCCGAAAATAACCAAATTATTTAGTCAGTGAATTGGAGCAGGTGTATTTCGATTTTCGCTTTAACTGGTGACGAGCAATGCCATAGCAGGAGTGTTAAAACCTTATAACCTTAATAACAAGAAAAGCAATACAGAAAACAACCTTATTACCTTATTTTTCAGTGGATAAGGGAATAAGGTTGGCATTATTGAAATTGACTTTTTACTAAAGTAATAAGGTTGATCTGAGGTTACTGTTATTAATAAGATAAATTGATTAAAAGCGAAATTTTGAAATGCACCCATTGGAGATGGCAAGCCGGCTGGGGCGTAGTGTAATTTATCCACTCCCGACTCTTTGACTCCCGACTCAAGACTGCTTCTTGGTAGTTAAGAGCTAATCATTGAAATTCGCATTATGGCCTTCGACAGAAAGAATTTATCCAACGAGCAGCTGATCCATTTTTATCGTAATCTACTGTACCCCCGGTTGATCGAGGAAAAAATGCTGATCCTGCTTCGCCAGGGTAAGATCTCCAAGTGGTTTAGTGGCATCGGGCAGGAGGCTATTGCTGTCGGCGCTACGCTGGCGCTCGAAAAAGATGAATGGGTAATGCCCCTGCATCGCAACCTGGGTGTGTTTACCACCCGAGAAATGCCGTTGCATAAATTGTTCATGCAGTGGCAGGGTGCACAGGAAGGATATAGCAAGGGCCGCGAAAGAAGTTTTCATTTCGGTAGTCGCGAACATCATATCTGTGGAATGATATCGCACCTTGGTCCGCAACTGGCGATCGCCGACGGTGTATCGCTTGCGCATAAACTCAACCAGGAGAGAGAAGGAAAACCTTTAAAGATTTCACTTGCACTTACGGGTGAGGGCGGCACTAGCGAAGGTGATTTTCATGAAGCATTGAATGTGGCGGCAGTCTGGGACCTGCCGGTTATTTTTTTGATAGAGAATAACGGCTATGGACTGAGTACACCTACTACAGAACAATACCGCTGTATTAGCCTGGTGGATAAAGCAAAAGGCTATGGCATGGAGGGTGTACAGATTGATGGCAATGATATTCTTCAGGTGTACGACACGATCAAAGGAGTAAGAGACTATTGTATTCGCCATCAGAAACCCTATCTCATTGAAGCGATGACCTTCAGGATGAGAGGGCATGAGGAAGCCAGCGGGACCAAATATGTACCAAAGCATTTATTTGAGCTTTGGGAGAAAAAGGATCCGGTTAAAAACTATGAGGACTTCCTGGTACAGCAGCAGGTATTGTCGGAACAGGATCTTGAAAATATCCGGACCGAGTACCGCAGAAAAATTGAGGATGAACTGACGACAGGCTTTAACACGCATCCGATTCAGGTTAATACAGAAGATGAATTGGATGACGTCTACGCCTCAAGGCCATACAGTAGTGCTACGCGTGTCATTGATAATTCCTCCAGCCAGTATGTTCACCATCAACAAGCCCCTGATCTCCGCCTGATAGATGCCATAAAACAGGGGCTACATCAAAGTATGGAACGTCATGCAAACCTGGTATTGATGGGACAGGATATTGCAGAATACGGCGGTGCTTTTAAGATCACGGAAGGGTTTGTCAATGATTTTGGTAAATCAAGGGTTAGAAATACACCGATTTGTGAAAGTGCTATCGTTGGTGCGGCACTTGGACTTTCACTCGAAGGATACAAGAGCATGATGGAAATGCAGTTTGCAGATTTTGTTTCCGTCGGATTCAACCAAATCGTGAATAACCTCGCAAAAATTCATTACCGCTGGGGACAAAACGCAGATGTGGTGATACGCATGCCGACAGGCGCAGGGGTTGGCGCAGGGCCTTTCCATAGTCAAAGTAATGAAGCCTGGTTTGTACATACACCGGGGTTGAAAGTGGTGTATCCTTCTACGCCAATGGATGCAAAAGGATTGCTCATTGCAGCGATCAATGACCCCAACCCGGTGATGTATTTCGAGCATAAAGCTTTGTACCGGAGTGTGAACGGTGCTGTGCCGGAGGATTATTATGAAGTAGAAATCGGCAAGGCCAGGCATGTGCGGAACGGAGACGAAGTGGCCATCATCACCTATGGTAGTGGTGTGCACTGGGCCGAAGATTATGCGGCTGAACATCCGGAGATATCAATAGATATCGTTGATCTCAGGACATTGTTACCCCTTGATTATATGGCCATCCGTGATGCTGTAAAAAGAACCGGTCGCGTATTGATATTACATGAAGACACGCTCACCGGTGGCATTGGTGGTGAGATCGCAGCATGGATCGCAGAAAACTGCTTTGATCTGCTTGACGCACCTGTGATGCGATGCGCTTCACTGGATTCACCGATACCTTTCAATGTTGAGCTGGAACAAAATTTCCTGGCAAAGTCCAGGCTGGACGAATGTGTTACTAAACTGGTGAATTACTAGTAAACCGGCCTGATTTTACAATTGCCAACCGGGAGACAGGGATTACCAATTCTGTTAATATTATCCTGTACTTTATCGATAGCTTTCTTTTAAAAAAAGTAAAGCGCATGCCGGTAAAATGGATCATATGTTGTTGCCTGTTGACAATAACGCTGTTTTCCTATTCCCAGCCTGTTGCAGTTACACAAACCATCAGGGGCCAGGTGATCGATAAAGACAGCCGCAGGCCATTGGCCGGAGCTACTCTTTCCCTGGCTGATGATAGTGTACAGATCGCAACGATCAGCGATGAATCGGGACATTTTGCACTTATTAATGTACCTGTTGGGCGTCACCGTATCCTATGCAGCTTTAGCGGCTACGGCCCGTTTATCACTGATAATTTTTTATTGAATAGCGCGAGGAAGCTTGAACTTGTAATTGAGCTTGAGCAGGTGTACCAGCAGCAAACCGAGGTGCTCGTGAAAGCCATTCGCAACCCGAAGTTGCCAGTCAACAAAGCTTCAGTTGTAAGTACCCGCTCGTTCACTCCTGAGGAAACAAGCCGGTATGCTGCAAGTGTCAATGATCCCAGTCGTATGGCCATGAGCTTCCCTGGAGTGCAACCCACCCGCGATGCCAGGAACGATATCATTATTCGCGGCAATTCCGCGGCTGGTATGCTTTGGCGACTGGAAGGAATTGATATCCCTAATCCCAACCATTTCGCACGCAAGGGCTCGAGTGGAGGCGGTATCACGATTTTCAGCAGCAGTATGCTGGCCAATTCGGATTTTTCCAGCGGCGCCTTTCCTGCCGAATACGGTGATGCATTGTCCGGTGTGTTTGACATGCGTTTCAGGGCGGGCAATAAAGAGAAAAACCAGTACACATTCAAGGCTGGTTTGATCGGCATCGATTTCTCAGCGGAAGGACCCATCCAAAAAAATGGCAGTTCTTTCCTCCTCAACTATCGTTATTCTACACTGGGTATTTTAGACAAACTGGGTTTTCATCTTGCCGGTGAAAGAGAAGTCAACACTTTCCAGGACATTTCATTCAATTTGGAATTTCCCTCCAGGAACAAGCGCTCGGTTTTTAATCTTTGGGGCATCGGCGGATTGAGCAGGGAAGATTATTCTGAAGTGGAGGATCCAAATGAGTGGGACGAGTACGAGGATTATGCGATCTACGACTTCAAGACCAACATGGGAGCCGCAGGCATGGGCCATAGCCTGCAATTGGGAAATACCTCCTTACTTAAAACTTCTCTTGCCATCATGGATCAGAAAATTCTATACGTGGATGACACGTTGAATAGCCAGAAAGATCCTTTTACGATCAATGATGAACTATATAAAAACAACCGGGTTTCATTTGCCATTTCTTTCCAGACAAAACCCGTTGCTGCACTAACATGGAAAACAGGAATGTTCATTAGTCGGCTCGGCTATCGGTTCAATCAAAGTGTGTTTGATTTTGATGCCCGTATTTATCGTCGCAATGTCGTCGACGGAGATGGGAATGCATTTTTGTGGCAGCCCTTTACACAATTTGGTTTTAAAGTAGGGCAAAAGTTAACTGTCAATGCAGGTTTGCATGTCATGTATCTTTCGCTTAACAAAACCAGGTCGATCGAACCACGAGCCAGTATTCAGTATCGTATCAATCCAAACCATGCCATGAGCCTGGCAGCAGGACGGCATGGCAAAATACTTCCGCTAGGATCTTATTTCTTTAAAGCCGGTAATGGTAATCTTCCCAATCTCGAGCTAGACATGATGAAGTCGACGCATTTTGTATGGGCATATGACTGGCTGATGAAAAGGAACTGGCGTCTTCACATCGAGGCATACCTGCAAAAACTGAGCGATATTCCGGTGGTGGATGATATTGACAGAACCTTCTGGCTTCTGAATTTGACCGAAGGATATGCTACGGAACCCCTGGTGAGCAGGGGTAAAGGCGAGAACAAAGGAGTAGACATAACAATAGAGAAATTTTTCTCCCGGGGTTGGTTTATGCTGGCAGGCTTTTCATTTTTCAATTCAACTTATTCTCCATTGGATGGAAAAAGCTATAATACCCAATACAATAGCCGCACGGCGGGAACATTTACATCGGGACGTGAATGGAAGTGGAAAAAGAATAAGACCCTTGGCGTTGGTGGAAAAGCCCTGTATAGTGGCGGCATGCCCATATCCCCCCTGCTTGCCGGCGCACCAGTCAATTCAAGAGACCCGGTACTGGATGAAACCAGACCTTTCTCCGAAACCGTTCCGTCTTATTTTAGAATGGACGCCAGGCTGTCTTTGCGAAAAGACAGGACAAAGACTGCCTGGATGATTGCCCTGGATATTCAAAATCTTCTTGGAATAAAAAATACAGATGCCTTAAGTCGGCGTTATGACCCTTCGGCCCGTCAATGGATCTACAAAAAATCTTCTGGGTTTGTCCCTGTGATTAGTTACCAACTGGACTTTTAATGATTGTGGATTATTCTTTCAGAAAGACATTTCGAGAATGTAATCGTCACCTATTTATTCATCATTTCTACAACGCCTGACCAGCCATCAGGCACGCCTTTTTGGAGATAGCGTGTAGCATTTTGACGAAAAAATGCTGCGGTCTGGTCAGCCGGGTTTAGTTCA
>JAEYOL010000260.1 GCA_023411775.1 Bacteroidota bacterium | reverse complement strand
GCCTATGCCTGGGCAGCAGATAACAAAACTGTTTTTTACATCAGGAAGAACCCGGTAACCTTACTTGGTTACCAGGTATGGAGGCATGAACTGGGTACGGACACTTCAAAAGATGTGATGGTTTATGAAGAAAAAGATAACCGACATTATATCAATGTGAGGAGAAGTAAATCTGACCGGTATATATTTATCAATTCAGGTATTAGTCAGCAGCAAAGCGAGCATCGTTTCCTGGATGCCGCAAATCCCAAAGGCAATTTTACCGTATTCCAGCCGCGTACTATGGGATTGGTATACGACATTGAACATTTTGAAGATAAGTTTTACGTCCGAACCAACCTGGATGCGCCGAATTTTCGCCTGATGGAGACGCCACTGAACCAAACCGGGCGGGAAAACTGGAAAGACCTGATCGCACACCGCCCGGCAGTTTTGCTGGCTTCCTTTACCTTATTCAAAGACCATCTTGTGCTGACGGAAAGAAAGGAAGGCCTGGTGCAATTGAGGGTCATCAACCAGAAGGATAAATCAGAGCATTATATAGAATTTGACGAAACAGCCTATGACGCGGATGTGGATATCAACCCCGATTTTAATACAAGCGTTTTGCGTTTTAATTACGAATCGATGATTACACCCGCGTCGATTTATGATTACAATATGGACTCGAAGGAAAGGGTGTTGGTAAAGCAACAGGAAATTCTGGGTGGCTTCAAAAAAGAAGAATACGCTACAGAACGCATGTTTGCTACAGCACGTGATGGTGTGAAAGTGCCTGTTTCGCTGGTATATAAGAAGAGTGTACAAAAAGACGGAAGAAATCCGCTTTTATTATATGCCTATGGATCCTATGGCAGCAGTACAGATGCTTCTTTTAGAAGGAATATACTCAGCCTGCTTGACCGTGGATTTATTTTTGCAATTGCACATGTTCGTGGTGGCCAGGAAATGGGTCGCCAGTGGTACGAGGACGGGAAGATGCTAAAGAAAAAAAATACGTTTACAGATTTTATCGATTGCGGTGAGTTCCTGTTGAAGGAAAACTATACATCGAAGGGCCACTTGTATGCCATGGGTGGCAGTGCAGGTGGTTTATTGATGGGTGCAGTAGTGAATATGGCACCCGAGCTCTGGAATGGTGTAGTTGCACAGGTTCCATTTGTGGATGTGGTCACAACGATGAGTGATCCTGATATCCCTCTTACTACAGGAGAGTATATGGAATGGGGTAACCCGGCTAACAAAGAAGAATATTTCTATATGAAATCTTACTCGCCGATCGACAATGTAGAAAAGAAAGCATACCCAAACATGCTGGTAACGACCGGGCTTCATGATAGCCAGGTTCAATATTTTGAACCAGCGAAATGGGTGGCTAAATTGAGGGAATATAAAACCGATAATAATATTTTATTATTTCATACGAATATGGCCGCCGGGCACGGTGGTGCATCAGGCAGGTTTGAAAGCTTGAAGGGAGTGGCCTTGCAATACAGTTTCCTCCTGGCACTGGAGGGGATCACCGAGTAACAACAGATAAGATATAATCTCATAATGCATAAACACCTCGTAATCCCAGCATCCAGAGTGCATTGGTTTCAGGTCGCTTTTTGAGAACGAGAGCCGGCCCGATGGCCATATTTTGGGAAATATTATACTGGGCTCCAAATTGGCCCCCGAGACCCAGGTTAAAATTACCTTCATAGATCGCCAGGAAGGGTCCGGTATTGAGATACAATAATCCTTTCCTGAGGGGCTGGTATACAATTCCCGGCATGCTGTAAAAGGAGAAATAGTTACCAAAGCGAAAATCATAGCCAGCTGTTCTTACTTCTTTTCCCAACAGGTATTCGATCCCACTGTTAATAATAAAGCCAATTTTCTTATGTGTTATGCTGTCGGTTCCAAAGCGATGCCTACTCCACGAATGGCCCAGGCCTAATCCAGCAACATGCGTTTTTGAGAATTCATCAACCGGAAACAGCAGGCTGGCCGACACAGCGTGACTGTGTGTTGGCAATGGTTCGGGCGGTATTGGAGTAGTGGTTTGGGCTACCAGGCTAAAATTGCCGGCTAGAAGGGCGAGCAGCAAGAGAATAATGTTTTTCATTCGATGGGCTCAAATTTGCGGCTTTTTTATCGAATTACCCTCATAACAAGCCCTGGAGGCAATAAAATGGGGGTATTTTGCGATTTTGAAAAAACTCACTGCTGTTGAACGTTTTGCGAAGGATATCGCTGGTGTTGCTTTCTCTCTCGATGGCGATTTTCGCCGAGGCCCAGGTCAAGGGACCCATCGGTTCAAACCTACGTCACAAACAGTATCCGGTTGTGGGGGACAGAATCATCCTTGACACGACCAGTATTATACCCCAAACATTTGCGATAGAAGGAGTACCGTCAACCGAATACCGGCTGGATTTCATAAATGCTGTTCTGCACTGGATTAATAAACCGGAAGCCGATAGTATCCGGGCCGTATATCGTGTTTTTTATTACAAACTAAATCCGGTAGCCCAGCGGATCCGCGTGGACAGTGTCATCAACGCGATGGCAATAGCTCCCTATGAGTTTAATAATGAACTTGCGGGGCCTCAAAAAGGCATTTTTAATTTTGGTACGATAAAAGCAGAAGGAAGTTTCGGCAGGCAGATATCCTTTGGTAATAGCCAGGATGCCGTCCTGAATTCAACCTTTAACCTTCAGTTAAGTGGCATGCTGGGTGACAGCATCGAAATACAAGCCGCGATCACCGACAATAATATTCCCATTCAACCTGACGGAACGACCCAACAGCTCAATGAATTTGACCAGGTGTTTTTGCAGTTTAAAAAAAGGAACTGGCAACTGAACCTGGGTGATATCGATATCCGGCAAAATCAAAGTTATTTTTTGAATTTTTATAAAAGGCTGCAGGGGATATCCTTTCAAACCGTAAACCGGATCGGAAAAAATAGTGAATCACGAACACTAGCGAGCGGTTCCATAGCGAAAGGGAAGTTTACACGTAACATCATACAGGCGCTGGAAGGCAACCAGGGTCCATACCGTCTTACAGGTGCCAACAATGAATTTTTCTTTATTGTACTGGCAAATACGGAGAGGGTTTTTTTAGATGGCCAATTAATGCAGCGTGGCGAGGACCAGGACTACGTGATCAACTACAATACAGCAGAGGTTACTTTTACTCCCCGGCACATGATCACCAAAGACAGCCGGATACAGGTAGAGTTTGAATATGCGGACCGAAATTTCCTAAACGCCAACTTTTACGTTACCGAAGAACTTCAAATCAATCAGAAGCTAAAGTTTCGAGTCGGCGCTTTTACCAACAGTGATGCGAAAAATTCGCAGATCAACCAGGTGCTGGATGGTGAGCAAAAGCAATTTCTTGCCGGGCTGGGGGATAGTATCCAGCGTGCTTTTTATCCGTCGGTAGCCATCGACACTTTTGCGGCGGGAAAAATACTCTATGAAAAAATTTACAGCGGTGTGGATTCTTTCTACCAGTACTCCACGGATCCTTCACTGGCAAAATATAGTTTGTCATTTATTGAAGTAGGAGCGGGGAGGGGCAATTATATACCTGAATTCAAAGGAGCTAATGGAAAGGTTTATAAGTATGTAGCCCCGGTAGGAGGCGTGCTGCAGGGAAATTTTGAGCCGGTGACCATATTAGTCACACCCAAGAAGCAGCAATTGGTTAACCTGGGTGTCGACTATGCAATAACCCACAATACATTGTTGAAGACGGAGGTGGCCATGAGTAACTACGATGCTAATACATTTTCGAAAATTGACAATGGCGATGATAAAGGCTTTGCCGCGAAATTCCAGTTAAATAATTCGAAACAATTACATGAGAAGAATAAACTTCAATTATTGACGGGGATCGATTATGAATATGTGCAGGATAAATTTAAACCGCTGGAAAGATTAAGAACGGTAGAATTTTCCAGGGATTGGGGACTTCCGGTATTTGTTCAGCCTGAAACTGAGAATATTGTTCGGGCCACAGTAGGTCTGAAAGATAATAAGAACCATGGGATACAGTACAGGTTTACCAACTATCGACGGGGTTGTGGGTATAATGGCATCCAGAATGCGGTTAACCAAAATTCGGACTGGAAAGGCTGGCAATTCAACAATGAGATCGTAGTGACGAAGTTTGATGCATTTAATGATAAAGGGGTTTTCTTCCGTCCAACCATCGACATCAGTAAACAGTTTAAGAAAATTAAAAACTACCGGCTGGGATTCAGGTATGCCGAAGAGCAAAATGCGGTTCGGGATAAGTCGACCGATACGCTATCGCCTATCGCATTTTCATTTGACAGTTATTCTGTATACCTGCGATCTGATGAGCAGAAGAAAAATCGTTATGGGATCACATTTTTCACCCGTGCCGACAGGTATGCATATGGCAAAAGTTTTATAAAAGGTGATCGCAGTTATAACCTGAACCTGCAAACCGAATTGCTTTCGAATCCGAAACGCCAGTTTTATCTCAACACCACATTCAGGAGACTTGATATTATCAGACCGGATCTTTCGTTCCAGGAAGGGGATGAGACGATACTCGGAAGGGTAGAGTACGTGATGAATGAATGGAAAGGATTACTAACCGGAAATGTCCTGTATGAGGTTGGAGCCGGGCAGGAGCAGAGAAGAGATCTTACTTATATTGAAGTGCCGGCCGGTACCGGTGTTTATGCATGGATAGATTATAACAATGACGGTGTTCAGCAACTGAACGAATTTGAAATGGCGGCGTTCCCGGACCAGGCTAAGTTTATTCGAATCCTTACACCTACCAATGAATTTATCAAAGCCAATTATATCACGTTCAACTATAGTCTTAATATCAATCCGCGGGCTGTGCTGAATAAAACTGGTATCAAAGGTTTGAGGCTTTTTGTTTCTAAGTTGAACTTATCTACCTCCCTGCAGACAAGCAGAAAATCTGTTGCTGCCGGAAGTTTTGAATTCGATCCCTTTAAGTATAATGTCAACGATACAGCACTGGTGACATTAAACACCATGCTGGCGAACACACTTTCATTTAATCGTTTTAGTTCGAATTGGGGAATCGACCTGAGTAATATCCGTAATAATGGTAAAGCCTTACTAACCTATGGATATGAAAGCCGGACTATCAATGACTGGATCGCTAAATTTCGATGGAATATCAGCCGGGCCCTTTCGTTTTCCGTAAACGGGCGTAACGGAAAGAATTCTTTATTTACACCCAATGCCCAATTTGATAACCGCAACTATGATCTCGAGATCAACAGCGTTGAGCCATTGGTTACGTTTATTCGTGGTACGTCTTTCCGTTTAGTAACAGGCTACAAATTTGAAAACCGCAGCAACCATCCTGCTTATGGTGGGGAAAAATCAAAATCCAATTCGATCAACCTCGAAACGAAATACAATGTTTTGCAGAACAGTTCCATCACGGGTAAGTTTACCTTCAATAATATTGATTTCGATGCAAAGAATGGATCTGCCAATTCCACGGTAGGTTATATAATGCTCGATGGCTTGATGCCGGGTAAGAATTATTTATGGTCAGTTATACTCACTAAGCGGCTACTTAATAATCTCGAGTTGAATTTTCAATATGATGGGAGGAAGCCTGCTTCGTCCGGTACCGTGCATATTGGGCGGGCGTCGTTGACTGCATTGTTTTAGACTTATAATTTATTTAAGATTGAGGAACGCTATGGGCGAGCTTCAGCGAGTCTACAGTTGATGGGGATTTGATCCCTGGCTTTTATATCTTAAAGTACTTTACGTGATCGCGGTCCGGTTGAGATTTTGCTTTCCTTTCGAATCCCCTGGCGGGACCCGCCCCGCCCCCGCCACCACCACACATCTAAGAAAGGAGGGAAATGAGCATTCAGGCAATTAGAGCCTGGCTTACACATTCTACACCTTTCTGGAGCTTCCAGTGTCTACGGATCATAGATTAATCACTGAGCAAATATCATGTCCCGAGCGAATGTTGCCAAGTGAAAAAAACAGTTTTTAAATGTATTTTTCTGGCGCCGGTACGGAGGACGGGAAGATTAAAAGAGCATTTAATAATTTGCAATAGACCTTTTTGCAAACGCTTTCATAAGATTCCCCGTAATTCACAACATAACACATGCTTACTCCACACAAATTAATGTCATAAGTCGGGAATAGAAAAAATTTGGAATGGCAACCGATTGCCGCGCTAAATAAGATAAAAGGATTTAAACGTTAAACCGGAAATGCATCACATCTCCATCTTTCACTATGTATTCTTTGCCTTCAATTCTAAGTTTACCGGCATCACGGCATGCCGCTTCGGAACCATATTGTACAAAATCATCGTAGGCAATAACCTCCGCCTTAATAAAACCCTTTTCAAAATCGGTATGGATCACACCTGCGGCCTGTGGCGCCTTCCAGCCCTGGTGAATGGTCCAGGCTCTCACTTCCTGCACACCTGCGGTGAAATAGGTGTACAGGTTCAAAAGTTTGTAGGCAGAATGAATCAGCCTGTCAAGGGCCGGCTCCGTCATTTTGTATTCTTCCATGAAGAGCTGTTTGTCTTCCGGATTTTCCATTTCCGCAATTTGAGCTTCGATAGAATTATTCATAATGATCACCTGCGCATTTTCATCCTTTATCGCTTCTTTCAGCGCTTCGGAAAACTTATTGCCAGTATGCATAGAGGGCTCGTCAACATTGGCCACAAACAAAACCGGCTTATCAGTCAACAGGAACAGATCGGCAATCGCAACTTTATCTTCCTTTGTCAGGTCAAGTTCACGGATGTTTTTACCTTTTTCGAGGTGTTCCTTACATCTTAGCAGGACTTCGAGTTCCGATTTGAGTTTGGGATCAATGCGTGCCTGTTTCTCAGTTCTTGAAATTTTCTTTTCTACGCTTTCCAGGTCTTTTAGTTGGAGTTCGGTATCAATAATTTCTTTATCACCAACAGGGTTGATAGCACCTTCATCACGCAGGATATTTTCATCTTCAAAACATCTTATTACGTGTATGATTGCATCAACCTCGCGGATATTGCCCAGGAATTTATTACCAAGTCCTTCTCCTTTGCTGGCACCACGAACCAGGCCGGCGATATCCACAATTTCGATTTGTGTAGGCACGATCCGGTTGGGCTGTACCAGTTCAGCCAGTTTAACCAGCCGGGGATCGGGCACATCTACCAAACCCACGTTGGGATCGATCGTACAAAAGCGATAATTGCTGGCCTGCGCCTTTGCGCTACTGCTCACCGCGTTAAATAATGTCGATTTTCCAACATTCGGTAATCCTACTATGCCTGCTTGTAAAGCCATCTCTAAAAATTTTCTTTTTACAATTAACAGCTGGTTTTTAGATCAGGTAGTTCCGCAATAAGCGAAAATGCCCAAACTGTAGCTGTAATTGGCGCGCAAAGATAAGCGAAAATAGGCCAGCTGTTTGTGTCATATCAAACTTTCCATTACCTTCAAACCCTGTTGAGTCTCAACAACTAACTATAATCCAAAAGCATCATCCATAAACTATTAAAACAGCATGGCTCTTAGCAGGATATGGTCGGCATTTATCATTATTGCCCTTCTCACCGCTACTGTTAAATTCCTTGTTCAGCCCGGCCAGCAGCATATTTTCTCACAGCTAATGACCGGGAAAAATACCGACACTATCTCCTCCCGCACTGTAGATTCCCTGTCATTACCTACAGCTGTTCATGCACAATTGCAGGTGCAAAATCTGGCCATTTGGGAAAAAGATAATGTATATCGCACCGGCGACAATACCTACCGTGCATACAGGATACAGGCAGCAAATGGCGTTTTTGAAACCTGTAAAGATGCCGTCAACCTCTGTATAAACCTGATCGGCATTATGGCTCTATTTATGGGCTTTATGAGCATCGCTGAAAGGGCGGGGGGCGTAAGGTTCTTATCGCGGGTTATCGGACCATTTTTTTCCAGAATATTTCCGTCAGTTCCCCGCAATCACCCGTCGATGGGGCATATGGTGATGAATTTTTCTGCCAACCTGATGGGGCTCGACAATGCTGCCACACCTTTTGGTATAAAAGCGATGGAAAGCCTGCAGGAATTAAACGCCGACAAGGAACGGGCATCCGATGCGCAGGTGATGTTTTTGTGCCTGCATGCGTCGGGACTGACACTGATTCCAACAGTGATCATTGCCGACAGGGTGGCCTTAAAGTCCGCACACCCCACCGATATTTTCATTCCCTGTATGATTGCCACCTTTGTCGCGACAATGGCAGCGATGTCAATTGTCGCTTTCAAGCAAAAGATCCGCTTATTTCAACCTGTGATCATGGCCTGGGTACTTGGCATTACTGCGATTATCACCGCGCTGATCCTTTATATCAAAAAACTTGATGCTGACCAGGTCCAGGTTTTTTCTGGTAGCCTGAGCAATGGAATCATTATGCTGATTTTCCTGCTTATCGTCTTGGGCGGGATCTATAAAAAAATCAACATATTCGACGCCTTTATCGATGGGGCCAAAGGGGGTTTTGAAACAGCGGTGCGCATTATTCCCTACCTGGTAGGCTTACTGGTTGCGATTAGTCTTTTACGTAATAGTGGCGCTTTTGAATTTGTACTGGACGGGATAAAAAATATTTTCGCAGTACTGAATGGAGATACAAGGGTGGTGGATGCCTTACCTACTGCCATTTTAAAACCCCTGAGTGGAAGCGGTGCAAGGGCAATGATGATCGATACGCTCAAATCACATGGCCCCGATTCATTTGCGGGCAACCTGGCATCGGTATTTCGCGGGTCAGCAGATACCACATTTTATATCGTAGCTGTTTATTTTGGAGCTGTGGCCATAAAGAATACACGATATTCAGTAGGTACGATGCTACTCGCTGACCTGGCAGGAATAATAACCGCAATTTGTATTAGCTACCTGTTTTTTGCATAAATAAATAGAAGAATATATACCTTCCGGAAGTGAAAAGAGTTTCACTAAAAGATGTCGCGAGGGAAGCAGGTATTTCAACCTCGGCTGTATCATTTATTTTAAATGGCAGGGCCGATGAAATGCGTATCAGTGAAGAGCTTCAGAAAAAAGTGAAGATCATAGCTGAAAAACTCGGTTACACACCCAACCAGATCGCGGTCAGCCTGCGCACCGGTCAATCAAAGCTCATCGGACTTGTAGTAGAAAGTATTGCCGGGCATTTTTTTGGCGTCCTGGCCAAGATCATTGAAGAACAGGCGGCCGCAGCAGGATACAAACTCCTTTACAGCAGTACTGAAAACAAAGCCCAGCGGGGTATTGAAATTTTGCGAATGTTTTCCCAGCACCAGGTAGACGGCTACCTCATTACACCTGCAAAGGGCATGGAAAAGGAGATCGAATATATCGCCAGGCACAACAAGCCTCTTGTACTGATCGACAGTTATTTCCCCAATGACAACATCTCTCATGTGCTCGCGGATAATTACCGGGGCACCATGATGGGCATGGAACATTTGTTTGATAGGGGGTACAGGAATATTTTATTTGTAACAGTGAAGCTTCCCATGATCCAGATGGAAGAAAGAAGGCGGGCCTTTAAAGATGCCCTGCAGGCAAGACATATAAAAGGGATAAATGATAAGATACTGGAACTCCCCTTTAATTCAAGCTCCGAGGAGATCGCAACCCAGGTGGAAAAATTTCTCAAAACCAGGCCACGTGCTGACGCGATTTTTTTCGCCACCAATTACCTGGGTATATACGGGCTTGAGGCGATACAGCAGGCCGGTCTTTCCATGCCAAAAGATATTGCCATGATCTGCTTTGACGACCATGATCTTTTCCGGCTATTCCCCGGGGGTATTACTGCCATTCGCCAACCAATACCCGAGATTGCTAAAACGGCAATTCAGTTGTTGATTGCACAGTTGGAAGCGGGCACTGAAAAACAAGCCTGCGAAAAATTGGAACTGAGCCCAACATTAATTACCCGTGGGTCCACATAGGCCATATGTTTTCCGATAGATTTAACTTAGAAGCGAAAATCATCAATCAACCCTGCATTTTACCAATGAAATATTTTTTCGCGACCTGTCTTCTTGTTTTCTCACTCCCTGCACCATCGCAAGATGTCAATAAGGTTTTGGATCCGGTGGAATGGATCAATCCCCTGATGGGAACAGATTCCAAGCCCTCACTATCCAATGGAAACACGTATCCAACCATTGCCCTGCCATGGGGCATGAACTTTTGGACACCGCAAACGGGTAGAATGGGTGATGGATGGTCTTACACCTACGCGGCGGATAAGATCAATGGCTTCAAACAAACCCACCAGCCTTCGCCATGGATGAATGACCATGGACAGTTTGCGATTATGCCCGTGACCGGATCTTTGAAATTCAGGCAGGACGAAAGGGCGAGTTGGTTTTCACATAAGGCAGAAGTGGTGAAACCATATTATTATAGCGTCTACCTGGCCGACCATGACGTTAAAGCTGAACTCACACCTACAGAAAGAGCAGTGCAGTTCAGGTTCAGCTTTCCGGCTACCGACAGTGCGTTTATTGTTGTAGACGCGTTTGACAAGGGCTCATTCATTAAAATCATTCCCGCTGAAAAGAAGATCATTGGTTACACTACGAAAAACAGTGGGGGAGTGGGAGAAAATTTTAAAAATTATTTTGTACTGCAATTCGATAAACCGTTTGTCGCCGCGCATACCTGGCATAATGGAGGACTGGCAAAGGATACATTAGAATATTCAGCAGATCACACCGGAGCAGTTGTACAGTTTAAAACGGCGCGGCATGAGATCGTAAACGTATCAGTTGCGTCTTCATTTATTAGCCATGAGCAGGCAGAACTTAATTTAAAAACCGAGATCGGAAATAAAGTATTTGACCAGATCATGCGTAGTGCGAAATCACGATGGAATGATGTACTGAGTCGAATAGCGGTTGAAGGTGGCACAGTTGAACAGGTTCAGACTTTTTACTCCTGCCTGTACAGGACTTTATTTTTTCCTCAAAAGATGTATGAAACCGACGCTTCAGGAAAGATACTTCACTACAGTCCGTACAATAGCAGGGTAATGCCGGGTTATTTATTCTCCGGGACGGGGTTCTGGGATACTTTCCGTGCATTGTACCCTTTTTTAAACCTGGTTTATCCCGAGATCAACAGGGAAATGCAGGAAGGGCTTGTGAATGCATATAAGGAAGGAGGATTTTTGCCCGAATGGTCAAGCCCCGGTTACAGGGATGTTATGATCGGTAATAATTCGGCTTCGGTGGTGGCCGACGCATATTTGAAAGGCCTGCGTGGCTATGATATACAAACGCTTTATGAAGCCCTGATCAAAGATGCCAATTCTGAAGGTCCATTAGCCGCTGTGGCCCGGAAAGGTGTGGACTGGTACAACAAGCTTGGATATGTGCCGTATGATGTTGGCATCAATGAAAATGCTGCGCGTACACTGGAATATGCCTATGATGATTTCGCTATCGCGAAATTGGGAGAGGCATTGAAGCGACCAAAGGAAGAAATTGAAATATACTTAAAGCGATCACAGAACTATCGCAATTTGTTTGATCCAGAAACCAGGCTGATGAGGGGAAAGAAAAAGGATGGCAGTTTTCAATCGCCTTTTAATCCATTTAAATGGGGTGACGCTTTTACCGAGGGTAATAGCTGGCATTATAGCTGGAGTGTATTTCATGATATAGAAGGCCTAAAACAACTGATGGGTGGTGACTCGGTGTTTGCTGCAATGCTCGATTCTGTATTTGTCATGCCGCCAGTATTCGACGAAAGCTACTATGGCAGCGTTATTCACGAGATCCGCGAAATGCAGATCATGCATATGGGGCAATATGCGCACGGCAACCAGCCGATACAGCATATGCTCTACCTGTACAATTATGCAGGGCAGCCATGGAAAACACAATATTGGGTCAGGCGAGCCATGAAAGAACTTTATAAACCTACACCCGATGGCTATTGTGGCGATGAAGATAATGGGCAGACATCAGCCTGGTATGTTTTTTCAGCCATGGGTTTTTACCCCGTTTGTCCTGCTACAGATCAGTATGTGCTGGGTACGCCGCTATTTAAAAAAATGACGATCACACTGGCTAGCGGTAAGAAACTTGTAATCAGCGCACCAGGTAATAACGCAGATAATATCTATGTTCAGTCATTGCAATGGAACAGTAAACCGGTCATAAATAACTGGGTCAGTCATACCGAGCTGCAAAAAGGTGGCACCTTAAGCTGGATTATGGGAAACAAGCCAAATAAACAAAGAGGAACAAAAGCTATAGCGTTCCCATATTCTTTTTCCAATGAATACCCTGCGCTGGTTCCCCGGCATTAATTATACTTCCCTGGCCGGGAAGGCGGGAAGAAGGGAAGGGGGGTTAGTTGTTACTCCTGGATATCTTTATTTCAGTTCCCGGTAGTTGGCACATCGGATCACTGAGGACTTATAACTTAATTTACGTCTGTTAAAAAAGACTAGGCCAACAGGTTGAGTTTCGCTGAATTTTCAAATAAAAAACCGGTCACGGGGTTCCCGTGGCCGGTTTTTTTTATGTGTGATAAAACTTACCTAATCGGCCTTACTCGTCACCCAATATGACGATCAGTGCATAGATCACGCCAGGTAACCAAAACAATAATGTCAGGAGCAGGCTGATCCAGAATTTGGAATTGATCTCCCCCTGGTGCAGGTATACAGCAAGAGGCGGCAACAGGATGGCCAGGATAACCAGCAAAAGAGTATTGGTACTGGGTTCAGCACCAGCTTTCTTTGCCGCTTTATAGTCTTTCAGTTCTTTTTTGGCAGCCTTTATGCGGGCCTTTCTTTCTTTTTTTGAAAGGCTTTTAAATTCTTTAATGGCCGCTTTTGTAGTTGCAGGATCAGGCTCGCTGGGTAGCGGAGCGGCTGAAGAAGAAGGTAAAACCAAGGCCGCATAAGAGAAGCCGTTGAATGCAGGGGCCATTAATAAAAGGGCCACGGTAAAAAATAGAATTCTTTTCATTTTGCGTGGGTTTAGGGGTTATAATGATTGAAAATCCAAATGCCGATTTAAATGAAAACCAGGATAGCATCATCAGCCTCTGTCAATGATACTCGAGTAGCGATACCTTGCCGTCCATGGTAGTTACAAGTAATTGGCTTTTCGATATTGGTTGCAGGTTTGTCACAAGACCATTGGATGTTTTATGCTTCCACAATACATTTCCGTTGTCGCGCCTGAGAGCCACCGTCACGCCCGATTGAGTAGGGACAAAGACAACGTTATTATTTTCAACAATGGCCGTCGGACTTATTTCATAGCCCAGCGAAACTTCGCTCTTCCACACCGGTGACATTTCATTGGCTGAAGTGGACATGCCATAAACATTTCCCTCCATTGTTTTTACAAATATCAGGCCGCTATCTTTTGACATACCCATCGACTCTCTTACACGCATGGCTGGATCACTTTTTCTCCATATAACCGAACCTGTATTGGCATCCAGGCAGGTCATGTAGCGGTCCGGCGCAACGATGAATACACGATTGGCTGTAGCCACCGGGAAGACAGCTGCCGGTGATAGGTTTCGGCTTTCGCTGCCATTGTTCCATTTCCATACCAGCTGACCGGTATGTATGTCGAGGCAGTAAAAATCTTTGAACCAGCAACCAAAATAGATCTTGTCGTTATAAATCAGGGGCTTTGTCACTACAAACCCGGCCACCTGGTCAAAATCCCATCGAAGAGATCCTGTTCGGATATCAATAGCCCTGAAATGGCCGTCTGATGCGCCGATATAGGCGATACCATCATGGATCACGGGATTTCCAAGGACTGCTTTCTCAGCTTTCAACTTCCAGAGAAGCTTTCCTTTTTTTGCAGAGATACCATAAATAAAATTATCCGAAGAGGCGGCAACTACAATATCATGGCTAACCGCTGGGATAGAATAGATCTTTCCACCGGTCAAAAATCTCCAAATTACTTTACCATTTTTCTTTTTTAATGCTACCACTTCACCTTTCGTGTTAGTGACATACACCGATTTGCCACTGGCAGTGGAGCCCGAACCGATATCGCTGTCATCCTGGTATGTCCATTTTGCTTTTACCCGGGGATAAGTTTTGTTGATCTCATAGTTGGGACGGAAATAAGTTTTGTTAGCATTTTTATGATCAACGTTATTGAGCGTCACCGTTGCCCAGGCAGGCTTTGTTTCCACACCGGGTGTTCTTTCCTGGTAGGTAACAATATTGTTTTTTATCGTTACAATGTTATAGCCCCCAACTTCATTCCTGGCGCGCAGGTTCGATCTGCCAACCACCGCCGGTATGCCTTCGAAGTTTGTTAACCGGTTAGTATGCAGGTGACCGCAAATTGCAAGTTGAATATTTTTTTGTTTTAACCGGTCGATCGCTTCATACCAGTTGTTCAAACCCGAGTCGAGCGGGTAGTGGTTCGCAAACACGATAGGGGTGTTGTCATCAGTAGCTTTAAGAACGGAGTCAAGCCAAACTATATTCTCTCTCGGTATCTGTCCGGGACTCATCCGCATATTCGGCCCCGAATGCGTTCCCAGGAATAGATAGCCACCTGCATTAAATGCAAATGTTTCATTTCCGAAAACCTTTTTAAAAGTGTTGGAACCACTTTCCGACCAGTTGCTGTCATGGTTACCGGGAATGATGTACCACGGTTTGTTTAAACTATCGAGTATCTGCTTTGCCAACTTAATCTCTTCGTCAGACCCAAACTCCGTGATATCGCCGGTTATGACGACAAACTGTATGGATGGATCCTCATTAATGTCTTTTACCGTTCTGCGCAGATCATCTGCACCGGTGGAACCACCGACATGTGTATCGGAAAGATGGACAAACTTTAGTTCAGACTGTGCAAAAGAGATGGCTGCTGACAAAGCCAGTACAACCAGTAAGGGGAGGATTTTCCTGATCATAATACGAATTGGTTTGTAATGTAACAAAAGAAGCCGTCTTTAGATGACGGCTTCCTTAAAAAACTGTTGCTTTATTACCAATGAATAAATCTCTATTGCCAGCCCTCGGTTTGGGTTAAAGTATAGCCACGTTCCTGGTACTGTGTAATTTGAGATTGACCAATTGGTGAAAGGTAATTCTTGTCTGTAAACGGATTTCTGTTCTGTGCGTTTTCTACCATCCAGAATCCTTCCATGTCAGCGCCGTTGGTGCCATCCCAGGTTACAACGGTGCCATCTTCTTTCCTTACCCTGATCTTACCGATATTGGCAGTGGTCAGGTAGCTGGGAATTTCAGCCTGTACATCTACCCATGGGCCCTGGAAGTAATCAGGGTTGGTGCTGAAGTCCATATAGTGTAATTTTTTCCACCTTTTGATATCAAGCAGGCGGGTATGTTCGAATACAAACTCCATCCTTCTTTCACGACGAATTTCCCAGATCAGTGCAGGCACATCTGCGTCACGCAGCGGATCATTGGGCAATGCAGCCAGGCTCAGGGGAGCTGTTTTCTCAACGCCTTTTGCAATAGCAGCAGCATCCAGGGGACGACTGCGGATCGCATTGATCGATTTGTCGATATCAGCCTGTGTTACCGCCGGACCTCCAAAATATTCAGCGAGTACTGCCTTCGCCTCAATCCAGTTTAATACAACTTCCGCTAAACGGATCACCGGAGCATCGCTGGTATTGGTATTGCTACCCCAGGCTGGAGGGTATGTCTTACCGATATAAGTAATGGCATCCCTTGACGCAAATTTATAACCGTAAAGCAGCGTAGCCGAAGAACCAAGTGGTCGGTCAACGAAAGTAGCTTCGAAGCGGGGATCCCTTGTTCTTACCAGGTCCGCGATGGCGAAACTTTCCGCATCAGGTACGGTAGAGTTCTGGTATACTTCTCCATCATTTGCAATAAATGATTTGATCAGTACCAGGTTGGCGTCAACACCTACTACCTCTGTTCCATTCTGATAGGAGCCGATAGCGTGTGTAATGCTTAAGGCCGCGTCATACACCCTGTAAAGGATCACTTCAGGATGACCTGCAAGACTTTCAGAAGAGAAAATAGATTTGAAGTCGCGGCTAAAGTTGTATTTAGCACTGTTCATCACCACATCAGCGGCTTCAACAGCAAACTCCAGGTATTTTTTTGCGCGGCTGGCGTCTATGCCGTGGTAGTGCTGGTACGTTCCTTCAAACAACATGAAGCGTGAAATGAATGCAGCAGCGATATACTTGTTCAGGTAAAGGGTACCGTCATTTTCGCGGATATTAGCCATTACATACTTCAGGTCGTCGTATACATGGTCCATCACCACTCCGCGATCGTCACGATCTTTGAAAAGAAGATCAAGCTCTGTGTTCAATACCTCCTTGTCATACCAGGGTACATCGCCGAACACACTTACAAGGCGGGTATATTCAAATGCCCTGAAAAACCTGGCTACAGCAGTCCAGTGGCGGGAGGCTTCGTCGGAGATTTTGCCACCCATCACGTTGGCGATACGATCCTGCATGATATTGGCTTTACGTACCCAGGCAAAGTTCCATGTAGGTCCGGCATACGTTGCCATCCAGGCTGCTGCTTCTGCAACAGATCCCCTTGAAGCAGGAATGGAGGTTTCAAAACTTGACTGTACATTTTTGCTGGTTAGGTCATCGTTGAAAGTGTAACCTCTTACTGGTGTATAGTCTGCGGTAAACGATGTTGCAAAGCCATTGAAAAATTGCGGGTAGAACGAATTTGCAAATAATCGCAAATCGTCTTCATTTCGCCAGAACCCCGGGCCATCGATGATCTCATCGAGAGGTGGCCGGTCAAGGACTTCCTTATTGCACGACACGAAGACCATGCTGGCGATTAAAAAGTTCAGAAATTTAATATATTTCATGTTTGTTGTTTTTTAGAAATTCACTTGTAAACCGAATGAGAAACTTTTGAATGCCGGAACACCTGTACCGGTACGACCGGTATTATAGTTGCTGGTATTCCACATGGAGTAGCCGCTGATATTTTCAGGATCAATCGGCAGGTCTCTGAGGTTATCCCAGGTAATGAAGTTTTCAAGACCGAGATAAACTCTGACAGAACTCATCCATGCTCTTTCTACGATCGATTTTGGCAGGGTATAGCCCAGCGTGATGTTTTTAAGTCTCAGGTAAGCCATGTTCAACAGATACCTGTCCTGCACCTGCATATTGTTGGTAGTGTTGCTACCGCCGTTGTTGTAAGCGGCAGGGTAGAAGGCACCGGTATTTTCAGGTGTCCAGAAATTACCAGCGATAGCTTCGGGCATCGCACCATCAGAAGACTGGAAACCGGGAATAGCCAGGAAGCCTTGTCCCCATATCTCACGTTTACCTACGCCCTGGAAGAATACGCTGAAATCAAAACCTTTGTAATCGGCACCCAGTCTGAAGCCATATTCATAGCGTGGAGTTGAATTTCCAATTACTTCCAGGTCACCATGATCTGCCAGTGTGTTTGTACCATTATTGATCTCACCGTCACCATTCAGGTCTTTGAATTTAACATCACCAGGACCAAAGCGGAAGTTTGCTGAGTTTTGCAGAAACGCCTGGTAAACTGGTTTTTTGCCATCAGGACCTGTTTTCAATTTGAATGCCTGTCTGCCTGCATACAATGCGCTCTCAGCAGTTGTAAGTGTGATCAGGATGGGTTTACCATCAGGACCCAGTTCGAAATCATCCATCTGGTACAACCTGTCTGTTCTGTAACCCCAGATCTCACCGATATCTTTTCCATTGTAGTTACCGGTAACCTGGGTTCCGGATCCATAATTGGTCAGGATAGTTTTTGCATCAGATACATTGGCCCTTGCATTAAGACGCAGACCATTGTCAAATGTATGGTTGAAATCAACAGTAACCTCCCAACCCTTCGTTTTCAGATCGCCATAGTTACCCTGAGGTGCGCCAACACCAAGCGTAAGAGGAATACCTTCCTGTGGAACGATCATGTTCTTAGTCAGACGCTCGAAGAGGTCAAAAGAAACATTCACTTTATTATTCCACAAACCGATATCAACACCGAAGTTTTTACTTACGATATCCTGCCACTTAATGGCCGCGTCTATCGCTGCGGGAGAACCTACGAAATTCACTCTCGCGCCGTTCACCCAGGTGCTTTGACCGGTTCCCATACGGGGAAGATACAAACCGCTGGATACAGACTGGTCACCGATAGATCCCCATGATGCCCTGAACTTTAGTGAGCTCAATACTGGTTTTACAAATTCCATGAAATTTTCTTCACTCGCTACCCAGCCAGCTGATACTGATGGATACCATCTCCACCACAGAAACTCGGGGAATTTGGATGATCCGTCGTAACGCAGGTTACCTTCAAGCAGGTATTTGTTCTGGTATGCATAGTTAAGACGACCGAAATAACCCAGCTGTGATTCCCATGACTCGCCACCACCAATGGTTGGTGTACCGATACCAAAGGGAAATTGCGGGTTGTTGATATCAAGCAGGTTTGTGATCTGTGAAGACTGCCATTCTGTAGTTGCAGTTACACGGTTTATACCCAGGATAGCTTTGAAAGCATGATCATCTTTCAGGGTATAATTATAAGTGGTATATGCGTTTATGGTATGGCTCAGGAAATTCTCCGCGCTACGATAGTAGTGATCGGGGTTTCCACCTGGTGCTGTATAGGTGTCGTACGACAAGTCGAAAGCCGCCATAGCACCTGGATCTGTACTTGAAACTACCCTTCCTTCATTGTTAACATAAACAGGGTTGCCGCTTGCATCGAGACGTGCTTTAGGCGCTACCCATGAATTTCGTGCTGTATAACGTGTACCTGGTCTTTTCCAGATCTCTTCCTGGTTAGAAAGTGTATAATCAAAATCTACTTTCCAGTTCTTCATGATATTAACCGTGGTACCGAGTGTCACATTTAAGTAGTTGCGTAGAATGTTGGCAGTATTAGCTGCTGCCAGCTCACTTTCCGGGCTACGGATAGGATCTCCATTTTCATCCAGGCCAAGTGGATAAAGAGAACTCCAGCGATACAGGTATAACCAGGGATCTGCCGTGGTGGAGTTAGTTGCATAAGCATACTCTTTATTTCTGCGTGAATAAATTGCACCACCACGAATGGTCACATACTTGTTCAGGTCGCTGGTGATCTTCAATGATGCATTATGACGTGTGAACTGATCTTTCTTTGAAGGTTTCAGCATACCGCTCTGGTCCAATAGACCGAGGCCTATATTGTAGGAAGTTTTTCCCTGGGTAAGCCCGACGGAAAGATCATGTTGTTGTGTAGGCGCCCATTCTCTTACCATATAGTCGTATGGGTCGTATGTGCGCACGCCCATTTTCTGGTTGCTAGGACCCTGCACATACCAGTCTCTGCCGAAAACAGTAGGGTCGTTAGGACCGAGATGACCATATTTTTGTTTCCACTCTACTGCTTTTTCATAGCTGGCGCGATCTACATAATAGAAGGCACCCGTGGGTGTAAATGTACCAACCCTTTCAGATGCATAAACGGTGTATTTTAAACCGTTCACATCAGCCATTTTCAAGTCTTTCCAAATGTTCTGGAAAGAAAAGTTGTTTGAATAGTTAACCTGTGCTTTGCCGCCGGCAGTGGAACCCTTCTTGGTAGTGATCAAAATTACACCGAAAGAAGCTTTCGAGCCATAGATCGAAGCTGAGGCAGCGTCTTTCAAAACGGTGATGGAAGCAATATCATTGGGGTTAACAACCTGGATGCTGGGGATCTCTACGTTGTCGAGGAGGATCAGTGGAGAGCTTCCACCCAGCATTGATCCCATTTGGCCCCTGATCTTCATAATCGGGTCAGAACCCACTTCACCGCTGGGTACGATCACACTGAGACCGGAAGCCGCGCCCTGCAGACCACGGCCTACATCAGCGATTGGGCGACCCGCCAGTGTTTTCTTTACATCAACGGTAGATACGGCACCCGTCAGGTTTGTTCTTCTCTGTGTGCCATATCCTACTACCACTACGTCACTCAGAGTCTCCTGTTGCTGCACAAGTGAAATACTAATACTGTTGTCCGCACCGACAGTTACTTCCTGTGTGGCAAAACCAATTGATGAAAACTGGAGTACTTGCCCTAGAGCTGCGGTGATCTGAAATTTACCGTCAGCGTCGGTTTGAGTTGCTGTAAGCGTATTCTTCACACTTACATTGACACCCATTAAAGGAGTCCTGGCGTCAGCTGATAGCACCGTACCTGTTATGGTCTTTTCCTGCGCGTATAAGTCGGGCGGCAGAAAAAGGGTCATAAGCAGGATGGCTGCTATAAACCGGATAGATTTTCGCATAGCTATTTTAGTTTAGTGTTTAAAAAATGGTTCTTATAAAAAAGTTTACATTATTTCTACTCCTGCGTTCGCATAGGGTTTTAACAAGGGGTCATCCGGGTTCAATTCAGTGATCAGTATGTCGATCTTACTCAATGGACAGATTTGGATGGGCTGGTAAGTGTTGATCTTTTCCGCGATCGCCAGGCACACTACTTTTGCGGAAGACTCGATCATGGCCTTCTTCAGCTGCACCACTTCCCAGTCATTATCAGTCACACCGTTTTGGGGGTCTATCGCATTGGTACCTAAAAAGCAGATATCTGCTTTTACCTGCCGGATCTTTGAGATGGCTTCGGAACCAACTGTTATTTTAGAATTTTTGGAAACCCTGTCACCGATCAATATCACTTCGATATTGGGGTGATCCAGGTATTCAAGAATGGCAGCAATACTGCCGGATACAAAAGTTGCTTTAAGCTCCTTGGGCAATACCCTTGCCATTTCCACTATAGTGGTACCGCCACCGGTGAGGACAAACATACCATCACTGATAAGGGTGATCGCTTTTTGGGCAATACTCTTTTTCTGATGCTGGCTATAAACACCATTGGTATGTATATGCACCTGGCTGAATGAGCGGGATAGCGCGCCACCATGAACCTTCAATAGTTTTCCTTCCTCTGATAATTCAAGCAGGTCTCGACGGATGGTGTCTTCTGACACATTGATCTCCTGACTCAATGATGAGGAAAGAACTTTATTATGCAGGTTTACCTGCTGAAGAATGTAGGATTGTCTTTCTTTCTTTAGCATGCAGTTTCGTTAGGAATGTTAAATGTAGAGTAAAAAATTGCAATAACCAGCAAAAATTGGAGAAAAACTGCAATAATATTAGATGATATTTGCGTTAATATGCACTTTTTTGTTGATGTTCCCGAATTTTTGTCACTAAAAAACCCTGCTTTTTGCAGGGTTGAAATTTCTTGCTAAATGGTTTTTCTAGAAGGTAAAGCGGGCAGTGAAGCCTATCGCCGCCGGCTCAAAATTTATGTCACTCACCAGGTTTAGTTCCGGCTTCCAGTCCAGCGATAAATTGAGCGGAATATTGACAAATTTATAGTCCAGTCCGATCACCCCCATAGCCCCGACAGCAGCATCGGTCTCGTTTTTTTGCTTATTTGGATTCCAGGACTTAACAAAACCCAAATAACCACCGCCACCATAATACCATTGCAGGCCTTCGGCGCTAAAAGGCTTATGCACTTCATAAAGCGCGCCTAATGCCAGCGGATCGCCAAAGGAAAAAAGTGCTTCGATGGCCGAGCGTTCATTGAGGAAATGTTTGAGTGAAATAGAATTGTTGACCATGGCCGGGCTACTACTTAGCCGCACACCCAAGCCTGTTCTATAAGACTGAGCTGATGCTGTACCGGCAAATAACAGGAGTGCTACGACTACCGAAACGGATATTATTTTTTTCATGGTGATTTATTTTGTTGTTAGTTAACGAAAAATAGTGCCACTAAAGTTTAAAGGAAATGCAAATGTTATTATTCCGTTGAGACACTCACTAACAATTAAACCCCCAATGGCAAATGTTAATAGTAATGCAAAAGCGATAATTTCTACAATACCTTATTTTCGTAACCCTTAATCAGACATGAAGATATCGAAACTGCTCAGAGATTTTTTTGAAAGTGAAAAAGCTGGCGGACTGATCCTGCTGGGTTGTACCATTATTTCCCTTTTACTGGCCAATAGCGCATGGGGGGATAGCTATGTTGATTTCTGGCATCGGCATATAGATTTTTCTTTTGGAGCCATCCGCCTTGATTATTCGATTGAACACTGGGTGAACGATGGCCTGATGGCCATTTTCTTTTTAATGGTGGGATTAGAGATCGAACGCGAGTTATATATAGGTGAGCTGAAAAATATCAAGGTAGCCTCGCTGCCCATAGCGGCAGCCATTGGGGGCATGCTTCTGCCAGCCCTGATACATTTTTTATATAACGCGGGCACTCCACAGCAATCGGGTTTTGGTATTCCGATGGCAACAGATATTGCTTTCGCTCTTGGCATACTGGCCCTCCTGGGTAAGCGCGTGCCCTTTGCCCTGAAAATATACCTCACAGCTCTTGCCATCATTGATGACCTTGGCGCCATCCTGGTGATCGCCGTTTTTTATAGTGGAGGAGTTTCATGGCCGTACCTGCTTTCTGCACTGGGAATTTTCGTCGGACTGTTTGCCATGGGAAAATTTTTAAAGGTCCGCAAGCTGGTTTTTTACCTGGTACCGGGTGTGGTCATGTGGTATTGCATGTTGCAGTCAGGGGTTCACGCTACAATAACCGGTGTATTGCTTGCATTCGCAATCCCATTTGGTGGCAAAGGTCCGGAGAGTCCTTCATATCGCCTGCAACACTACCTGCACAAGCCTGTTGCCTTTATCATACTTCCCATTTTTGCGCTGGCCAATACCGGACTGATCCTGACAGATGGATGGGAAAATGAACTGACTAGCCACAACAGTCTTGGGATCATGCTTGGACTTGTAGTAGGGAAACCGCTTGGTATCTTCTTATTCTCCGTGCTTTTAATAAAACTTAAATTAGGTAGCCTGCCATCGGGGATTAAGCTTAAACATCTTTTTGGTGCAGGAATACTGGGCGGCATTGGTTTTACCATGTCCATCTTTATCGCGAACCTCGCGTTCAAAGACACGCATACCATCCAATTCTCAAAAATATCCATTCTCGCCGGCTCTGCTGTTGCAGCAATTTTGGGATTGCTCTGGCTGCGTTTCACTTTGAAAAGAAGATAACTCGAGGAACGGGAATTAGGGATCAGGGATTAGGGATTTGGAGAGAGAGCGGCATTCCAAACTGCAAAACCAATTGCTACCGGGTCCTAATTACAAATCCCTGGATCATTCAAACATCTCGTACTTCGTCTTCGGCCTCCTTTCCTCCAGCCACCTGAAACCGGTTAGGATCATCTCCCCAGGGCTTTTTTGGCGAATAGGCCAGATAGTGCCGGTGACCTGGCTTCGAAATACAACCTTATCGAGTTGTTTTTCCTCGAAATAAATATCAATAATATCAGACTGCGACTGGTTGATGCCAGTGTAAGCGCTGTCTTCATCCTGGATATAATAAATACATTCTGCAAATGACCGGGCACGAACTGAATCGATATTGCCATCGATAAACCAGCCATCCATCCTGGCTGATTTTATCTGGTTGAATACATCATCCTCAATCCTGTTGACCAGGAAACTATTCTCGAATGCTTCTACCTTATCTGCTTTTTTATTTTTGGTAAAAAGCAGGATCGTGTCGCCGGTGATCTGGCTGTTTTGTGCCCATACCACCGGGTCTTTAAACAGGCGGAATACGGAATCCTGGAACGAATAGAACAGACTGTCGCATACAGATTGCAGTGAATCAGAAAATATCCGCACGTTGCGATAGGCTTCGAAATATCGGTTCGTACTGTCGTTTTCACTAAGTGTTATCACGGTTGGCCCCTTTAGCGTATCCTTTATTACTACCGGGGGTGCGTCCTCCCTGCCGGGGAGACGCTGACTGATCCTGGCATTGCGCCGCACAGCAATGCTATCGTTTGGTTTGACAAGCTCAGATATTTTCTTTTCAGCCGCAACAAGAGAATCGATTATCTCAACCGGCTTTTGTACAGTCAGGCTATCTGTGAGCCCGGTACTATCGATCCGAGCAATTTCTTCTGTTTTCTCAGCGGCAATGGAGTCCATTTCTTCTTTTTTGCCGGGAAGCTTTACCACCATGACCGAATCGACGGACTGAATTGCAGAACTATCTGTCATTAAACTATCAGCCTTAATGATGCTATCGGGTAGCATACCGCGTATACCGAACTTGTCGGTGAGCCTCGCGGAAAATAAAGTATCTGCTGAAATATAAATCGAGTCGTTTTCCTGTTTGATGATCATCAGCGGTTTCCCCGTAGCCAGCATAGCATCGGTTTTCCTGTTTTGATAAATCAGTCCGCCTAAAATGGTAGTCCCCTGTGCGGTGTCTTCCACGATCGCGTTTCCTTCTGCCTGGTACATTCCTGTGCTGTTATCAAAAGCAATTCGATTGCCTGTGATATATCTTTTTCCATCAATGATCTCGGGACGCTGTCCAAATTCCGCCTTGCCTGTTTGTTGGTTATAATAACCGTCGCGTGTTTTAATGATACGCCCGCTACTGTCTTTAATAGTAGTTAGAGAAATAAACCGTGTAGTCTGTGAAGCTGTATTGTAGAGAAGAGAATCAGTATCGATATTATAAGCGGGATCTTTTAGTTTCACATCCTTTTTGAAATAAACGTCTTTGAGATCGGCATAGTAATAACCTTCATGACTGGTCAGTATCGATTGTTTGTTGACAACCCGCCCACCGTTTTTGTAGGTGCCGATATTTGTTTCCATATCATACTCCAAATCCGGCGTGGTGAGTGTAGCTTTCCCATCGGTGAGTCTTACATTGCCATCAAGGTATGCCAGCTTTGAGTTGCCCAGGTAGCGGAGATAATTGGCATAAATATCGGCGGTGTCGGCATCATTGATATGCACTTTACCCCAGGCCTCGAACACATTGGTCCGGGAGTTGATCACGCAGCTGTCGCAATAAAACAGCGCCGACCCCTGACGCATTTTAACATCACCGGTTACGATCGTAAGCCTGGTGCTGTCATCTACTGTCTGGAAAACTAAACTGCGTGTATTGCTGAGGATATGAACACGGTTGCTGGTGTCGGCAGGTAAAGTATTAGTTCCGGGCTGTGCCGATACAAACACGACCCCGGCTAGCATAAAGGAGAGAAATAAAACAAAATTTTTTCTGTAATTCATTATCGGCTCACTTCGGAACAGTATCCTTTTTCGATGGTGAAGTTAAAGCTCCACCCTTATCCTTTTTGCCGAATATGGATAAATTAACGTAGCGTTTGGGGTGTGCTCTCAGGTCATCAAGCAGGATCTCAGCGCTAAGCACGGCATCGTTGAGGCGATTATACAATTGCCGGTCATGGATCAATGCGCCAAGCGTACCCTGGTCGCTCGACATTTTATCGATGGTGTTCTTCATCATAGAAATAGCTGATTGCAGCGTATCCATGGTTTTGTCGAGATCAATTCTGCCGAGCTGATCGGTAAATCTTTTAGTGTTATTGATAATGGCTGTGATGCTATCGTTATTCTTGTTGAGATTGCCGGTAATCGAATTCACATTTTTGAGCGTGGCGGCGAGGGCGCTGCTTTGCGGGTCGAGCATTTTGTTGAGTGACTGGGTGGCCGAATTCAGGTTACCAATCATGTCCTGGATATTTCTTTTGGCCCCGGCATCAAACAATGTATTGATATTTCCAAAAACACGGTTGAGGGAGTCAAGCGAAGTCCGGATCTTGGCAAGTGTAGGTTGAACCTCAGAAGTAAGTCCGCCAAATAATCCCTCGTCGATCCGCGTACTTAAGACATCTCCGTCTTTCAGGTAAGTTGTGGCATCACCTTTCTCGATAATAATAGTAGAGGAGCCAAGTCCGCCGAGGGGAGCAGTAATATAAGCTACAGAGTTGGAAGGGATATTTACATCGCGGGTGAGACTAATGGTAACTTTAATACCGCTCACGTCTTTATCCACCTCCTGCATATCGTAGACAGTACCAACGGTAAGACCATTGATCTTGACTTCATTTGATTTAGCCAGGCTACCCAGTTTGGAAAAGATCGCGTATACCTTGGTGGTGGAATTAAAAAGGTCTTTGCCTTTTAAAAAATTAAAGCCCACAATAAGTAAGCCTAAAGCCAACACTGTTAATATTCCGACCTTGGTTTCGTTGTTGATCTTCATAATGCCGGTTTGGTTCCCGGCTGCCAAATTAACTAATTATTTTTAAACGATTTATTGGCCGCAAATTGAATCCGGGATTAAGGATGTTACTGGCTGGTTATTAAAAACCCTTTTGTGTATCAATGGCTCTTGATTCGAGTCTTTCCTTATAAGCCCGGAACGCATTTACCAGGTCTTCTACCATCTCAGCCTGGCCTTCATCGCTGTTGAGGTATTTCTCGTCACCGGCATGACTTAAGAAGCCAAGCTCTACCAGTACGCTGGGCATACCTGTTGCCTGAAGTACCCAGATACCCGTGTGGTTTCTTTGTTTTACGCCACGGCTAAAGCGTCCGGAAGCTGTAAACTCTTTTTCAACGAGGTCTGCGAGGTGAAGACTTTTACGGAAGAAATTCTGTGCGTAGATCAGCATCCTTGCTTTTTCAGCCGGGTCATTGGGATCGGGGAGTTTCAAAGTGGAGGTAGAATCCATTTCTCCATAGTCTTCGGACAGGTTACTTACGGCATTTACTTTTGCATCGTTTTTACCTACCGCCCATATATATGTTTCAGTTCCATGTGCGGGATTGGGAGTAGTCCAATAGCGATATTCGGGAACTTTTCTTGTTACTTTTCTTCTCTTTTTGCCTTTGCCTACATAACCGGTCACGTTTTTGTAGCGAACAAGCGAGCGATGTTTGACCGGGGGCGCAGAATTGCAATGGATAGCTATGAACAGATCGCCACCCGACTCATTAGCTAGATCGGCACGGTACCTTAATCCCTCATCCTTTGTCCTTTTATTGCCGGGCATTACGTCGGTGGTACGGGTGTAAACGATTTTCAGGTCCGGGAATTCCTTTTTAAGGGCCTCACCAAATTTCAGCGACACCGCCAGGCTGACTTCAGCTTCGGTGGAATAGCTGCCTCTTGCACCTGGGTCTATGCCGCCATGGCCCGGGTCAATGATCAGGGTACGGAGCAAAGCAGGTTTTTGCTGCGCCTGGTTTTTACCACTAAACGAAAGGAGAAGGAGGGAGATGAATACCGGGATAACAAATAGGATGGTTCGTTTCATAACTGCTCGTCGGGTTTATTTAAATCGTTATTTCTCAATCTTCACAAATTGTTTAGTTCTGAAAGATTTACTTTTGTTATTACACTATGAACGGACTGCGCAAATTTAGTTTAAAATTTTTTTTAACCGGGACATTGACCGTTCTAATTATATGCATTGTAACGGTTTCTGCAGAGGCGCAGCGTATCCAGGGAAGGGAATTTGACAGTCTTTTAACAAAATCGGCCGACACCATTCCCAAAGCACCACGCCCGGTCAGCAGAGACTCCATCGTTTTTATCTCTTCCGACACGATACCCCTCAATGATACCATTCCTGACTCCGACTCCCTTCAATTGCAAAAGATAGACAGTTTTTCCGTAAAGCTTTCAAAAGACACCCTCGACGCACCCCTGCAATATTTTGCCGAAGACTCCGTGGTGGTAATGGTAAGAGCAAAAAAAATATTTCTTTACGGTAAAACAAAGACCGAGTACCAGGACGTGGTGCTTACCGCTCCAAAAGTGGAGGTGGACCAGGAAACCCAGGTGATGTCGGCCTTTAACAGCCGCGACAGTACAGGCGCCGTGCTCGAAGACGTCGTTTTTCAGCAGGGAGAAAGTGAATATATCAGTGATACCATCACCTATAATATCAAGACACAACGCGGGCTTACCAAGAACACCATCACACAATCGGGTGAGATGTTTGTGCATGGCGAGCTGGTCAAGAAAGTCAGCGAGAGTGTCACTTTTGTAAAAAATGGTCTCTTCACGACCTGCAACCTGGATGATCCGCATTTTGCATTCCGGGCCAATAAGCTGAAAGTGATCAATAAAAAAGTAGCGGTATCCGGTCCGGCCCATCCCGAGTTTGAGGGTGTACCTGTACCCGTTTACCTGCCGTTTGGCTTTTATCCCCTGAGCCAGGGTCGTAAATCTGGGTTACTTCCTCCGCAGTTTGCCACCAACGAACAATTTGGTCTGGGATTGGAAGGTTTGGGCTATTATAAAGTGATCAACGATTATTGGGATGCCAAGTTTTACGGAAATGTTTATTCCTATGGCGGCTGGTCGGCCAATGTAAACCCTACCTACTATAAAAGGTATCGCTATCGTGGTTCCATGAATTTCGGGTTGCAGAAAACCAAGCGGAATTTCAAGGGTGATCCCGATTTTTATTCGCTCAATAGCTTTACGCTCACCTGGAGTCACCAGGCCGACAGCAGGGCAAGGCCGGGAACTTCATTTTCTGCCAATGTGAATGCAAGCTCGACCCGCTACAATGAAAACGTGCCCAATGACCCCAACCTGAATTTTACAAACCAGATGGGGTCATCGATCGCTTATTCCAAAACCTGGGTTGATAAACCTTACAATCTTACCGTTACGGCTAATCACACTCAAAATAACCAGACAAGACTGGTAAACCTGAGTTTGCCGGACGTAGGATTCACGGTATCGACAATTTATCCTTTCCAGCGTGAAGAATTTTCAGGTGAAAGAAAATGGTACGAGCAATTAGGGATCGCTTATAACGGCAATTTCAGAAACCAGTTTTCATTCTATGATACTGCATTTAAATTCCAAAATCTATTGGACACCCTGCGTTGGGGTGCCCAGCATAATATCCCGATCACCCTGTCGTTGCCACCGATACTGGGCGGCGCCATCATGGTTTCACCAGGTGTGAGCTACTCACAGGTTTGGCTTCAACAAAGACTGAGAAGAAGTTGGAATGACACGGCAGGTAAAGTGGACAGCATTTTCGAGAAGGGAGTATATATAGATCAACAGGCCACCTTCAGCCTTGGATTTAATACCGCCGTTTTCGGGACATTTAATTTTAAAAATTCAAAAGTGGTAGCTATCCGGCACGTGATGCGACCAACTTTTGCGATCAACTATAAACCTGATCTTTCTAAAAAATATTATAAGACTGCCGACGGCCTGGATAGCCTGCAGATCAGTACGGATGGATATAAGATCGCCGTGCCCTCGCAATTGCTGGGTGGAATGTATGGTGGATATGGATTGGGGCGTAACGGCGGCATCTCGTTCCAACTGGACAACAACCTCGAGATGAAGGTGAGGAATAAGAAGGATACCACAGGTGAACAACCGACGCGTAAGATCCGACTCATTGACGGTTTTGGATTTTCAACTGCGTATAATTTCCTGGCGGAAAAATTTAAGCTGTCGCCCTTTAACTTTTATTTCCGTACCAACCTGTTTGAAAAGATCAATATCAACGCGCAGGCCAATATGAGTCCGTATAAGGTAGATGAACGTGGCCGCGACATCAATGAATATGTATGGAGTGATAAGATCGCCCTGGGTCGACTCACTTCGGGCAGTATATCGATGTCTACTTCATTCCAGAGTAAACCCAAAGATGAAGAAAAGGATAAGCAAAAGCAGGCTGAAATGGAAAGGGAATTAAATGACCCTATCCTCGCGGGTGACCGCCAGCGCTTACTTGAATATATGCGCCAAAACCCGGCAGAGTTCGTAGATTTTAATATCCCCTGGCAGATCAGTATTTCTTACTCCCTCTATTTCCAGGAAGAGTTCAGGCCTGACTATGGGTTTAGCAAGACCGTGAGATCTAATGCCAATTTCAGTGGAAGCTTTAGCCTGACGCCTAAATGGAATTTCAGCCTCAATGGCTATTACGATTTCGATACTCAAAAGCTACAGACGCTCACGATGGCCATCAGCCGCGAAATGCATTGCTGGCAAATGTCGATCAATGTTACACCTATCGGTAGCTTCCGGTTCTTCAATTTTAGCATCAGTCCGAAATCAGGTATCCTGCAGGATCTGCGTATCAATCGTACCCGGTCGTTCTTTACCGGTTATTGATGAAGGTGGGCTGTATAATGATCTTTCATCGTATGAAATACTTTTTCCTTCAGTTGTTCGGCACTTAAACCTTCGGGTGATATCGGCGGCAGGAAATGCATCTCCAGCCTGGTAGGCAGAAAATAAAATGTTTTATGCAACGGCAGCGCCTTCTTGGTATGGAAGATCAGGCTTGGGATAACTGGTTTTTTTGTTTCCACTGAAAGCTTGAAGGCACCTTCGTAAAATTTCTTCAATGGTTCACTGGTTCGGTTGCGTGTACCTTCAGGATAAATACCCATGTGCATACTGGTTCTCAAAACGTTTTTCATGTCTTCAAAACTCTTACGACGGCTGGCTTCGCTCTTGCGATCAACCAGCACAGAGCCTTTACTATAATACCAGCCAAACAGCGGGATCCTGGCAAAGGAAGTTTTAGCGATCGTTTTATTAGGACCGGGAATATAAGGGCAGGAGAGAGGCACATCAAGTAATGAGTTGTGATTGAAGACCACGATATAGGTCTGTCCCTTCGCGAAATTTTCACGACCGCTGATCTTCACCGGGCAGCCCACCAGCCAGAGCCACACGTTCATCCAAAGTCTTGCCATCCGGATGAAAATATCTGTTCCTTTTGGATCGGGGATAAGATAGGTGACCATTGAAGGCAGGAATATGATCAGGAAAGTGATGATGAAACTTATGATACCCCACAAGGCCCAGATGCGTGCAAATATTTCTTTGAATAATCTCATTATAGGGTTTTAGCGTTCTTATTTTGTCGTGAGTGGCGAGTCGGAAGTCGTCAGTCGTGAGTTGCCGGCTCGTAGCTCGAAGCTTTTAAACCTCCATTTCTTTGAAAACCGTTTCCTTCAGCCCCGGCCATTCATTTTTTAACACACTATAATAAATGGAAGTACGCCTGCGGTTGTTCCACATGGTCATATGACTGCGGAGAATGCCCTCTTCGATGCCACCAACATTACGCAGGCCCTGCCGCGCCCTGAGGTTCTCCACATCGGTTTTAAACTCCGCCCGTTCAAAACTCTGTTGTTCGAAAGCATATCGCATCATGGCGAATTTCGCGTGTTTATTCAGACCTGTGCTTCGAAAATCTTTTCCCAGCCAGCTCCAGCCAATTTCAAGTCGAAGATCATAATATGAAATGTTACCCATGCTGCTGCTGCCGGCAATTGCTCCTGTTTTTTTATCAATGATCGTAAATGGTCTCCGGGTGCCCGCATCTTTATCTGCGAAAGCCATATCCATCCATCTCCGTAGCTGAGCCTCATCGCCTAAGTTGAGCGAAAAGTATTTCCACATTTCTTCGTCCTGGCGGGCGAGTGTATGAAATGATTCGAAGTCAGCCGGGTCAATTGGTCGTAGTATGGCTCTGCTGGTTTCCAGTACAAGATCGGGTGGTATCACTAAAGATGTTTTGGGCTCAAGATAATCAAAAATGGAGGAGCGGGTTGGGGGAATACAGACTTTGAATTGCCTTGGTTCATTTTGAATTATTGGAAAGGCGCAAATAAAAAAGCGAGCTTGAAGCTGCTATTAAGTCGGGATGCTCTATTCAGCTGAGATTATTGGGAGATAAAAAAAGCGAGCAAAAAGCTCGCTCAATGTGATCCGGACAGGATTCAAACCTGTGACCTACTGCTTAGAAGGCAGTTGCTCTATTCAGCTGAGCTACCGGACCGTTTTTTAAAGCAGGGCGCAAAGATACCATTTCAACCTTTATTGGAAAAATGCTATCGGCATTTTATTTCTCCTTTATGCACCCAAATCCACCCCATGAAAATCTTTTCCCTAATTTCAGCCGCACAAAGAAAGCGATATGGATGTAAAGATCGAGTCTTCCTGGAAAGAGATATTGAAAGATGAATTTTCACAACCCTATTTTGAACAGATCGCCCTTCATCTAAAAACCGAGAAACTGCAGCAAAAGACGATCTATCCGCCTGGTTCGTTAATCTTCAACGCGTTTAATACCACTCCCTTTGATAAAGTGAAAGTGGTGATCCTGGGACAAGATCCTTATCATGGGCCGGGACAGGCACACGGGCTCTGCTTTTCAGTACAGGCCGGCGTACCCGCCCCGCCATCCCTTGTCAATATTTTTAAGGAACTCCATGCAGATATAGGTGTGAGGATACCGGGTCATGGTAACCTGACGCACTGGGCTGAGCAGGGCGTTTTTTTGCTCAACGCTTCCCTGTCAGTACGGGCGGGAGAGCCCATGAGCCATGCAAAAATCGGCTGGGCCGGCTTTACCGATGCCGTTATACGGCAGATATCGGCCAGGAAGAAAAACGTGGTATTCCTGCTTTGGGGGAAATTTGCGCAGGATAAAAGAGTGTTGATCGATGAACAAAAACACCTCATCCTAAAAGCTGCACACCCTTCACCGCTATCCGCGCATGCCGGATTCTTTGGGTGCAGGCATTTTTCCAAAACAAATGAATACCTGGTCAGCAAAGGTATCGAACCCATCGACTGGAGTCTTGCATAAGGTGGTTATGCGGACTCCGGGGTTTTATTATAGACCAGCATGGGCACCTTGGTTCGGAAAGAATAATGTTCGGAAACGCTGGGCAGGAAAAGCATTTCAAAAAAATCCCTTTCCAGGTTGGTAAACATCACCAGCAGGGATGGTTTGTATTTTTCAACTGCCGTATCCAGGTTCTCCGTGAGCGTGGTGCCATCTTCCATCTTCTCCACATATACATCCAGGTCGATGCCTGATTTTTGCTTTAAAGCTTCACGAATTTCAGTAGCTGACTTTTCTGGATCTTTCGTCTTATAAAAGTTGATCATATCGACATCGGCGCCAATTGACTTTGCGAAACCCACTACAGTTTGTAATTCCTTTTCATAGTTTGACATATCTGACGCGTAGAGAATGCGGGTAACTGGTTCGACCGAATAGTTGATAGGTATGCAAAACAAAGGCACTTCCGCAGATTTAATCAATTCGCCTGTATGTGTTCCCAGGAGTTTACGCAGGTTACCGGCGCCATGGGTGCTTATGCAGATATAATTACATTCGTTGCGGGTGGCATAATTGATAATTGAATTTATTACGCCAAAATAATAATACACGACGCATTTGTAAGGACCTGGTGCGATGCCTGTTTCCTGGTATGCCCTGCTTACCAGGGATTCCAGTTCCTGCTGGATTTTTCCTTTTTCCTCTTCCAGTCGCGCCGCATGGGCCGGTGCGTGGTATACAGTGTCATCCCATAGCTCGTCGACCAGCAGAAATATCAGCTCTGCTTTCCGCTGCGCCGACATCTGGATTGCAAACCGCATACCGGCAACAGAGTTTTCAGAAAGATCCGTTGTTACAAGTATTTTATCCATATCCTGTTATTAAAAATGAAACTTATCCGACCGTCATAATTTTTCTCAACTGGTCCAGTAGTTTTTGCTCGCTCTTATTCTTTGAACGATAAGCATCGGCAATGGCCTGTGCTGTCTGGAGAATATTTTTTTTGATAACCGGAGTAATTGTGGTTTTATTCTCCCTGAAAAAATCCTCAAATGATGCAAGCGCCGGTTCTTCACCACCTTCTGATTCTTCAAAATCAAAAGCCGCAATGATCAGGTCGGCCTGGTCTGTGCCAAACTCATCTGTACTTGATTCCAGCGGCTCCCAGGATCGACGAACCAGTTCATCGAGCGCTTTTCTCTCCGCTGCCGCTACTTTACCGTCGGCAGCAGCGATCTGATAAAATAATTTTCCTAGCTCAGCATACAATTCTTCGTAAAACATAACTCTAAAGGATTAATTCACAAATTTATTTACCCGGATCCGGTATTACGAGTATTGGCAGGGTATTAAGATAAGCCATATTTTGCGTAAAACTGGTCTGTAGTAATTTTTCAAGAAAAGTCTTCCTGCTTCTCACCATCGCCACGATATCACAGGGAATTATCTTGTCGATTGTTTCCATCGCTTCCCTTACTGAAGAGACTTTTAGAAACTGGAAATCAAGTTTCGCATTGTCCAGGTTTTCTCTCAGCTCCCTGGCATATTCATCAAATTTTTTCCGTTCTTTTTCTTCTTCCATTTCATAAAGATCGTAAAGATGAACAACTGTTGCTTTTGCCTGGTAAAGTTCAGCAAACCTGACAATCTCTTCAAGTGCAGCCTTGTCAAATGGTTGGTAGTTGCTGGCAAAGACGATATTGCCTGGTTCGTTCCAGTCATATTTTTCCGGGATCAGCAAAACCGGGATGGCCGACTTTTCTATGACTCGTGCGGCAACTGAACCTATAATGCTTTTGCTGATGCCGCTCACTCCCTGGGTGCCCATCACCACCAGGTCATAATGTGCTTTCGAGGTGAAATGGAGTATTTCACTGACAATAGCACCTTCCCCCAGCACGGTTGACATAGAGGTATGAGGATAGTCTTCCGCTACCTTGTTCTTCAGGCGCTGCAATTGCTTCAACAGGGTGGTAGCGGTTTCCTGGTTATATTCCTGCCTGGTTTTTTCGGTGCCGGCCAGCGGACTCTCCACCGGTGTATAAGCATGATACAGGGTGACCGCAGCTTTTGACCTGGCCGCGATATCGCATGCAAATCTGAATGCTTTTTCGGCTGTTGGAGAAAAATCTGTTGGTACTAAAATCCTTTTCATGAGATTGAAGTTTTATATTCAGCCAACCGGCTTTTTAAAAGCTGCTGAGAAGATCATGTCTTTCCGTTATTTATTGTGTGCGATAAAGAGTGGTGTGTCTAGTTCTTTCATCAGCACATCGGCCATGCTGATCTTAAACCAGCGGCTGATTTCGGAACGCCGGTAGGCACCCAATACCACTAGTTCATTTCCCTTATGGCTGCGAAGATGACCGACAACCTGTTCTTCGGGATTTCCTTTTTTAATGGTATAAGTTGCGTTGGGGAAAAGACGTTTAGTGAACTCTCTCATCAACTTGTTATTAGGCAGGCGGAGTGTATTTTCCCTGTTCTTTATGGTAAGTACCTCGATGGGCTGGTGTACCAGGTCGCCCAGCAGGTAGTTGAACATTTTGCAGGCATATAAAGCGGAAGGACCACCATCGTAGAGCAGTACGATCTTATCGATGGCTTTAAATTTTTCAGGAACCACCAATACCGGGCATTGTACATCGGAAAGCAGGTCTTTGACGAAACTGGTTGGTGGTTTTTCTTTAGCGCGGGTAAATGTCTCGTGTTCGTTGATGATGATCATGTCGGCAAACATGCTCTCATGTTTCAGGTCCTGGATAGCGATACTGGTACTGCGCCGTACGGAAAATTTTATCTCGGCTTTTCCACAGGCTTTCTGAAACCGGCTGACTGCTGCGTCCCGTTTCTTTTTATCCTTTTCGTCCAACAGTTTAATAGCTGCTTCGTAGTCGCCATACTTTTTTATCACAGCCGAAACATTATAACTGCGATACAGAAACTCATCGAGGAATAATCCGACAAGGTGGGCATTGGCGGCTTTGGTAAGCTGAATAGCATAATCCATCGTGCTGCCAGAGATCTTGAATCCGTCGAAAACTGCCAGGAACTTTTTCATAGGTGGCAAGTTAAAGGGAATTGCCCAACCCTATACTGATAAAAGTCAATAATTTTTATGATTATATACACCCACTAAAAACATACACCGTATACTACATATAGGGATCCCAGAATCCTTCCTGTGGTTCGATCTGTTCTATTACGTCCACATGCATGCCACTCGGGTCCGTCACAGCAAAACGACGCTGACCCCAGGGTTCATCTTTTAACTGGTAGCTAAAAGGAAGTCCTGCCGATTTCATGGCTTCATATACAGCTGCAGCATCTGCGACCTGCAGAGTAAGAAATGCGGCATCGCCATGCATGGCTTTGGGTACCGGCGGAGAACTGGGGTGTTCTTCGCTCATAAATGCAAGCGGGAAAGATTTCTGACCGGGTGATTGTAACAGTATAAACCAGGAGGACTCAAATATGCTGGTAAAACCAAACCATTTTGTATAAAATTCTTTTGACAACACGATATCCGGGCTGATAAAAACAGTGTAAACATCCTGTATGTGTTGGCTAAAAACGTCAATGTGTTTTGAATCTTTCATTTTTTTTATGGCAAAAATCAGGCATCATCAAAATAAAGTATTGTAGAAATCGGACATTTTATGCTGGCAACTCAGGTTTTTGCCCGGGATAATTCAACATACCGGGTGTATTGCCGTAAAACATTTTAAACTCCCGGATAAAATGTGCCTGGTCGGTATACCCAAAATGATAGAAGGCGGATCGGTTTTGACCAGGCTCGCCATGGTTCATCTGGTAAAGTGTTTTTTGAAAACGGATGATGCGTGCAAATACTTTTGGTGTACATCCGATATGCTCCAGGAATAACCTTTGTAGCTGCCTTGGACTAATATAGCTGGCCGCTTTTTTTTGTATGGGCAAATGACCATCTGCGGATAGGATCTGTTGCAATGCATTACCCAGGGCAGGATGCAGTGATATTTTATTTTTCGATAACTGATTTATTAGAAAAATATTTATTAATCGTAGTCGCTCACTGGTTTGACCGCTTTCGAACAGGCGCATCGCGAGTTCATTCCATTTGTTGCCGGCAGCATCTGCAATATCCACCATTTGATTCTGCAGTTTAGCAACCGGGAACTTATCAAAATGGTTGATGCCCGCAGGTAGAAACCGGACGCCGATATAAGAGGCTGAACTGAACACCGGGATTTCTAGCGCGTGGTCGGTAATACCAGCAACTATAATACCCTGGAAAGACTGGCAATCGACAACCAGGTCGAGACAACCGTCGGAGATGACCCTATAAAAGTAAAGTTGATCTAATGGTTTCGGTGTTTTTAGTTCCCAAATGCAATGCACAAAAGGTTGTAGGATCGGCGCAGGCAAATATTCTTTGTAATATAAACTGCCTCTGCCGCTTTTGTTTTCTGCAGGCTGGAGTGGTTGGTAAAGATTTCTGATAAAACCTTTGTCGATCATGACTATAAAGGTAACAAAATGCAGGCAGGGGGTGGGAGGGTAGTAATTCACATAAAGTTTGCAGTTAGTGGTTATTTTTGGCAATCAATAAATACTAATGTCATCAACATTTGAATACGGGATTGGAAAGCTTAACTGTTCGACCGCCCTTGCCATAGCCTCGGGAAAATGCCAAGGAATTTTAAGTAAAGAGGCTGTTGGGAAAATAAAGAACAGCCAGGAACAGGTGCAAAAGATCGTGGCAGATAATAAAACGGTGTACGGGATTAACACAGGTTTTGGAATTTTGGCCAATACCTCTATATCTGAGGAAGACACCGCTACCCTGCAATACAAGATCCTTCAAAGCCATAGTGTAGGGGTAGGGCAGGTGATACCCGAAGAAATTGCAAAGCTGATGCTGATCACTAAACTGCATGCATTGTCGCAGGGCTTTTCGGGTGTGCAGCTTGAAACACTTGAACGGATCATCTGGCATGTAGAAAATGATGCCATACCTGTGGTGCCCGAGAAAGGCAGCGTAGGCGCAAGCGGCGACCTTGCACCGCTGTCGCACTTGTTTCTTCCACTGATCGGCCTTGGTGAAGTTTTTTATAAAGGGGAAAGGATAAAATCGCAGGAACTGTTTTCTAAAGTGGGGCTGGCTCCCATAAAACTGGGACCCAAAGAAGGACTCGCCCTGATCAATGGAACCCAGTTTATCCTTGCTTTTGCCGTAAAAGCGGTGCAGCGTATGCATAACTGTCTTGACGCTGCTGATATCATTGGGGCCATGAGCCTCGAGGCTCTCACGGGCACCAAGGCGCCATTTGATGAACGCCTGCATGAGCTTAGGCCATTTGAGGGAAACAAGCTTGTTGCAAAACGTTTGCGTATCCTGTTGCACAACTCAGCCATCATGCAAAGTCATATCGATTGCGGGCGGGTGCAGGATCCTTATTCGCTGCGTTGCATGCCACAGGTACACGGCGCTTCGCGTAATGCCTGGCTGCACCTGAAAGAACTTACGGAAATCGAGTTGAATGCCGTGACGGATAACCCGATTATTTTTTCCGCGGAAGATACCATCAGCGGTGGCAATTTTCATGGTCAGCCACTTGCCCTGCCACTGGATTACGCCTGTTTTGCGGCTGCGGAGATTGGAAATATTTCGGATCGACGTTGTTATCTGTTGCTGGAGGGGAAGTGGGGGCTGCCGATGTTGTTGATGAATAATGTAGGTCTGAACAGCGGGTTTATGATCCCCCAATACACTACGGCTGCTCTTGTTACCGAAAATAAAACCTTATGCTTTCCCGCCAGCGCTGATAGTATACCTACTTCCCTGGGACAGGAAGATCATGTGAGTATGGGTAGTATTAGCGGGCGCAAACTGGAAAAAGTTCTCGACAACCTTGAATTCATACTTGCTATCGAATTATTAAGTGCCGCGCAGGCTATCGAATTTCGCCGGCCATATAAAAGCAGCGACTTGCTCGAGTTCGCCCATGACTATGTCAGGCGGTTTGTAGGCTTTGCCGAGGAGGACCGGATCTTCGCCGAGGATATCAACAAAATAAAAAGCATCATCAGCGATTTCAGTTTTGTCGAAAAACTCAACGAATTCGCCGCCTCGAAAAATATTGGTCTGACAAACAGCAAACCCTGGACCTTTTAGAGCGGCCTCACCCCTACAAGGCCTCACCCCCAACCCTTCTCCAAAGGAGAGAGGAGCAGCATCCTCGAGCATAGAATAAACTTGCTTATTCAACGATTTAGTATCCAGTATCCAGTATCCAGTATCCAGTATCCCACCTTCACTACAGTTCAATTTGTTAAATTCCTCGCACCTCTTTGGCTTTATGAATCTTTTTAAACTTGCTTCTCTACTTTTAGTCTGTAATTAAAACCGGAATTTATGAGATCAATAATTCTACGTTCCCTTGGCTTTGCAGCCATCGCCCTTTTCCTTGTACAGGATGCCAGCGCGCAGCGCGGAAGGTATTACAGACACCATGGTTATGGTCCATATCGGGGTCAGCGTGTGGTGCATATTGCCGGTCCGCGTATTATCGTACCTTATCGCGGTATCAGTTTTCATTACTCCAATGGCTTTTACTACCGTCCTTATGGCGGATATTTTCGTGTAGTGGCGCCACCTATTGGCATACACATCAATATCCTGCCCAGGGGATATCGCAGGATCTATGTGAGGGATATGCCTTATTATTATTATGGCGGCACTTATTATCGAGCTGATGCCGATGGGAATCGCTACGAGGTGGTAGATGCTCCACTCGGGGCTTCGGTGCCTGAATTGCCTAATGGTGCCAAGGTAGTGGTAATCAATGATCAGAAATATTTTGAACTGGATGGTACCTACTATAAGGAAGAGATAAAAGACAATGATGAAATCTGGTACACCGTGGTAGGTAAAGATGGAAAGCTAAATACCGATGAAGAGTTCGTGGATGATGGTCCTTATATTGGCGATATTGTAGACCAGCTGCCTGAAAATAGCAAACACGTTGTGGTTAATGGTAATAAGTATTATGTTTCACCAGACGATATTTACTACGAGGAAATCGTTTCGGATGGAAAGACAAAGTACAAAGTAGTTGGAAAATAGTCTTTTGCTTTATTTATGAATATTTCACGATCCCCGTCAGTTATGGCGGGGATTTTTTGATACATATGTGACGATTTATTTCCGGATCAGGGGTCTGCTGGGCTTGATGCAATCTGGCACCATTATGGTGCTGAGATATTTGGCTTTGCAAATCGTAACCACACCCCGCACATCATACTATGTCATACCAGGGTCCCATCGTTGTGATCGAGAATGATAAAGACGACCAGGAAATCTTCAGGGACGCCGTAGCTGACCTGGGTGTCACCAATACCTTACTTTTTTTTGACAGGGGAAGTGATGCGTATCATTACCTTCTGGAGACGCCAGATAAGCCTCTTGTGATCATCAGCGATATCAATTTACCTGGCCAGGGTGGGGTAGAGCTTAAACGACAAATTGATGAAGAACCTTATTTGCGGGAGAAAAGTATCCCTTTTATTTTCCTGTCAACATTTATTGATAAAAGAATTGTCTCTATAGCTTACAGGGAGCTCACCATACAGGGGTTTTTTCGAAAGAGCAGCCACTATGAGGAATATCGCAACGTAATAAAGATGATCATTGAGTATTGGAAAGTATGCCAGCATCCCAATTCCTTTCCATGAGCACGGTTAGGACGAAAATCTTCATCTTTGCGGAAATGCTAATTACTTGCCATGGTTCAAACTACTTATGACCCCATCAAATACAAAACTCCAACCGGGAGCGAATTGAAATGTAAAGGCTGGGTACAGGAAGCCGCTTTGCGAATGCTATTGAATAACCTGAACCCTGAAGTGGCCGAACGACCCGACGACCTGATCGTGTACGGGGGCAGGGGTAAAGCTGCCAGGGATTTTGACGCGCTTGATACGATCATACATTCATTGAAAGTGTTGGAAAATGACGAGTCGCTATTGATTCAAAGCGGTAAACCTGTTGGTATTCTTAAAACCCATAAAGACGCACCACGTGTGCTGATCAGCAATTCACAATTGGTACCCAATTGGGCAAACTGGAAACACTTTGACGAGCTGGAACAAAAAGGCCTGATGATGTATGGCCAGATGACGGCCGGTTCATGGATCTATATCGGCAGCCAGGGTATCGTGCAGGGTACCTACGAGACCTATGCAGCGCTGGCCAATAAACATTTTTCAGATAGGAATACTGGTTCCGGAGCTATTGCTTCTTTGAAAGGAACGCTTAATGTAACTGCCGGTCTGGGTGGCATGGGCGGTGCCCAACCCCTCGCGATCACCATGAACGAAGGTGTAGCCCTGGTGGCCGAAGTGGAACTTTGGCGTATTCAGAAAAGACTTGAAACGCGTTATTGTGACACCTGGTTTGAAAATGTGGATGAAGCTATCGACCGTGCGCTAGAAGCAAAACAAAATGGGGAAGTATTGTCCATAGCCGTACTTACTAACGCGGTCTGCCTGTTGCAACGACTTGTGGAGAGAAACATCATTCCCGATACACTTACCGATCAGACTTCTGCGCACGATCCTCTTGTGGGTTATGTACCACATACGATCAACAATACCCAGGCAACTATTATGCGCCAGGAAAATCCAGAACAATACCTGCAGCTGGCTTATGAGAGTATGCACCTGCATGTTCAGCTCATGATGCAATTGCAGAACATGGGTGCTATCACATTTGACTATGGTAATAATCTTCGCGCCCGTGCCCTGGAATACGAAGCCAGCATGTCGGCGAATAGTAATGAATTTAATCCTGCCACAAAACTTGATGTGGGTGGTGGTGTGAATGCCCTGTTTCCCGGTTTCGTACCTGCCTATATCCGTCCATTATTCTGTGAAGGTAAAGGCCCGTTTAGATGGGCTGCGCTGAGCGGCGACCCGAATGATATCGCGGTAACGGACGAAGTGATCATGAATATGTTTCCAGAGAATAAAAGCATGATCCGCTGGATGAAAATGGCAAAGGAAAAGATTGCATTCCAGGGATTGCCAGCCCGTATATGCTGGCTGGGCCAGGGCGAACGTGAAAAAGCAGGTTTAGCATTCAATGAACTGGTACGAAATGGAAAAGTAAAAGCACCTATCGTGATTGGCCGCGACCATTTGGATACCGGTTCAGTAGCAAGTCCGAATCGCGAAACGGAAGCCATGGTGGATGGCAGCGATGCGGTAGCCGACTGGCCAATATTAAATGCGCTTGTAAATACTGCAGGCGGTGCCAGTTGGGTAAGCCTGCATCATGGCGGAGGTGTGGGCATGGGTTATAGTATTCATGCCGGCATGGTGATCGTAGCAGATGGAAGTGCAGATGCAGAACAAAGATTAAAACGTGTGTTGCGTAATGACCCGGGTATGGGCGTGATCAGGCATGCAGACGCAGGTTATGAGACGGCAAAAAGTACCGCTAAAGCGTATGACCTGGATATTCAGGACACGATTAAAAGAAGATAAGATTTTTGTAACGTCAACAGCGTTGTTAATAATAATAAAATGGTAAAGCCTGCAACGCAGGCAGGGTGCGGGTTTTGCCAGCTTTTTTCAAACTCATACAACGTAATGCCCAGTTCATACAGATGCGTGGAGGAGTTGGTCATCTCTCGTTTTAATATTACTGTAAAAATTAAACGAGATGAAAAAACTTATCCTATTAATGAGCCTCACTGCGGTGCTGGCTTCATTCAGTTGCAGTAAAGATGGTTCTGACAAATCAGTCGATCCAAAACAAACACCACGCACCGAAGTGCCCGACGAGCTGGTAGGCGCTTGGGAACACGGCTACATTGATTTTGAATTTTGGGAGAACTATGTAGAAGGTCAATATGCAGGTCGCTATGCGGTGCCTTCGAGGGAAGCCATGATCTTCTACAAAAATGGCGAAGCCAGGTTCTACCGCTACGAGTTTGCACGTAACATGTATGAAGAACTTATCGATTGTACAGGCACTGTTGCCTTCCATGGTGACGGCACCTTCACCTTTTATCCCACAAAAGGAAGAAAGCGTTTCAACGATTTTAACCATGCAGCTAATAGCCGCGACCGCGCTCTGACCAGCGAGGAGTTGAAAGCACCCAAACTTGCGGGAAAAAGAGGTTATCAGTACATTGGTGACAATGACCCGCCGGCTATCCAGATCACAGTACCCGGATCTGCACCTTACAGGTGGTATAAGAAATCATAAACCGGCCTCACCTCCAACCAGGCCTCACCCCCAACCCTCTCTCCCAGTGAGAGAGGGCTTAGAACCCTTAACAACAAATAACCTTACACGTCCATCATCCAGCATCTAGTATCAAGTATCAAGTATCCATCTATCCCCGCCTTTTCTTATATTCATAGCTTATATACCAAAGAAGTTTGTTTATGAGAAAGGTCCTTTTTTTACTTGTAATACTTATCCTGTTTGTTACGACTGTTTTTTCACAGGTGAAAGTTGTAAACCTGCTCACCGAAAATCTTACTAACCCCATCGGGATTGATGTAAGGCAACCTCGTTTTTCCTGGCAGTTGTCGGGTAGCCAGCGAGGACTGGTGCAAACAGCCTACGAGCTAAAGGTGTTGAATGGTAAGAAAACGATTTGGACCAGTGGCAAACAGGTTTCTGATCAGTCTGTGCATGTGCCTTATGGGGGAACTGAGTTGTTACCAGGTGAAAAATATTCCTGGCAGGTTCGTGTTTGGGATAACAGCAATAAAGCTTCTTCATGGAGTACGGCATCATTTCAAATGGGGCTTAGGGCTTCAGACTGGAAAGCAAAATGGATTGAAGCGGGATTTGAGGAAGATCTTGTTCACAGGCCGGCACAATATTTCCGTAAAGATTTTACGATCCGCAAAAAGCTGGAGTCCGCGACAGCTTTTATTACAGCACATGGTATTTATGAAGCAGCCATCAATGGTAAAAGGGTAGGGGACCATTACCTCAGCCCGGGATGGACCAGTTATAATAAACGTTTGCAGTACCAGGCTTACGACGTTACCGATCTCATTGCGTCGGGTAACAATGCAATAGGCGTGGCCGTTGGTAATGGCTGGTATCGCAGCAATCTTGCCTGGGAAAACAGGAAGAATATCTATGGTGACAAATTAGGAGTCCTTCTCCAGTTGCAGATCAATTATACTGATGGAAGTTCTGAATTGGTCGTCTCTGATGATAGTTGGAAATCCTCAACCGGGCCCGTACGGTATACCGAAATTTATCATGGTGAAACATACGATGCAAAGGCAGAAAAAACAGGATGGCTCATGGCAGGTTATGATGATAGTGGATGGGCAGGCGTAAAACAGCGAGATTACCCACTTGACAACCTGGTGGCTACGTACAACGAACCCATTAAAAAGCACGAAACATTTAAACCGGTTAAGATTTTTAAAACCCCCAAAGGGGAGCAGGTCATTGATTTTGGACAAAATCTCGTTGGCTGGGTCACGGTCAAACTCAGGGGCAATGCGGGTGACAGTATCATCATTCAACATGCAGAAGTGCTGGATAAAGAGGGTAATTTTTATTTAGACAATCTTCGCGGTGCAAAAGCAAAAGCAACCTATTACCTAAAAGGTGGACAGGAGGAAGTGTTTGAACCATCCTTTACATTTTTTGGTTTTCGCTATATTAAAATAAGCGGGTTCTCCGGCGCGATCAGTGAGGACAATTTCACAGCCGTGGCCTTGTATTCTGCGATGAAGCCAACAGGCAGTTTTATTTCATCGCATCCATTAATCAATCAATTGCAACATAACATTCAATGGGGACAGCGCGGCAATTTCCTGGATGTACCCACCGATTGCCCACAGCGTGACGAACGTTTGGGCTGGACAGGTGATGCCCAGGCATTTTCGCGGACTGCTGCCTTTAATTTTGGCGTGAATAATTTTTTTGCCAAATGGCTAAAGGACCTGGCGGCGGACCAGATAGATGGCAGCGTGCCTTTTGTTATACCAAATGTGTTGAATGAAAATTCCGCCGGATCCACCGGTTGGGCTGACGCAGCTACCATCATTCCCTGGGATATGTACCTGGCATACGGTGATAGAAGAGTATTGGAAGACCAATATGAGAGTATGAAGGCCTGGGTTGGATATATGGAACGAAACAGCGTGGATAATCTTTGGAATAAAGGATTTCATTTTGGAGACTGGCTTTTCTATCGGCCATTTGATGATAATGACGGACGATCAGCTGTTACCGATAAATACCTGATCGCACAATGCTTCTTTGCCCATTCAACCGAACTCATCATTAAAACGGCGAAGGTGTTGGGGAGGGCAGAGGATGTAGCAAAATACCAGGGACTTTTGAAAAATATAAAAGATGCTTTCTTAAAAGAGTATGTTACACCGAATGGACGGCTGGTATCGGGTACACAGACAGCTTATGTGCTGGCATTACATTTTGATATGCTGCCTGAATCATTGCGTGCTAAAGCCGCGGAAACCCTGGCGAATAATATCAAAAGCTACAATAATCATTTGACAACGGGATTCCTTGGGACACCCTATCTCTGTCATGTACTTAGCCGTTTTGGATACACCGATCTGGCTTACACATTACTGCTCCAGGAATCTTATCCATCCTGGTTATATCCTGTGAAAATGGGTGCGACCACTATTTGGGAAAGATGGGATGGCATCAAACCGGACAGCAGCTTCCAAACTCCCGGAATGAATTCTTTTAACCACTACGCCTATGGCGCCATTGGCGACTGGATGTACCGGGTGGTGGCAGGTCTTGACACGGATGAGGAGAAAACAGGATATAAAAAGATCATTATTCGGCCACATGTCAGTGAAAAACTTGGCCATGCTGCCGCTACTCTTCAGACGTACTATGGTAAGCTACATAGCGGGTGGAAGCTTGATAGTGGTAAGCTCACCCTGGATATCGTGATACCAGCCAATACAACGGCAACTGTTTTTGTACCGGCTGCTGATGTAAACACCATTTCCGAGAATGGTCAGCAGATCAATAATCGCCGTGAAATTAATGTAGCAGGGGCGGAGAGTGGATTTGTAAAACTGCAACTTGGATCGGGTAGTTACCAGTTTACGGTTACTCAATAGGGCGAATTACCGGTATTTGATTTTCGATTTAAAAGTATAATATTGGGCCTGCTGTAGCCTGTCACCATCGGCATTCTAAACTACTGCACCACCCACATCATGAAACGAACCAGATGGTGGCGGTTATTTCACAAAGGCAGAATACCAGGTAAGTTTGAGTTCCCCGGGCTATGACGAGAAAATTGTAACCATCGACTTTAAACTCAACGGCTGGTATTTTGGGAACCTTTTAATCGGCGGTGTATTAGGCATGTTGTTTATCGATCCTTTAACCGGTGCCATGTGGAAGATACAGGATCCTGTGGTTGACGAAACTCTCGATAGAGCAGCAACCGCATCTGTCCAGGCACCTGAACTAAACATAGTCAACATTGCTGATGTTTCACCTGCGTTGAAGACAAGACTTATAAAAATTAAATAGTGACTTCCTATCCTTTCAGTATCTTTTTCCATTTGCGTGTGATGGCCCGATCTGTCTTGATCGTGCCCAGGCTGCTGAGATCATAAAAGCCCTGTCCGGCGTAGCTGACTTTAGGATAGGGCGAACCCGCGGTATAATAAATATCGGGCGAACTATGGTTTGGTTTGGAGAAGCTGAACTTATATTTTTTGCCGTTTACCACAGCGTCGAAACCCATGCCCATTCTTAAAAAAGGCCATTTGATCGAGCTGAGCTCTTCGCGCCATACATTGAACTCAATTCCATCCTCGGTAATAAAAAGAATTTTTCCATTGTCCCAAACAAGAACACCGGGTATTGCATTGCCGATAAGAGATGGAATATGCCATACCCTTGAGATAAAATTGGTTTCCATATTGCTTATTTTTTCTTCAAAACCTGTTCGCCGGTATAACAGCGGCAGTCTGGATAGGTATCGTGAAACTGGCGTGGAGGTCATCAGTTTTGATCGGGGAATCACCTAATTTTGCCCGAAAGGATTTGAAAAATTAATACGCCATGAAGTACCTGCTCGTTATTGCCATCGCGGCCAGCTTTATTCAATGTAGTCCGAAACTTGCGCCTGATGCTTATTGGAGCCGTAGTCGCTGGGTGTTGGTGGAGATGAAAGGCGTACCGGTGCAGCAAAGCGGCGGCCGGAGGGATGCCTATGTTGAATTCAATACCGAGCAGAAGCTTTTTACGGGCAATGGTGGTTGTAACCAGATCAACGGCTCCTACACGCTTGACCGGAACAGCATTCAGTTCCGGGATGTGAATTCAACCAAAATGATGTGCAATGATATGGAGTTTGAACGAGTATTCCTGGCTGAACTCGCCAATGTCAACCGTTACGAAATAAAAGGAGATGATCTTGTGCTGAAGAAAAAGAAAAATGTAGTACTAGTTCTCAGAGCAAGGAGGTTCTAGATACTAGATATCAGATACTGGATGCTGGCACATTGGTTTC
>JAEYOL010000150.1 GCA_023411775.1 Bacteroidota bacterium | reverse complement strand
CATCTACAGCTACTGTTGTAAACGACCACACGAAATCGCTGGCGAGTGCATTACCAGCCAGGTCTTTCACACCGGAAGCACCGCCAGTGATCGTAGCAGTATAGGTTGTGGAACCCGCGAGTGCGGCAGAAGGCGTTAATGTTATTTGACTGGCACTCGCATTTACTGTAGCTGTCACCAGTGTATTTCCCGGCCCGCGCAGCTGGAAGGTCGTTCCGGTAACCGTAGAGGGATTGATTGCCTCGCTGAAATTTGCTACGACTGTTGTAGATATATTAACTCCTGTTGCACCACTTTGTGGATCTACAGAACTAACCGTTGGCGGTGTTACATCAGAACCTGCACTGGTAGTAAACACAACGTCGATCCAATAATTACTTGATTGGAAAGAATTAGTTGGGAAAACTGCGGTTGGTGCATATTGGTACAAGCCATTCGGCCCATCCTCCCCGTCAGCCAGTCCACGCAAAGGTCCATTGACAACAGCCTGCATGAAATAAGGATCTGTGGCTGCATAATCGCCCGAAGGGCTATAGTAAGCTGCCACGTAAGTAACTCCGGCAGTGATGGGAATAGGTGAATTAAAGTAAGCTTCTTGCCATCCCGAAGCGGTTTCATTGAAAAATGTTAGTTGTGCCAGTTGAGTTCCACTATTGGTCCACAAATGCCCGGTATGTGTACCTTTTGCACCTGAACCCTTATAATATCGCAGACCAGTTATGAATCCATTCTGTGTTGACCTGAACCGAACGCCAAGCGTGATAGGGGTACCATCGTTATTATTTGGATCCTCGGGAGTATCCGTGGGCTTAAAAATAGTTATACTGCCTTCGCCACCGCCAGCACCTGTTGTGAAACTCCAACTATAATCGGTCGCCAATGGGTTGCCAGCTACGTCTTTCACACCAGTTGGCCCGCCTTTTATTGTAACTGTATAGTTAGTCGATGGTGTAAGCACGGTAAGCGGAACCAGTGTCACCTGGTTGGGTGTGATATTGATCGATGTGTTGATGATCGTGCTTCCGGCTTTCAACTGGAAGTTAGATGACGTAATGGTAGAAGGATTGATTGTTTCACTGAATTCAGCGATCACCGTGGTACCAATGCTAATCGCTGTCGAGCCATTAGCCGGCGTAACTGAAGTGACCGTTGGTGGTATATTATCGGGTCCGCCAACATTGATGTTTATTCCAGGGCCTGCTGTTTCAATATTTCCGCTATCATCGAATGAGCGGAAGCGAATATTGAAAGTGCCGTTGCCGGTAGATGGCCATGTAAAAGACCACGTGACTGTACCATCTATTTTATTAAGTGTAGCCTGCCTCCAGGTATTTCCCGCGTCGACGGATATTTCCACACCTGCCACTACGCCGCCACCCGCATCAACAGCAGTACCGGTAAAATTGAGTGTAGCACCTGAGGGAAATGTAGCGCCATTTGCCGGGGAAGTAATTGTTGCCGTTGGCGCGATAGCATCTGTTGATGCCGTTACCGATACCATCCCTGGCATCAATGTAGCGGGCTGCACATTCATATCAGCAAACAGGTTAATGGTTGCCTGTTGCATCTCGGGACTTACTGAAGCATTGCCGCCCCAGTGGTTGCCATCAAGGCCCCATGACCATTGAACGGTACCAGCCCCAAATACAAGCGCGCCACTACTATGCCGGTACAATGATAGTTTGTGTGTGAGACTATTGATCGTTCTGCTGGACATCGTGATCCGGCCAGGCGGATAACTTCCTTCATATTGCTCATAATCCCATTCGTAACCGAGTGTTTCATTTCCCAGGAAAACAGTCTGACCATCAGACAAACTTGCAATTGATGTATTTCGCCAGAAACGAAGCTTTTTATAGAATGCGGGTACACCTATTTCGGTAGGATATTCCACCCAGCTGATCTGCCCCACCAGTGAATTTTCCGGTTTACCGGCATCGTAGTTGCCACCAGTTCTCCATAGCCCGGTCCACTCGGATGTAGAACCATCACATTTTCCACCACAGCTACGTTCACCCTGTGTGCCATCACCAAGCACACCCTCTTTGTAGCAAACAAGGGTGCGATGTTCACCATCCACAGATGTTTCCCATCTTGTTTTCCAGTAAACTTCATTGCCTGTAAAAAAAGCAAGATGCACGCCTGCATTGCGTGCCGCTTCTACATTGTTGCGTTGCTCTTTCGACCAGTATTCATCATGACCGATCGCAATAAAAACTTTATGGTTTAGCAGGCGTTGACCGTTGTTGGCTACATCATTAGAACTTGTATAAGTGACATCATACCCGTTGCGTTCTAAAAAACGGATCATCGGGTATTCATTGTTCATATACCAGTCGGCACCCCTTCCATCGGTGTTAAACGCAGAGTTGTAAATAAAGAATGGCCTGTTGTAGCTCACTTTCACGGCATGACCACCCGGATAAGACGTGGTGCCGTCATAAGCGCTATTACCACCATAACCATTATATGCCTGCCAGGTTGCGTCGGGAAATTGCAGGTAAAGGTCAGAATGACTATTATCATTCCGTACAATAAACACTATATGATTACTTCCGCCGCCTGTACGTTCCATTTTAGCGATATATAGCCCCGAAACGGCATTAGACGGAATATTCCAGGATGCGGAAACACTCCAATTGCTACAATCCAGTATGCCGGTCACAGGATCACTTAGTCCTGCCGGTTGAGCGGTACCCTGCAGGGTGCCGAAATTTTGTTTTAGACGTGCGCCATTCCCATTGTAATAACCGAGGCGGTAAATTTTCATGGTATAGGTAGCGCCATTCTGTACATTAACCTTAAACCGAACAGTTTCACCCGCATTAAGACTCATTTTTGTGGCAAAACCTGTGATACGGTTATCGCGAAAATTTGGCACTCCCCATTCAGCAAAAGGATTTCCAGGTAAGGCGTTTTCTGTTACAATGGGATTTTGAGCAGACAATAAACTGGAAAGCAAAAGGGCCGGGACAAAACAAAACAATAGTTTCAGACGGTTACAGGCAGATCCCCAAGTCATTGGACGACAATTTTAAAACAGTAAAAAAATAATCAGAGTCTTTTCCTGACGGAGTTCTTTAGAAAGGATATTATAGCTTTTGATTGCTGCAGTAAGAGAAGTGCTTTTACAATACAGTAGATGTGAAATTAGGGAAAAAAAAGATTCTACCCAGAGACGTGAAAAAAAATAAAAATATTTTATTTCACCCGTTTTGCACATCGACATGATCAATAAAAATCAAAGAATTACGTCACTGGTTTGGAAATATCTGCAGTATATTTCAGGCTGCTAAAAACCAGGCTTTATGAAATTGCTGACTTACCACAGTTTATTAATACTGTTTGCTTTGATCGCCTGCACACAAAAAAAACAGGCGGATATGTTGATCTATAACGCAAAAATCTATCTCGTCGATTCCGCTTTCAGGACTGCGGCGGCGATGGTCATAAAAGATGGCAAGATCGAAGCAACCGGAAATGCCGATGACCTTGAAAAAAAATATGCTCCCCGCGAAAAACTTGACGCAGGCGGAAAATTTATCTATCCCGGATTTATTGACGCCCATGCCCATTTCGTTGGGTATGGAAATAGTCTTCAGACCGCTGACCTGACCGGGACGGAAAGTTGGGAAGAGATCATTGATCGCATCAAAGCATTTGAAAAAGATCTTGCTCCCGGGCAATGGCTAATCGGTCGCGGTTGGGATCAAAACGACTGGCCGGTTAAAGAATTTCCCAACAACAAACAACTCAATGATCTTTTTCCTGACCGTCCTGTATTGCTTTCGAGGATTGATGGTCACGCCGCGATCGCCAATCAAAGTGCATTATCCCTGGCAGATCTGCGACCCGGATATAAAATCACGGGTGGCGAAGTAGAAACAGTAAACGGCCAATTGACCGGGATACTTGTCGATAATGGCATCGACCTGGTGAGTTCTAAAATTCCATCCTCAGGAAAGGAAACTTTCCGGAAAGCGCTTTTGGACGCGCAGGAAAATTGTTTTGCCGCAGGACTTACCACGATCGATGATTGCGGTTTGTCATTTACCGCAGTGGATATGATAAAAGAAATGTATGCTGACAATGAATTAAAGATGCGCTTGTATGTTATGCTGAGTGATGATCCCAAAAACTTCGACTACCTCGATAAAAACGGGATCATCAAAACCGATCGCCTGCATGTAAGAGGATTCAAAGTGTATAGCGATGGAGCGCTAGGTTCGAGGGGTGCCTGCCTGCTGGAGCCATATAGTGATAGACCCGGGTACCAGGGTTTCCTTTTGAGCAAACCGGAACATTTTGATTCGGTTGCCAACTGGATCTATCAAAAAGGTTTTCAAATGTGCACACATGCTATCGGGGACAGTGGTAATCGCACCATGTTGAATATTTATGCCAAATACCTGGGAGGGAAAAATGATCGTCGCTGGCGTATCGAACACGCCCAGGTGGTTAATAAAAATGATTTTGATCGCTTCGGAATGTATTCCATCATCCCATCGGTACAACCTACCCATGCTACCAGCGATATGTATTGGGCCGGTGATCGTTTGGGAACCGACAGGGTAAAAGGCGCGTATGCATTTCAACAGTTGCTACAACAAAACGGCTGGATCCCGCTGGGCACTGATTTCCCTGTGGAAGATATATCACCTATCAAAACATTTTATGCGGCAGTGATCCGTAAAGACGCGAAATCCTGGCCCGCTGAAGGCTACCAGGTTGAAAATGCATTGACCCGTGAACAGGCCTTGAGGGGTATGACGATCTGGGCGGCCCGTTCCAATTTTGAAGAAAGCGAAAAAGGAAGCCTGGAGCCCGGGAAGTTTGCAGACTTCATTGTGCTCGACAGGGATTTGATGGATACGCCGGAATCAGATTTGCTTCAGGCCAGGGTGCTCAAAACTTTTATAAATGGAGAAAAAGTGTTTGAAGCCAATGTTAATATTTCCCAAAACCCGATCAAATAGGGCATTGTGTTTGTTATTGTCTCTATAAACACTTTGATATGAACCGGATAAAGCTTTTCTTTTATTCGCTGTCCGCTATAGTTGTGTTGATGGCGTGCAGCAAAGACGTTGAAAAAAACCTGGATGGGGATGAAAAGCCACTTTATATCACCAAGGCAGGCGATAATACCGACTTTTCCTCCTATACTACTTTCAGTCTTGCTGATTCTGTAGCGGTGATATCCAATAACCAATTGGAAGAACGTGTAAGAACGGACTACGATGCCGCATTGATCAGTGCCATTGCCGCGGAAATGCAGGGGCGTGGGTTTACCAGGGTAAATCATAACCAGAATCCTGATCTGGGCCTGACGATCAGCAGGATTTACAATGATTACACAGGCATCATTGATTATTCCTACTACTGGAATGACTATGGTGGCTATTGGGATCCTTACTACTGGGGTTACCCGGGATACAATTATTATTTCCCACCCTTATATGGCACTTATACCGTAACGGAAGGTGGTGTAGCCATCGATATGTTTGATTTGAAAAACGCCGCGGGCACCAACCAGCTACGGCAGGTATGGAGCGGACTGATCAGGGGCACAGGTACATTCCAGACCGGCCAGGTTAGCCGGCATGCCCAGGCCTTGTTTCAACAATCTCCTTATATCGTGAACTAGGAAAAAAGTTTAAGCCATGAAAAAGATCCATTTTATTTATATCCTGGTCTTGATATTAACGACCGGACTTATAACAGCCAATGCGCAACAGGGTGAAGTAAGAATGACCGCGAGTATTGCCGGTGCCGTTCCCACCGGTGATTTAAAAGACCTTACTGATAATACAACGCTTCGCGGAGCTGATATCAACATTTTATATGGTTTCACTGACCGTTTTTCAGGAGGGTTAAACCTGGGCTTCCAGGATTTCTACCAGAAATTTCCGAGGGCGTTATATAAACTTGAAGACGGAAGCGATATTTCGGCGGTGATCACCAACTCTATTCAAACAATTCCATTTCTTGCCACCGGCCGGTTTAATTTCCAGCCTGGTGCCACGATACAACCTTATGCGAGTGCCGGAGTGGGTGGTGCCGTTGTGGTCAATAAACAATTTGTGGGTGAATATCCCAATGAGGATACAAAGATCAGGTTTGCTGTCAGACCCGGCCTGGGTGTATATATTCCATTTCGCAAACAGGGTGAAGTAGGTTTGAACCTGGGAGTAAATTATACTTATGTGGGTTATAAACTCGATAATACTTCTAATCTCAGCTTTATTGGCTTTAATATCGGCATTGGGTTCCCGATGAGGGATTGATGTGACTGCATTAATGATGGCAGTGTAAAAATTATTGAATGCGACGCGCCCTGCGCGTCGCTTATTCTTCCTTCACTTTCTCCTTTAC
>JAEYOL010000133.1 GCA_023411775.1 Bacteroidota bacterium | reverse complement strand
ATCACCCAGTCACTTAATTTTTTCTTTTCAAAACGGCAGGTATTACAGATCCAGCCGGGTTTGCCATCATAGCTTTGCACTTCACCCCATTGATCCTTCCTGGCAGTTACCCGCAGCACTTCGTCGCCACGGTTCCACATCGTCACTTTACCGCAACAGGTGGGGCAATCGCGATGCGCATCTACTGGTTTGGTAAACCACACACGGTTTTTGAAGCGGAAGGTACGGTCGGTCAATGCGCCCACGGGACATACATCGATCATATTACCGCTAAAATCATTATCGATCGCTTTGGATATATAAGTTGATATCTCGGAGTGATCTCCACGATCAAGTACGCCATGCACACGATTATTGGTAAGCTGGTTGGCTACATACACACAGCGATAACAAAGTATGCAGCGCGTCATGTGCAGTTGAATATAGGGGCCGATATCCTCGAGCTCAAAAATCCTTTTTGAGAATTCGAAACGTGTGCCTTCCTTACCATGCTCATAGCTAAGATCCTGCAGGTGGCATTCGCCCGCCTGGTCACAGATGGGGCAATCAAGAGGATGATTGATCAGCAGGAATTCGACGACACCGTTGCGCGCATCCAGCACCCGCTCGCTGGTAATATTTTTCACGATCATCCCGTCCATAACTGTTGTCCGGCAACTGGCCACCAGCTTGGGCATCGGACGCGGATCGGCTGTTGAGCCGGCTGCCACCTCTACCAGGCAGGTACGGCATTTACCACCACTGCCCTGCAACTTGCTGTAAAAGCACATCGCGGGGGGTGCCACATCGCCACCAATTTGCCGGGCAGCCATCAGGATGGTCGTCCCCGGCTCCACTTCGACGGTGATGTTGTCAATGGTTACTTTAAATAATTTTGGTGCTTCAGACATTCCTCAATTCATTTATTACTACCTGGTAATTTTCTTAATCTTAATCTTAACCTCAATCTCAACCTTAACCTTAACCTTAATCTTAACCTTAATCTTAACCTCTAAACGGGCGCCTCCACCTCCAGCGGATCCGCATAATGCGCCAGTCCATAATTTCTTTTGGTGCATTCATCGGGATTCAGCACATGCCATTCAAATTCGTCGCGGAAATGGCGGATCGCCGCGGCCACCGGCCAGGCTGCCGCATCACCCAACGGACAAATTGTATTTCCTTCTATCTTTCGCTGTATATCCCATAACAAGTCGATATCACTTAGCTTGCCCTGTCCTTTATCAAGACGCAGTAAAAGTTTTTCCATCCAACCTGTGCCTTCACGACAGGGTGAGCATTGGCCGCAACTTTCATGGCGATAAAAACGGGCGAGTGTGTATGTATGTTTTACCACACACTGGTCTTCATCCAGGACGATGAATCCGCCGGAGCCCATCATGGAGCCGGTTGCAAAACCACCATCGCTAAGGCTTTCGTAGTTCATCATGCGGGTGGCGCCTTTCGCTGTCTTCAATAAAAGATTTGCCGGCAGGATGGGCACAGAAGAACCGCCGGGAATACATGCTTTCAGTCGTTTGCCATTCTTTATTCCACCACACCATTCATCGCTATAGATAAACTCTTCCACCGAAATGGTCATGTCTATCTCGTACACGCCGGGTTTATTGATATTTCCACAGGCTGATATCAGTTTAGTACCAGTCGACTTACCAACACCAATCTTCGCGTATTCATCACCGCCTTCATTGATGATCGGAACTACTGCAGCGATGGTTTCAACATTGTTCACAACCGTAGGGCAGTCCCACAAACCTTTTACCGCAGGGAATGGAGGCTTGATCCGCGGATTTCCTCTCTTGCCTTCCAGCGATTCCAGCAACGCAGTTTCTTCACCACAGATATATGCTCCGGCGCCACGCTGCACATATATCTCGCAATCGAAACCGGAGTTCTGGATATTCTTGCCCAGCCACCCGTTATTCTTTGCTTCGGCAATGGCCTGTTCGAGAATATCGACGATCCAGGCATATTCACCGCGGATATAGATATAGGAACGATTGCTGCCGAGAGCAATAGAAGAGATGATCATGCCTTCGATCAACAGGTGAGGGATGAATTCCATCAGGTACCTGTCTTTGAAAGTACCGGGCTCGGATTCATCGGCATTGACCACCAGGTAACGGGGCACACCTTCTGGTTTTGCCAGGAAACTCCATTTCATTCCCGTCGGGAACCCGGCGCCGCCACGTCCTCTAAGGCCGCTTTTCTTTACCTCTTCGGTAATATCAGCGGGAGCCATTTTCAGCGCTTTCTCCACACCGCGGTACCCGCCTTCACGACGGTAAACATCATAATACCTGATGTTTTCAACATGCGCTTTTTCTAATAATAATTTTCTTCCCATTTTAATATAACCTGGCCAGGGCCAGCTATTATTCGTTTAATTCAGTTTTGTGCTTTGACGCGCCAGTAATTGCCAGCCTTTTTTTTCCTTTACCCAAACCTGCAATATGTGCAGGTTGATGGCAAATTCATTTTCACCCGCTTTTCCTGCCACTTCTGCATTTGTTCTAAGCACTGCTTTTTTACGGTCGATCGATACTATCTCAATACTTGTGGTATTGATTTTTTTATACTCCAGTTTTCCGCTGGCAAAATCAGGCCATACCTCGGGCTTTGTTTGCACCCAGCCGTTGGAATGCCCAAAACTGAGTTTTTTATTCAAGAGCCTGCTCAATACCAGGCTGTCTTTTTCAACAAGCGCCTTATCGAGTTGAAGCAGCGTACTTTTCAAACGCAGGCTGTCTGCCTGCGCCATGCTGGTTCCGCAGATAAATAACAGTAGTATAAAAAGAACTACGCGCATCTATTTGTCCTTCTTTTCAAAGTCGTGGTTAAACATCCAATTGATACCAAATTTATCCGTCAGCATGCCAAACCTCGCACCCCAGAATGTATCCTGCAAAGGCATGGTGATCTTCGCCCCCTCTGATAAAGCGGCGAAAGTATTATCAATATCAGCCAGGTTGAGGATGTTCAACGAAAGGCTGAGATTGCTTCCGGAATTAACTTCCTGGCCAGGCATCGTATCCGAAACCATGAATTTCAGTTCTCCGGCCTGGAAACTGGCATGCATCACTTTGTCTTTATGACTTTCCGGTGTCTGATCGCCCATCGGTGAGTCGCCAAAACTTTGCTGAAATAACACTTTTCCCCCGAATGCTTTCTCATAAAATGCCAGCGCTTCAGCAGCGTTGCCATTAAAATTGAGGTAAGGTACAATTGCTTCCATGATTAATTTTTACAGTTAATTATTAGCCGCGGCGTTACTACGACACTCTTCGATCA
>JAEYOL010000118.1 GCA_023411775.1 Bacteroidota bacterium | reverse complement strand
TGCTAAGCGATGGTTTGATCTATACTTCCAGTTATACAAATGGTGTGTATCCGCTGATGATGAGGAAAGCCGGTAACCGCGGTGATTCGCTTTTACTCAGCGTGAGGTTTGATCACTACCGCAAATTTATTAGCCAGGCTGCGGCGTACAACACACTTGGAAATTTCCTTTCAACTTTCCCTGGTCATGATGATGCGACCAACCTGATGAGAGCTTTTGTAAGTAACCTCGAAAAAACTGAAGGACTGGAAGATGGGGTGGATGTAGCCGATTCCTATGCGAGCATCATTGAAACAAACAAAAAACTGGCGGAAGAAGTGTTGAACCTGGTGCAGGTCAACTACCAGAGAAACCTAAGAGAGAATAATTCCAAGGGTATCGTCATCTATAATATCCTCAACAAACTTTTTCTTTCCGCCGATTCAACCAGGAATATCGATCTGACAAAAGAACTTGGAATACCTCCCGTTTATAATGTTCCTTTTTCCTCACTGACCAATGAAAAAGGAGAAGTGATCGCGCAGGTATTTTTCTATGGCGATAAAGATGGCCAGACGATCTTTTCGGGTTTTCAAAATATGTTTGGTGGCGGCAACTGGTCCATCGACCGCAGTAATTCGCAATGGATCACCATCAGGTCCACCAAAGGAAAGCCGGTGATCATTTATGCAAACAGGCCTTTACCCGAAGAGACAGGTGAAGACGATCGTGCACAACAGGCGCTGGGCGACTGGCTGGTGAAAAATGATTTGAAACCTACTGTAACCATTCACCGCGGACACAGCTATTTTACCAATTCTACCTTCGCTTATATGGCACCCAGTTCAAGGATCGTATTCATGGGCTCCTGCGGCGGCTTTCACCTGATCGATTCTATCCTGCAAAAATCTTCGGATGCACATATCATCGCGTCCAAGCAGATTGGTAAAACGGCGATCAACAAACCATTCTTTCAACTGCTGACTGAAAAACTCAGGAATGGCAGTGGTATTGACTGGATCCCATTTTGGAGGGAATTCAAATCCAAAACCGCCGTAGAGGGTTTTGAAGATTATATTCCTCCCTACAAAAATCTCGGAGCTATTTTTATTAAATCGTATCGCAAGGCGATGGGAGAAGAGGAGTGAGATGTGAGTCGGTAGTCGGTAGTCGGGAGTCCGGAGTCGGCAGGGCCCGCTGAAGCTAGACATATGCGGGGATGCTAGATTCTTGATACTAGATACTGGATACCTCGAAGTCGGATTTCCCTGGAGATTTATTGAAATTTAGGATACTGCAATGTCCGCCGAAGCTTGCGGAGACGGGGATGTCGGATACTTGATTATCGATAGGTAATCATATAGTATAGGCCACAAGCCCACTCTCCTAAGGCGAGGAGTTGTGGGTGAGGCCCGCCCCACTCGTCCTCTTTCCCAACCCTGTCAATTTTTTATGGGTTAGTTTTGTCGTTTTATAAATTCTTAAGATAGTTGTCAGAGAGCTCGCCAAAGAAGTTTGATATTGCCGTTTTAAAGAGGGTATTCGGGTATGCCGCGCCGTACAAAAGGAAATTTTTCCTGTCGGTGCTTCTTGCCATCATGCTAGCCGTGATCACACCGGTACGACCTTTCCTGATCCAGCTTACGGTCGATAAATACATCGCGCAATCCGTTGGTTATATGGTAGTCAATATCACGCTGATCCAGATCGGGCTGATATTGCTGGAAACGGGGATGCGCTTTTTATTTTCCTTTATGACAGCCTGGCTGGGTCAGTCTGTAGTGAGAGATCTGCGCGTTGCCGTTTATAAAAAAGTGCTGGGTCTCAACCTTTCACAATTTGATAAAACACCGATCGGCACACTCACCACCCGCACCATCAACGATATCGAATCCATCAATGATATTTTCGCAGAAGGCCTGGTCCCGATTATTGCCGACCTGCTTTCGATCGTATGTGTACTGGCCTATATGTTTTGGGTGGATCCGCAGCTTACCCTGATCGCTCTGATTCCTTTTCCCATCATGATCATCGCCACTTATTATTTTAAAGAGAGTATCAACAGGTCTTTTTTTAAAGTACGCAATGCGGTGGCGGCCCTGAATGCCTTCGTTCAGGAACATCTTACCGGTATGCCGGTAGTGCAGGCCTTCGCGTCTGAAGAAAGGGAGTTTGACAAATTCAAAACCATCAACCGCCAGCACCGGAACGCTAATATCAAGGCCATTTTTGCCTATTCCGTTTTTTTCCCGGTGGTGGAAATTGTACTCGCGCTGTCCATTGGCCTGGTAGTGTGGTGGACCGCAAAAGAATCATTGGCATTGCAGACCAGCCAGCAGGGTACCGTCATCGCATTTATCCTCTGTCTCAACCTGCTTTTCAGGCCGCTCCGTATGATAGCCGATAAGTTCAATGTATTGCAAATGGGAGTGGTGGCCAGCCAAAGAGTTTTTACAGTGCTGGACAATAAGGACTTTACTCCTCGTACAGGAACCTATATTCCTCCCCATACCCTGGCGGGAAGGGTTGAATTTGAGAATGTAAGTTTTGCCTATAGTGATGGGAACTATGTACTGAAAGACCTGAACTTTATGATCCACCCCGGGCAAACCATTGCGATCGTGGGTCATACAGGCAGTGGCAAAACGACCATTATCAGCCTGCTCAACCGACTGTACCGGATTCAAAAAGGTGTGATCCGGGTGGATGATGTCAATATCGAGACCTATGACCTTGATTTTCTGCGAAAAAATATTGGGGTGGTCCTGCAGGACGTATTCCTGTTCTCGGGTTCGGTCATGGAGAATATTACGCTGAGAAATCCTTCGATCCCGCGGGAAAAAGTGATTGAAGCGGCCAGGCTGATCGACATGCATGATTTCATCATGCGGCTACCCGGCGGTTATGATTATAATGTGATGGAACGGGGTGCTACCTTATCGATGGGCCAGCGGCAACTTTTATCTTTTATACGCGCCCTGCTGTATGATCCCCGTATCCTGATCCTTGACGAAGCCACCTCCTCCGTGGATACGGAAAGCGAACAACTGATCCAGCATGCGATCGATACCTTAATTAAGGACCGGACAGCGATCGTGATCGCTCACCGCCTTTCCACCATTCGCAAAGCCGATAAGATCATTGTACTCGACAAGGGCGAGATCAAAGAAATGGGAACTCATGAAGAGTTACTACTTAAGGGCGGTTTCTACAGCCAGCTGCATGAAATGCAGTTTGAGAAACACCCGGCCAGGGTGTGATTCGGTCCTTCTTCCAGCCTATACCAGACTCTCATGACGCATTGCACATGACTGCGCAAAAGGGCTTCAATATAACAAGCGAGGAAACCCC
>JAEYOL010000110.1 GCA_023411775.1 Bacteroidota bacterium | reverse complement strand
AAGGTGGAAATAAGGGCGATCGTGAATCAATCACCCTTATTCTATTTTTATCAGTTCTTTGCAGCGGCAGTTGCGTCACCCACTGGTACACCCTCGGTGGTTACGACCGGTTTATTAGTACCAGTACTAAAATGCAGGGGCACATTAGATCCCACCGGAGACACCCTCAGGTAACCCGACATTTCCTGGTGAAGCGCGGAACAGAAGTCAGTACAATAGAAAGGATAGATACCGGGTTTATCGGCTACCCATTTCAGCGTCTGTGTTTCTCCGGGCATGACCAGTATCTCAGCGGTGTTGGCGCCTTTGATCGCAAAGCCATGTGGTACATCCCAGTCCTGCTCCAGGTTGGTAACATGGAAATACACTTCATCACCAGCTTTCACGCCTTCGATATTGTCGGGAGTAAGGTGAGAACGAATAGCAGTCATCCAGACATGCACCTGGTTTCCTTTACGTTCCACTTTAGTCTGACCTTCTCCTTTTGAAACATAGGGGTGTGTATTTTCTTCTATTTTGAATATTTTCTTTTGTTTGTCCTTGATCATACTTGCAGGCAATGCTTCTGCATAGTGCGGCTCACCCGTGGTTGGGAAGTCTAGTAACAGTTTCATTTTGTCTCCACTGATATCAAACAACTGTGCACTTTGTGTCAGTTCAGGACCGGTCGGCAGGTAACGATCTTTGGTGATTTTATTGTAGGCGATCATATATTTCCCATGAGGTTTGGCTGTAGGCCCGCCAGGGATGGAAAGGTGACCGATAGAATAGTAGGTGGGAACACGGTCGAGCACCTGTAGGTCGCTAATTCTCCATTTGACGATCTCAGAAGATACGAACATAGATGTATAACCATTGCCTTTCCCATCAAACTCGGTGTGCAAAGGTCCAAGACCGGGTTTTGCTACTTCACCGTGAAGGGCAGCTTCGTATTTGATCACCGGAATACCATCGTATTCACCATCAAATGCCTTATCGGCGATTGCCTTTTGCACTTTAGTGAATGAAAATACAGGGATGCTGGCAGCCAGCTTGCCGGAAGCCACGATATATTCACCGGTTGGATCCACATCGGTACCGTGTGGTGATTTGGGACAGGGTATCATGTATAGCATATCAGGGCAGTCAGCAGGGTCCAACACAAGTACTTCCTTAACCATAGTGGAAGTAGCAGTATGGGTATTCTCATCATACACATTATGTGCATAGTTTACTGCCTGCTTTTTAGCCTTGCCTGCTTTCACGTATTCTTCAGCTTTCTTCCAGTTTACTGCCATCACAAAATCTTTGTCCCTGGCTGATGCATTTACTTCGAGCAGGGTATTGGCTTTTTCAGAATTGTAACAGCTGAAGAAAAACCAACCATTCGATTTTCCTTTCCCGGCGCGTGAGAGGTCGAAGTTCACCCCCGGTGTACGGATCTGGAAGGCAATGTTCATCTCACCTGAAGTTGGATTTACTGATACAAAGCTGATAGATCCTTTGAAATTTTGCTTGTATGTATTAATGGGCACATCACCGTTCTGATCGTCCAGCGGAACACTAAATCGTGTTGCTGCTACTACATACTCAGAGTTTTCGGTGATAAATGGTGAGGCGTGGTTGCCTGCACTGTTGGGTATCTCCAGTATTTCCGCAGTACGGAAAGTTGTGAGATCGAGGCGTGCGAGTCTTGGCGTGTTATTACCATTGGCAAAAGCCCAGCGACCATCGTGCTCGCCGTTTGTTTGTGAAAGAGCGATATGGTGCAGGTCATCCCAGGGTACAAAACCATGTGATGTATTCAACATGGGTTTTGTCTCTTCGCTGAAACCATACCCGCTTTCCGGTGATTGAGAAAAAACAGGCACGATACGGAACAAACGGCCTGAAGGAATACCATAGATGCCGATCTGGCCATTGAAGCCCCCCGACACTATATTATAGAACTCATCGTATTTGCCTGGTGCCACATAGGATTTCTCGGCATCGCCGGCTGCGGCAGATTGTGCAGTTTTTGGTTTGCAGCTTTGAGTAAAGAATAGGCAAGCCGCTCCCAGTACCAGCACCATGCTGGTTTTGAAATAATAAAATTTCATATTGGTGTTAATTTAATTGAATAGTTGCGATCTCATTATTTGACCCCATCGTTCTGACGCATAAACTCCAGTATCTGGCGGGATTCGTCCTTTGAAATATTCTGATTTGGCATTCTGACCAGGCACTGCTCGAGTAGTTTTTGTGCTTCGGGGTCTGTTTCCAGCATCATATCAACGTTTGTGATCATATTCATGATCCAATGTGGTTCTCTTTTCTTTGTAACATCTTTCCAGCCCGGACCCACCAGCCTTTCATCATTCAGTTTGTGGCAGGCCTGGCATTTTAATTCGTAAATGCTTTTTCCACTTGCTACCCATTCGGCGTTAAGTGGCGTGGTTAGCTCTACATCACCGGGTTTGATCTCTGACCCATGCACTTCTTTTTGATCACTTGCCGTTCCCTCTGCAGGAGTTGTTTCTGTCGTTTCGTCAGCTGGTTTTTGTTCGCTGTTGCAGGCTCCCAAAAAGAAAAGCCCTGAAAGCAGGAAGATAATTGCTAGTTGTGATGTACGTTTCATTTTGATGAATTGGAGGTTATAAATAAAAGTAGTATAATACTCTTTTATGGGACAAATGTATTTCGTACTGGAATCACCGCGTGTGACAACCGTCACCTCCCAGGATGATATTACTCAAAACCGGGTCCTCACTATGAAGCTTATCAAATACCTTACCAAGGGGAAGGGTTTGACAACGTTCAGGAATTGGTAGAATCGTCTACTAAACTAAAAGATATTTTGGTAATCGTCAAAAATCATTAGGATTGCTGACCGTGGTCATGTGGACAGGAACGCCAAAAACTTATCATTGTCAATCAAAAACTTGTAAGGTGCGGATTGAACCTATCCATCATGAATCTATCGTAACCGACCTTGTGATACGCGATCACCGGGCAACCGGCATTTTCCGGAAATACAATATCAATTTTTGCTGTGGCGGCAATATTACCCTGGAAGAAGCCTGCAAACGGACGAATGCTGATCTCCAGCAACTGCTGAAAGAATTGAACGGGACATTGCAGGTATCAAGGATGGCAGTTTCTGTCGACTCCAGCAAATGGAACATTGACTTCCTGATCGACTACCTGGTAAACGTACACCATACCTATCTTTATGACAATTTGCCCGACCTGAAAGAAACCATGGTAAAATTCACCAGCGGTCACCAGGCAAAATACACATACCTGGGTCAGTTAATGGAGTCCTTTCAGGCATTTTACGATGATTTAATTCCTCACCTGGAGCATGAAGAGACAGTTATTTTTCCATATATCCGACAAATTGCCCACGGGCATGAAGACCGGGAACCTTATGCGGCATTGCTGGTACGTACCCTGCGCAAGCCCATTGATACACTGATCATGCACGAACAGGAAAACATTGAACAGTATCTTAGAAAATTCCGCGAACTCACCAATGACTATTCACCGCCAGCCAGCGCCTGTGTAACGCATAAGGTTGCACTTTCTAAATTAAAGGAGCTGGATGCTGACCTGTCGCAGCATGTGTACCTTGAAAACGAACTTCTATTTCCGAAAGCCCTTCAGATCGAAAAGGAATTAAAAGCTTTTTATAAATAAAAAAAATAAATGGGTATGAAAAGCCTTATCATTTTTAAGGGTAAATACGGTGCCACTGCTCAATATGCGAGGTGGCTGGGGGAGGAACTCAATTTCCCGGTTCATAAAAGTGATGACAATATTGACCTGAAATCGACCGCAGCCGAACTATTTGTGATCGGTACAAGTATTTATATCGGTAAACTGCAGATCACACCCTGGCTGAAAAATAATTTGGTTTCACTTCGAAATGCCAGGATATTCCTTTTTCTCGTGTCCGGCACTCCGGCAAACGAATCCGAAAAACTGGATACCGCGATCCGCAATGGCGTGCCGGAGGAATTGCAGAAAAATATGACTGTTTTTTACCTCCCGGGCCGACTTCGAATCAGCAACCTGTCGTGGAAAGACCGTTTTATGCTCAAAATGGGTGCGAGCCTCACCAAAGATCCTCAAGTAAAAAAGGCGATGCTCACCGATTATGACCATGTTAAAAAAGAAAACCTTGCCCCTTTACTTCAAAACGTCCGGGCATACTACCTGGAAAATGCAAAAACTGTTGCGCTTAGCTGATATTTACAGAAATCTGGTTCAGCACTGAGATGTGAGTGAATAAATACAGTTTGCTGCTGTTTTATATCAGGCATATTGATGGGTTACAACTTCGATTTTCGGCTTCAATAGCCCCGTTTACTTATATTTACAGCAATTAAATTGGAATCTGTAGAATGCTCGATCAGGCGCACATGACATCTTTGTTTGAGAATGCAACGGAGGGGATCATACTCACCGGCAAAGATGGAAATATCGTGTTGGTCAACCCCGCAGCCGAAAGAATATTCGGATATAAGGGTGAGGAACTGGTAGGCCAGCCGATCGAAGTGCTGATCCCTGATCAATTTAAGTCGAGTCATAACGGTTTGCGGGAAGGCTTTTATCAACAACCCTCCAACCGGGTCATGGGCCACGGGCGGGACCTGTTTGGCAAAAGAAAGGATGGCAGCAATATCGCAGTCGAGGTCAGTCTTAGTCACTACAGGAAAAACGAAGAACTTTTTGTCATCGCCTTTATAGTTGATATCACCCGGCGCAAGGAGATCGAAAGGGACATGCTGGAGCAGCAAAAGCAATTGGAGAAAGTAAGCAACCAGATCCGGAAGATGAATACGGAGCTGGAAGTGAAAGTGGAAGAGCGTACCATGATCCTTAAAGAAGCGCTGCAACGGCTCGAGCAGTCCCAGATAGAATTAAGTGAAGCTCTGGATAAGGAAAGGCAACTAAGCGAGATCAAAAGCAGGTTTGTGTCGATGGCATCACACGAATTTCGCACTCCGCTTAGTACCGTACTTTCATCGGCGTCACTGCTCGAAAAATACAAGACCACCGACGAACAACCCAAGCGTGTAAGGCATATTGAAAAAATTAAAAATTCCGTACGTCATCTCAACGAGATCCTGGAAGATTTTCTTTCTTTGGGCAAGTTGGATGAAGGTAAAGTGGAAACGCATGTGGATGAACTTGATCTGAA
>JAEYOL010000087.1 GCA_023411775.1 Bacteroidota bacterium | reverse complement strand
ACCCTACGCAGGCAAAACGATTATGGTCGATCACCATTGCAGAAGCCACACTCCCGATAGTTTCAGCCAGCACACAGGAAGCACCGCCATGTAAAAGTCCATAGGGTTGTTTAGTGCGGTTGTCAACCGGCATACGGGCTTTCAGAAAATCATTTCCCAGTTCCACCCATTCAATGCCAATATATTCACCCATGGTATTTTTGCCCAGGGGTTCGAAATCAGCAATAGTGAGTTGCTTATTGAACCAGATATTCATCACTTATTTTTTATCGATTTAGAAACAACCTGTGGCAAAAACAGATCTGCGTTTCCACCATTACGGATGATGTCGCGAACAATAGTGGATGCGACAGAAGTATATTTTGGTTCGCCTGTTAAGAATATCGTTTCGATAGAATTGTCGAGCGTACGATTAGCATCGGCAATCGTTTTCTCATATTCAAAGTCGCTTACATAACGAATACCTCTCAATATAAAGTTCGCACCGATCACTTTGCAGTAGTGTACGGTGAGGCCCTCGTAAAATGCACTCTCTACCCTGGGTTCGTCTTTATAAATCTCCTTGATCCAGGCTACTCTTTGTTCCGCGCTGAACATTGGAGCTTTGGCGACATTGGTACCGATACCGACAACGATCTTATCAAATAACGGGAGTGCCCGATTGATAATGTCAACATGACCCAGTGTCAACGGATCAAAAGTTCCGGGAAAAAGACAAATACGTGGCATAGTCTGGTGTGGTTTGAAAATAATTGATTAATTATTACGGTTGGATAACAAATAAAGTACAGCCATTCTTACAGCCACACCGTTTTCTACCTGTTGCAGGATGATGGATTGTTTGCTATCAGCCACGTCACTGTCAAGCTCCACCCCGCGGTTGATCGGTCCTGGGTGCATGATCACGATTTCCTTATGAAGACTATCAAGCATCTTCCTGCTAATACCATATGCAAGATTATATTCCCTAAGAGATGAAAATAAAACCTGGTTTTGTCTTTCGAGTTGAATGCGCAATACATTGGCCACGTCGCACCATTCGAGTGTTTCTTTAAGGTGATAGCTGACATTTACACCAAGGGCTTCGGCTATATATTTTGGTATAAGTGTGGGTGGCCCGCAGACAGTTATCTCGGCCCCCATTTTTTTCAGCAGGTAAATATTACTCTGTGCTACCCTGCTGTGCATGATATCGCCGATAATAGCGACTTTCACGCCATCAAGTTTTCCAAGTTTTTCACGGATCGACAGCGCATCGAGCAGTCCCTGTGTGGGATGTTCATTAATGCCATCACCGGCATTGATGATGGCTGCCGGAATATGTTGTGCCAAAAAATGTGGCGCACCACTGGCACTATGCCGCATCACCACCATATCCACTTTCATGGAAAGTATATTGTTGACCGTATCCAGCAGGGTCTCACCCTTCGAAACCGAGGACGAAGAAGCCGTGAAGCTAATCGTATCAGCCGATAACCTTTTTTCAGCCAGTTCAAATGAAATCCTGGTGCGGGTGGAATTCTCAAAAAAAAGATTGACAATGACGATATCACGCAGCGAAGGCACTTTCTTAACCGGCCTTTGCAGGACTTCCTTAAACTGTTCTGCTGTCTGTAAAATAAGGGAGATATCGTTAGCTGTGAGGTCTTTAATGCCTAGTAGATGTCGAGTAGATAGTTGCATTAAAAAGCGAAATTAAGGAAAAAGGAACAAAGGACAAGGCACAAGGAGTGTCTTATCCGCCAAGTTTTTTAATGATTGCCGATAATATTTTCCTGATTTGCTCTCCCTCGTCTACCAATCTTAATCTTTCTCAAGAGCATGATCATTATGTGTTAAAGTTAGATCAAGCCATTTGATGGTTTCTATGGCTTCCCCCGCTAGAACGAATAACCTGTTTTATATATTCTTTATTGATCACATCCCATTTCAACCTGGTACAAAAATCCCTCACCGACTTTGCATAAGTATGAAACCTGTTCTCGAGCTCCTGTGACATATTGTTAGTTTAGTATCTAAACCTTGTCCCTTGTACCTTGTGTCTTAATCCAAAATAACCACTTCCTCCCTTTCATCCTTCTCTTTCCACAGCACCCTCACCTTTTGGGAAATGATAGAATCAATGGCTTTGCCTACATAATCAGGCTGGATTGGGAGTTGGCGGCTGAACCGGCGATCGATCAATACACATAGCTCCACTTTCCCGGGTCGGCCAAAAGCCAGTAGCGCATCAAGGGCGGCACGGATAGTGCGGCCGGTGTATAATACGTCATCAATGAGAACGACTTTTTTATTCTCCAGCGAGAAGGGTATATCGGTCTGGTTGGCAACGTGGAGACCCTGCCTAACATCATCGCGATAAAATGTGATGTCCAGTTTACCATAGTGAATTTTTGATTGGGGAAACTCCTTCCTGATCTCAGCCACTACCCTGTCGGATAAATAGATGCCGCGCGGCTGTATACCTATCAGGACCGTATCGTCCAACTGGGTATTATTTTCCAGAATCTGGTGAGCCAGACGCCTGATAGTAATGGAGAGTTGTTGTTCCGATAAAATTGATTTCAAGAATGATATTTTTTGTAAAAATAACAAAGAGGCGGCCTTTATGCTTATTTTTTACGCCCGGATCTGTTTACCATGCAAAAAAATTGGGGCTGTAAGGCCCCAATTAAAGATCATTAAGATTCGATCACCTGCGTCTTGTGGACTTTCCATGCATAAACTGGTAAAAAATCCCAAATTGAAAAACACTGTTCTTAGCTTCGAAACTATTATCATCACTGATATTGCTAATGCCAAGGTTGTAGCGGGCGTCAATACCAAAACCCGAAGAGAACAGGTAACCCGCACCAAAAGCCCAGGAAAAATCAATGGTGGACAGATCATCCTTTACATCCACTTCCACATCTCCTATTTTTCTTTCGGCAGATACCAGGAAGCCAAGTTGTGGACCTGTTTGAAGCCTGAAACCGTCATTGGTCATGTATTGCGCCAACAGCGGGACATTGATGTAATTGAGTTTTAGTTTTACATTGTCATCTTTACCTCCCTGCATTGAAAAGACGAGCTCGGGTTGGAGTGCAAATTGCCGCGATATATGAATATGGGCCAGCCCGCCAACATGAAGTCCGGCTTTGCTGTTATAATCATCGCCGCCATCAATTCCTACACTGGATAAATTCACGCCTGCTTTGATACCAAAATGTGTTTCCTGTGCTTTCACCAATGAAAAAATAGAACTAAGAACTACGATACAAAGTAATCTTTTCATATAAAATGATTTTATTGACCTTGTGGTGACTAAAATGCTGCCATATTTTAGTCATAGTGCAGACAACAGGATTTCTGGCATTTTCTAATTTAATCTCAACGAGACTATAGAATGCATGGGAAATAAAATCAACAACTGAGGTCGGTCTGATGGTGACAATTCTACATCTGCAGCCAAAGAGTTAAGTCCAAAAAAATAGGGCTGACTTAGTTTTAAGTCAACCCTATTTCGGTTTGATCAACCGGGTGAACGGTTATTATTTGCCACCAAACATGTAGCCTATACGGATACCAAAGAACCTGTTTTTCACAGTATAGTCGCCATCACCCAATGCCAGGTTGCTAAGTCCCATATTATAATTTACAGAGGCGAAAAATCCATTCGCAAATTCATAACCTGCCAGGATATTTCCCGAAGCTTCAAAAGGCTTGATGTCATCTTCCATTTCGTCGTTGCCGAAATTTATGTCACTAGTTTCTGATTCACCACCTTCTTTATATTTACTTTTTCCACTGATACCATATCCCAATACAGGACCCAGGCCGCCAAAGAATTTACCATTACCAGCCTGTGTTTTGAAAATAAAGTTAAGCGGCAGCTCAATGTAATTCAGGGTTGAAGTCGTTTCGACATCGCCCGATTTCGACTTCCCGCCTTTTTGGTTAAAGTTCAGACCAGGCTGGAATGCGAAATTTTCGCTTATACCCATCTCAGCTAGGAATCCCACACTGAAGCCTATTTTGCTATCAGTAGTTACGGACAAACTTTCCATCTTTGTTTTCATAGAAGCAAAGCTGGTACCCGCTGAAACACCAAATTTGGTTTGAGCAAAAGCAAAAGCGCTGACAAACAGCATAAGAGATAAACTCAGGATTAGTTTTTTCATAAAATATTAGCTTTAGTTTAAACAGCCTTGTTTTAAATAGGCCGGGACAAACATAATACCCAGTTGTTCAAATTAATAACATCAGGGATTAAAAACGGTAATTTTCGGAAATATCCCCCGTTAAAATCCGAGTGCAGACCGGTAAATATGCTAAAACAAATAGCCATCCCGGTCGCCCGGGATGGCCGAAAACTAACACTGCTTGAGACTTATTTGCTGCCTATCGGCAAAATATATCCAAGACGAACTCCGAAAAATCCGCTGCTGCTACCATCTTTATGTGCGCTTTGATAACGGACACCTGCTTCAAAATTGTTGAAGACGTAACCGGCGCCAGCGGCCCAGGTGAATGCACCATCAGATTCTTTTGAATCAAATTCACCGCCTTTGATTTTGGAACCATAGATACCATATCCAACCTGAGGCTCAACATAAATACCGTTGAAGTTGTGACGATATCCAGCCAGAATCGGGATCATTGTGCTGGTCACCTTATCGGCACCGAGCATTTCTTTGATGTCCTTTTTAGCGCCAGACACGAGCAGACCCGATGTCAGGGTAACCTGCCCTGCTTCACTGATACCATACAGTCCTTTTACTGTGACTCCGAGGCCAGGCTTGCTGTTGTCGGCAGCATCTCCAGTGGGAACAGCCAATTCAACAGCAGGGCTCAATTTAAAACTGCCTTGTTGGGCGAAACTCACTACAGCGATTGCAGTCATTGCGAAAATGGATAGGAAAACTTTTTTCATACGAGGTTTTTTGGTTTGGTTAATAATTATAACACAAACATAAAACTGCGTAATCGCAGTGTTAACTATGCGTTGTTCGAAATGAAGATTATGATGTATGAATTGAATAAAAACAATCCCCGGTATAATTTTCAATTCATTCAACACGATCGAAAATAAAAAAGCCCCGTAGCGGGGCTTAATAAATTGTATTAGAAAATTTGTGTTACTCCTCACCCATGAAAGGATAACGATAATCAACGGGCGGATCAAATGTTTCTTTGATAGTACGGGCGCTTAACCACCGGTAAAGATTTAATATCGATCCCGCTTTATCGTTGGTGCCACTTCCGCGGGCGCCACCAAAAGGCTGCTGCCCTACTACTGCCCCGGTTGGTTTGTCGTTGATATAAAAGTTACCCGCAGCATCCCTTAGCCTGGCGGTTGCCAGTTCAATGGCTGCTCTATCCTTCGCGATGACCGAGCCCGTCAGCGCATATGGTGATGTGGTGTTGACCAAATCAATTGTTTTTTCGAAACTATTAGCGGGGTAAACATACACCGTAAGTACCGGGCCGAAGATCTCTTCGCACATGCTCACGTATTTTGGATCTTTTGCTTCTATCACCGTAGGCTGGATAAAATAACCTTCTTTTTTATCACATTTTCCACCCACCCATACTTCGGCTTTTTTATCTTTTTTCGCGTTATCGATATAGGATTTGATCTTATCAAAACTTTTTTCATCAATAACCGCGTTGACGAAGTTGGTGAAATTCTCAACAGTGCCCATCTTCAGTCCTTTCACACCTGCGACAAGTTTCTTTTTAACCTCCTCTGCCAGGTTGGACGGGATATAGGCCCGTGAAGCTGCGGAACATTTCTGTCCCTGGAATTCAAAAGCACCGCGTAAAAGCGCCGTCACAACAGTGTCGACATCAGCCGACTTATGTACAAGGACAAAATCCTTACCGCCAGTCTCACCTACTATGCGGGGGTAAGAACGGTACATCGACATGTTTTTACCTATTGTTTCCCACATGGTATTGAACACACCAGTTGACCCGGTAAAATGTACGCCGGCAAAATCGGTGTGATTAAAACAAACCCGGCCGAGTGTGGGACCATCAACAAAGACAAGATTGATAACACCGTCGGGTAAACCTGCTTCCTTCAGGATACGCATAAACATTTGCGCCGAATACACCTGTGTATTGGCGGGTTTCCATACAACCACATTGCCACACATGGCCGCAGAGGTGGGCAGGTTACCGCCGATCGCGGTGAAGTTAAACGGCGTTACAGCGAGTACAAATCCTTCGAGCGGCCGATACTCCATCCTGTTATGCATGCCCGGTCCGCTGATCGGTTGCTGTTTATATATCTCACTGAGAAAATGCACATTGAAGCGGAGGAAATCGATCAGTTCACAAGCTGAATCGATCTCGGCCTGGTATGCACTTTTGCTTTGTCCCAGCATGGTAGTACCATTCATATAGGGACGATATTTTGTCGCGATCAGGTCTGCAGCTTTCAGGAATATCCCGGCCCGGCTCTCCCAGCTCATCGCGGCCCAGCTTTCTTTCGCTGCAAGCGCAGCATCGATAGCCAGCTGAACATGTTTTTCTTCACCTGCATGAAAATACCCCAGGGTATGACTGATCTCATGAGGTGGATGAATCGCTATTTTTTTGTTGGTTCTTACCTCCTTGCTCCCGATATACATCGGAATATCGATCTCATCTTTTTTTAATTCTTTCAAAACTGCTTTCAGTCTCTTTTTCTCCGGAGAACCCGGAGCATACGATAGTACCGGCTCATTTGCCGGCAGCGGGTAAGAAAATGTTCCTATACTCATGTTGAACCTCCAAAATTTTGGGGTGAAAATTATTTGAAATTTGAACTACTCCTGGCTATGATTTACACCTCACTCATCAGGTACGCCTTTATAAATCCATCAAGTTCACCATCCATCACCGGTTGCACATTTCCCGTTTCAAAATCTGTACGATGATCCTTGATCATTTTATATGGATGGAAAACATAGCTTCGAATCTGGCTGCCCCACTCTATTTTTTTCTTACTGGCATTGGTAGCGTCCCGCAGCTCGTTTCGTTTACGCAGTTCCTCTTCGTACAACCGGCTTTTCAACATGGTCATCGCCTTTTCACGGTTGCCCAGTTGCGAGCGCTCGGTCTGGCACACTACCACGATTCCGGTGGGAATATGCGTAAGCATCACTTTTGTTTCAACCTTGTTCACATTCTGACCGCCGGCACCGCCGCTACGGGCTGTTTCCATTTTCACGTCGGCGTCCCTGATCTCTATATTAATGGTATCATCAACCAGGGGATATACAAAGACAGAACAAAAAGATGTGTGCCTCCTGGCATTACTATCGAATGGTGAAATCCGCACCAGCCGATGAACACCGCTTTCTGCTTTCAAAAAACCATAGGCAAACTCCCCATCGAACTGTAGTGTGGCAGTTTTAATTCCAGCGCCATCACCCCACACCCAGTCCAGCTCTGTAACCTTCCACCCTTTCTTTTCTCCATACATTCTATACATACGCGCCAGCATCTCGGCCCAGTCCTGGCTTTCAGTACCACCCGCGCCGGAGTTGATCTGCAAAACAGCCGGCAATTCGTCTTCCGGTTCATTGAGGGTTGCCTTAAATTCTGCGTCTTCCAGTGCATCGAGAGCTTTCTGATAAGCATCCTTTGTTTCTTCCTCCGTGGCGTCGCCTGCTTTCCAAAACTCGAACAGCACAGCAAAATCCTCCACCGCGGTCTCGCTAGATTCATACAACTTTACCCAGTACTCGTTAATTTTTACATTCTTGAGTATCTCGGTAGCTCTTTTGTTGTCGTCCCAAAAACCTGGACTAAGTGAAAGCTGCCTGTCTTCTTCAATTTTATATCGTCGGTTCTCGACGTCAAAGAAACCTCCTTATCCCGGCAATGCGGGACCGCATATCCTGTAACTTTTCTGTTGTCATAGGCCGCAAAATTAAGGAAGTTTAAGCTTTAATCTTAAAGCCCACAGCGATCACTTCAATAACCAGTTTTTACAACTCAGCACGGATAATACCAATTCAGTCGTCTTTGCATTGCAGGTCTGAAGTTTACACGTCATTTTCGCTTATTATTTTATAAAACCTTAATCATGAAAAAACTCTTATTCTGTGCAACACTGGCTGTCCTGGCCTTTTCGTGTAGCAAGGAAAAACGCGAATGTCCGGGCTCAATTGAAAAAGTATTCAACCAGACGGGATTCACTAAAGTAAAACTGGGCGATGCCAATACCGTAAGCATCACTAAAGCGGATGATTTTAGCATAAAAGCAAAGGGATGTGCTGACGACCTGGCCGACCTCGTTATCACTATCGAGCCGGGACATATCCTGGATATTCATTTTAGAAACTATAAGAATAATCGAAACCGGGTCGACTTTACAATTACCCTCCCTGTTCTTAATGGGGTCATCCTTTCAGGCGCATCAGAAGGAGCAATAAGCGGTTTCGAAGACCAGAACCAGGTAATGAGGGCCGTCCTTTCCGGTGCATCAACCGGTGTCGTGAATGGAACAGGCATCGATCTCTCTGTAGACATTTCAGGCGCTTCTAAACTAACTGCGACCGGGACAACAGAAACCCTTTATGTAAATATCAGTGGCGCTTCGAAACTGGAAGCATTTGGTGTAACAGCCACAGAGGTAGATATCGCCGCTTCAGGTAA
>JAEYOL010000069.1 GCA_023411775.1 Bacteroidota bacterium | reverse complement strand
CACTTCAGATGCGATGGCCAGCCTGTCGGTTCCTTCAATTTGAAATCCGGGTCAGCGAGTTTAGCGGGTTGATTGTGAGTGATCGTCCATTGCCCGATCATCCTGTTACAGGGTAGATGATACCATTTGATCAACACCTCATAAAAATTTTTGCCCCATGTAGGCTGATGATAACGGATACTGTTTTTTGACTTTGTAATGGATCCTTTTTTATATCCCAGCCGCTCCAGGCCGAGCCCTTCCACACTATTACCCACCGTACCATTCCTGCCGGTATTGTAATTGGGTACAATCAGCTGGGGTAACAACTCAGTCGACTGCAGATTTTCAAATCCAAAATAACCTACCTGCCGGCTGGCATGGATATAATTATTGAAGATGGTACCGTTATCGAATTTTATTACAGACAAACCGGTTTTAATATCGAGTTCATTCCTGATAGACCTTCCAATTTTCTTCAATGGGAATTCAAGTGCTGCGCCTGGAATCCTGGTAGGTGCCGCATACTTTTCATATGGCATATCGCCGAGCTTCTGCACGGTATCATAGTCGCCCTTTTGAACCTGTTCAACTACCCAACTGAATTTTAGTTTATGGATCTCGGGCATCGGTCGATCATCCCAAAGATCGGCCCGGTCCAGCGAAAGCCTGATATTATCGTCTTTCTGCCAGATCAATACGCCCAGCCATCCGTTTCCAAGCGGGATGGCTTCGTCCCATCTTTTCGCAAGACTATCAAATACGAGGTTATGCTCAGGTAACGGCTGGGCGCATATCCCGTTAATCCACAAATAAACAATGCAGCCAAAAAACCATTTCTTCATCGGATCAATTTTGCGGGGGTTTTACTTCCGTGGTATCAGTTGGTAGTATAGGCACATGATAATTCCCGGAATCGAGTCGTACCGATGGAAATGCATTTTGTAACGCCTGCCAGTCGCTACGCTTAACACCGGACTGGTAGAGATACAGGTACTTTAGGTTTTTAAGTTTGCTTAATGGCATCAGTCCTTCGCGTGTGACTTTTGTGCCGACCAGGTTCAGTGACTGTAATTGCTGGAGCTCGCCCAGTTTTATAATTCCTTTATCGGTAATATTTGTACGACTGAGTTGGAGCCGTGTCAGGTTTGATAATTTCGCTACATCCTCCAGTGTTTCGTCATTGATTACCGCGTCATCCAGTTTCAGCCACACGATTTGCTTTTTGAGTGGCTCCAGCAATTTCACCAGCGAATCTGCCGAAGCAGTTGCGGTTACAAAACTTACCTGGAGATAATTACTGTTTTGCGACACCGGTATTACCACGACACCCGCATCTTTAAGTGCGGCAATATCTTTATCACTGGCTTTAGAAACGGGTTCGGTTGGTATCATGGTCGATTCCCCTGCAGGGTCCCCCGATCCCGATTGCAGGGCCAATAACACAGGTTTGATTTTTTCTGTAGGCTCCAGTTCCTTTACTTTCTTATCAGCATGAGCTCCGGTATTGATCCACCAGTGTATTAACGATATCTCGGAAGGTGTCAGCTGTTGCTTTTCTTTGGGAGGCATATGATCTTCATCCGTCAGCGGAAGCATCATTCGCTCGATCATTTCACTTTCATCAGCTTTTCCTGGCTCAATGGCTTTACCATCCTTTCCACCTTTTAATATAAACTCATGCTGATCGAGCCGCAGTTTACCTTTTTGTTTATTCTCACCATGGCAGCCCGCACATTTGGCCTGCATCAGTGGCTGTACTATGTCTTTATATAGAACCGCTTCTCCCACATCAGGTATCGGTGGCAGGGCAAACTCTTTTTGATCACTACTGTTCAACCCTTCGGTAAGATAATTTGAACCATGTGTAAGTGAGCCGCCAAGATGGCCCGTGATGGTGACCAGTATGATGATGATAGCCGAGAACACGCGGGCTGATCTTTCGCCTATAGAAAGTTTATATAAAAGCCATAACACCAAAGAAACGATGGCAACAAAAATTCCCATCCACATATGTCGACTGACCAATGGCCCTTCATAATCGCCGCTTAATGAAAGCATATAACCCGTAATACATGATAGTACCGCGCCGATCATTCCCCAAAAAAACATCAGGGGTATAGCGGGTTGCAATGCGATAAAACGACTCTTTATAGTAAGAAACTGGAAAAAACAGGCAAGCAATAAGATCCCTATCGGTAAATGCACAAGAACCGGGTGAAAGCGGCCAAGGAGGTCAGGAAGGTATTGAAGCATTATTTTAATTGTAGTGTATTTTGTTTATGCTGCGAGCTGTGAGCCGCGAGCTGCGCGCCAAAAGAAAAATTTATTTATTAAGTTTATTCATAAAGCCGATCAGCATCTTTTAATCCTTTTCGCTACTGCGACTACTGCCTTCGGCAATGCTTGAGGACATTGAAACAGCTGCTGTTGTAATCTGTGAGCTGATCCCAAACCTTTCATCTTTCGGAAAACCAGACACCAACTTAATAGAATCCACTGCAATCCTAAATATCTTCTGCCATATTTTAAGCTCTTTAAAATTCCTCATAATGCAAGTTTTATGAAATTGAACAATCCCCTCACCCCATCGGAATCCTGCCCCGCTCGCAGCTCGTAGCTCACAGCTCGAAGCTCACCCGTACCTCTCCCTCAGCAGCTTCATCATATACACATTAATCCCCCACTGATCAGCCACAGGTTGTTTTGTGTAGGGTAATGTCGGCATATAATCAGGAGGTCCAAATTCAGTGAGAATCGTCATCATTTCTCCCTGCTTCTTTTTTCGCTCCGCAACTTTATCCCACCAGTCAAAATGTTGCTTCACCACCTTTTCCCATTCGGGTGCGCGGGGATCATTCACCTGCGGGCCTTCGGGGTGACCAATACGTGCGTGAATATGCTCGGTTCTCTCCAGGGCTATCTTCAACGCTTCCGGTTGATCCTCCAGCATGGTTTCATGCACATTGCACCAGTGCGATACATCGAAAGTGAGTTTCAGTGCGGGAAATTTTTCTGCAAATTGCCGGGTGATATGCGCAGCAAACATGATCCTCGACCGATGCGTTTCGTGGCAGATGGTAATGCCCGTTGATGCCGCGAGTTCAATGGTGTGCTGGATAAACGCACTGTTTTGTTCAAAACTAAAATGATCGCGCCCGGAATGACAGTTAATATAAAGTGGTTTCTGTTCGCTATTCTTTGCCGCCGCCGTAGTAACTTTTTTAAAAAAATCAAGATGTTCTTTGAAGTCGGTCTGCCATCCTCCACAAAGAAAGCCCACCGCAAGAGAATGTTTTTTTAGCGCTGCAAATAATTCCTTTTGTCCATTGGCATCATCCGGCCACCAAATCTCTATACCATCATAACCTTCTTTTCTTGCGGCAGCGCAGAATTGATCGGTTGTTCCGTTGAAGCCCCAGTTGGTTGCCAGGATCTTTAATTCAAAATTTTTATTCACGATAGCAGGTTTAAAAGGTGTTGCAAAAAGCTCTACCGATGGCAATAGGAAAGCGGAGCCCGCTGTGGTAGTAAGCTCTAAAAAATTACGACGATTCAATGATTTAATTTGAATTTTTTATTGGATGATTTATGCAATGATATCATGAATCACTTTTCCCGCCACATCGGTAAGCCTGAAGGGACGGCCCTGGAAGGGGTATGTGAACTCTTCATGATTAAAGCCAAGCTGGTGCAAAATCGTAGCCTGGATATCGAAAGGCTCCACTTTTCCGCTCACGGCACTATAACCGATCTCATCTGTTTCGCCGTGGGTATACCCCCGCTTGATACCACCACCCGCCATCCACATAGTAAAGGCCTCAGTATGGTGGTCGCGTCCTTTGTATGGGTTTTGCGCGCCATCGCGGTTTTCCATCATCGGTGTGCGACCAAATTCTCCACCCCAGACTACCAGTGTTTCTTCAAGCAATCCTCTTTGTTTCAGATCAAGCAATAGGGCGGTGACTGGTTTGTCCATGCTTCTGTATTTATTGAGTATACCGACATTCAGGGCATTGCTTGCATTGTCGCCGTGTGCATCCCAACCCCAATCGAAAAGTTGTACGAAACGAACACCTTTCTCAACCAGCTTTCTCGCCAGCAGTACATTGTTGGCAAAGCAGGCTTTACCGGGCTGGGTGCCGTACATGTCATGAATATATTGCGGTTCATCATTTATATTCATTACTTCCGGCGCTGTGATCTGCATGCGGTAAGCCATCTCATACTGGGAAATACGCGATAATATTTCCGGGTCCTGGTATTCTTCGTATTCCAGCTGGTTGGCTTTATTGATCGCATTAATTGAGGCCTTGCGAATATTGCGGCTCATACCATCGGGATCCTTGATAAATAAAACAGGATCACCTTCGCTTCGGCATTGCACTCCCTGGTACACAGAAGGCAGGAATCCACTACCCCACACGCTTTTACCCGCGTCAGGAAAACTGCCGCCGCTTGTCAGCACAACGAAACCCGGCAGGTTTTGGTTTTCGGTACCGAGACCATAGGTGACCCAACTGCCCATGCTGGGACGACCCAACCTGGAACCACCGGTATGCATCAGCAATTGTGCAGGCGCGTGATTGAACTGATCGGTTGTCACCGCTTTTAAAAATGATACTTCATCTGCAACGGTTGAAAAATGAGGAAGGTTATCGCTGACCCAGGCACCACTTTGTCCACGCTGCGCAAACTTTGCTTGTGGGCCCAGCATTTTGGGCACGCCCGTGATAAATGCAAATTGTTTTCCCTCGAGGAATGACTGGGGACAATCCTGTCCATCCATCTTTGCCAGTTCAGGTTTATAGTCGAACAGCTCAAGCTGCGATGGCGCCCCGGCCATATGCAGGTAGATCACGCTTTTGGCGCGTCCTACAAACGGTGGTGATTTGGGAAGTAAGGGATGCGCAGGATCAAAAGCCATCGAAGATGCTGCTGTCCTGCCCCGTCCGCAACCTCCAAGCAGCGACCCAATAGCCAATGCTCCCAGGCCCATCGCGCTTTCTTTCAGAAAATGACGACGGGTATGCAGCCGCAGGTTTGCCGCTTCTGCTTCTTTCACCAGGCGCTGATCGTGCAGTTCTTTTTGTGTCATTTTAAAACATTTATTTTTTCATACTTCCATCTCATGATGGCACACATCCGATGATCTCAACAAGTATTACGGCTTCAGGGGACGCAGTTTAATATTCTTAAACCATACGCCGCTACCATGATCCTGTAAGCATATATGACCTTTTTTCGCGATGCCATAACCAGGTGTGTCCTTCCATTTACCCTCGGCTTTACGTTTATTCCATTCGGGAGTCCAGGCTTCAAATTCCAACACCTTAACCCCATTTAGCCAATGCTCCCTGTGCGCTCCTTTCACCACGATCCTGGTAGTATTGTATTGCCCGGGCGGACGCGTGGCTTTTACCGTCGGAGAGTACATGGCATAATCAGCACCGGTCTTTTGCCAGTCCTCCAGTTTATCAGGATACCCGTCATCATCGATCAACTGGTACTCAGGACCGGTGAGGTAGGCAGCCGGCGCGTCTTCAGTCACGTGATACATGATCCCGCTATTCCCTCCCGCGGCGATCTTCCAGTCGATCGAGAGTTCATAGTTATCAAACTGGTCGGTAGTCACCAAATCGCCACGCAGGTCAGACTTGTCCGTTTCGCTTCCTTTGCAATAGATCTCACCATTCTTCACGCCCCAGCAATCTGCTGGTTTGTTTTGATACATGCGCCAGCCATTAAGCGTTTTACCATCAAATAACAATTGCCAGCCCTCTTTCTTTTCAGAATCCGACAATGTATTATCCTTTTGTTTATTAAATGAAGCTAAAACCATACAGCTCGCGATTAAGAGGGTTCCAAAAAATATCTTTTTATTCATACTTTGAATTGTTTGAATTCTTGTAATGCATTTTTCATGCTGTCCTCGTCAACACCAGACGAGGCTCAGACGTTGATCAACCTAACTTCAATTTCACCGGGTCCCATTTCACTGGCTTGTCGGTGAAATAACTATCGTTGCACAACAATGCCGGTGCAGCTGCACGGTAACCAAACAACGCATCTTCCACCACCGATCTCTTTTCTCGGATCGCGGTAAAGAAATTATTAAAATGGTCGTAGTGCGCGCCTTTATAACCTTTCTCTACTTCATAGACTGTCGTATTTGGGGGCAGGATTTTCTTACGATCATATGCATTCGGATCATCCTTATTTAGCTTGGTAGCCATTAATGGATCATCCGTTGGCGCATAGGCTTTATTGCGCGTTAGTGTTACGCGATCCCATTCCACGTTCATGCTGCCCTCGCTGCCCACCAATCGCAAATACGTGCTGTCGGCAGTACCATCAACAAAATTCACGCGCAGGGATAAATTAAAGCCCGGGTGCTCTGCTGTTTCAGGATAATCAAACATACCCATCAGTACATCGGGCACTTCGCGGCCATCCTTCCAAAAACGCAACCCGCCCATGGCCATTATTTTTTGCGGCCCTTTAGAATTGGTGATAAAATGCAGGCTGGAAAAAAGATGTACAAACAGGTCACCCGAAACCCCGGTACCATAATCGCGGTAGCAGCGCCAACGGAAAAAACGCTTCGCGTCGAAAGGACGGTCAGGATACTTGTTTAAAAACATTTTCCAGTCCACCGTTTTCTCATTTCCATCCGCCGGAATAGTATACTGCCAGGCGCCTCCCGGCGAGTTGCGCGCCCAGAAACCTTCGGCATAATTCAATTTACCAATCGCGCCGGCTGCCAACAGTTCTTTTGCTTTTTCATTCCCCAAAGAACTCACGCCCTGGCTACCCACTTCAAATACCACTTTATTCCTATTTTGCGCATCCACCACGGCCTGGCCTTCCGACACGCTGTGTACCATTGGCTTTTCGCAATAAACAGATTTGCCACTGTTCATAGCGGCCACAGAAATATCCTTGTGCCAATGGTCGGGAGTAGCCACGATCACCGCATCGATATCCTTGCGTTGTACGATCTCGCGATAATCGCGGGTTATAAAAATGTCATTACCATAAATTCTCTTTGCATCCGCCAGGCGCCCGTCATAAAGATCGCAGGCGGCTACCAGTTTTACCCCCGGTACTGTAATCGCGGTATTGGCATCCGCCAGACCCATACCACCCGCGCCTATCACTGCGATCTGGATATTATCGTTCGCGCTAATTTTTTTTATCCGTTTTAATTGTTCAATACGTGACGCCAGTTCGCCTGCATGCAATACTTCAGGCAGCAGGGTGGCGCCAACAACTCCTGTCGTCAGTTTCTGTAAGAAGTTTCTCCTGGTAGTGTGTTTACTCATGTATGGTTTTACTTTTTATTTTTTCCTATCAAATGTTTAGTACGCGCAATTAATTCTTCATGACGATCTCATCAAGGTTGAGCATGGCATTGGCCACTACCACCAGCGCGGCAGTGGAGGGCTTCGCATGTTCATTATTCACGCCGATCATCTCGCATGTTTTGTGTTCATCGGTGCTGAACTCATTCAAAGCTTCATTATACAAACCGGTGAAAATATCCAGGGTTGCTTTTGGCATCGGTTTAAACAACATGATCTCGTACCCTTTTGCAATTTGTTGGGCTACATCTTTCGAACCTGATTCCTGTTGCATTCGTAGCGCGAAATGACGGGCCATATCGAGATAGGCAGAATCATTCAGCGTAACCAGGGCCTGCAGGGGCGTATTTGTACGAATACGCCGGGCCGTACACAATACTCTTTGTACGCCATCAAAGCTGATCATCGATGGATAGGGTGATGTACGTTTCCAATATGTATAGACAGCCCTCCGGTATTGATCTTCACCTTCGCTATTTTTCCATCTTTCTCCATTGTAGGGAGAAAGCCAGATTCCTTCTGGTTGCCAGGGCATCACACCGGGACCGTACATTTTTGGACTTAGTTTTCCACTTACACATAAATGCTGGTCGCGCAGTTGCTCAGCACTCAGCCGGATACGCGGCCCCCTGGCGTAAAATTTATTGGCGAGATCTTTACTTTTTAACTCTTCGGTAAGTTTTGAATCCTGTCGGTAGGTTGCACTCATCACTATTTCCTTCAAAGCTTTTTTTATGCTCCATCCATGATCGTTCATCAGCTTCCATGACAGGTGATCCAATAATTCCTGGTGTGTTGGTGG
>JAEYOL010000039.1 GCA_023411775.1 Bacteroidota bacterium | reverse complement strand
ACGCATTACCTTCACCGAATTCCGGATGCCGAACTCAGTGGTGCCACCTGCCAGGCCGATGGCCTCAAGGATCGTGACTCTTTCTCCGGGCACGCTGATGGGACCCTGCTGGTTGACCTCACCTAGTACCGTTACTTTCAGATTCAAAAAACGGATGATGACGGAAGGGTTGGTAAGCACTGAATCTTTTTCGTTGATTTTTTGTTTGATGAGTTCGGCGAGTTCAATTTTTGTCAGGCCCTCTACCTTGATCAACCCGATTTGGGGATACTCAATATTTCCATTTGCATCCACCAGGAATCCGGCCATAATCTGGCCACCGCCGCCCTGGCCCCCTTGTTGGTTTTGGACGGGCAGGTTGTAGGGAGCGTCGGATATTTCAGGCTTTGTACTGGCACTAAAGACCCTGATCGACAACTGGTCGTTTTTCTGGATGCGTAGCTCAGGGAATCTCACTTCACCATCGATGGTACTATCAGTTATATGCTGAAGGTAATTGGGTATTCTTTGCTGAGTACCGCATGATATCATATAGAAAGGAAGTAAAAGGAATAAGACCGTCCTTATAAATTTCATCTAGATAAGTTTAAAAATATGAAACCGGGGCAAGGTAGGATTTGCTAGTCAGTCTCCGTCGAAGTTATTTTAGTTTTGTCAATATAGGCCACCAACATATACCCAAGGCTGTCGATAGCGATCTTTACCGCCTTCCGCTTTACACCAATCACCTCGCCAACCTGGCCCATCAGGGGACCAGCTGTAATTTTCACCCGTTGCTTCAGTTCCACGGCCATGGGGCTCAGTTCCACATTTTCGTATTCGTTCAGAAAACTTTTGATCGCGTTGATCTCCCTTTCCCTCACCACTGCAGGCTTACCCTCCAGGTACACAAAATTGATCACCCCGGGTGTCATCCGGACTTCGGTCCGGTCTTCATCGTTGACCTTTACAAAGACATAGGATTTAAAAAGCGGTTCTTCCACAGTTTTTACACGGTCGCTCCATTTACGTCGCACCTTATTGAGCGGGCAATAACTTTCAAAGCCCTTTTCAGTAAGGAGCGGGGCCACTTTTTTTTCCCAACGGGGACGACTATATATTGCTAACCACTTGCGTGACACGGGATAAGATTACAGAGCTTCGCCACCTCGGTCACATAGTTTTTTTTATATGACCGCCAAAAAATGGCCATTATAACGGCTTAAACCAACGGCTATTGTCTTTCGGTTGCAAATATAGGTGTGCATGTGGGAGTGGCAAAACATTAAACTGAGCAGATTTTGAATGATTTGAGACCAGGATTTATGAGATGTATCGGATAGTGGATTCAATTACCAGGGTAATAATTTTTACTGCCGGTGAGGCGGGAAGGTGATAGACACCTGTTTGGCAGGAAAAGATCAACTATAAATAAATGCTTCCCGTCTTTCCGTTTTCCCGGCAATGTTGTTTTTGAACATTTATATCTTTGAAAATCTTAGATTTATTGCTTTAAATCCAACTAACTTGAATCAACGTTTTTATTCCCTGGATGTGTTTAGGGGAGCCACCGTCTGCCTGATGATACTGGTCAACAACCCTGGATCCTGGGGACATATATATCCACCCCTCAAACATGCCCCCTGGCATGGACTTACCCCCACCGACCTGGTCTTCCCATTTTTTCTTTTTGCAGTAGGCAATGCTATGGCTTTTGTAATGCCCCGTCTTGAAGCGGGCGGCTCCGGAGCTTTCTGGCGTAAAGTGTTGAAACGCACAGCTATTATCTTCCTGATCGGACTGTTTCTAAACTGGTGGCCGTTTATGAGATGGCAGGATGGGCATCTGGCTTTTATCAATTGGGTGAATGAAACCAATCCTACGAGAGGTGTCAGGATATTGGGTGTACTGCAACGGATCGCACTTTGTTATTTTTTCGCCTCGGTAATCGTTTACTACCTGAAAGCCCGTGGCGCATTCCTGGTCAGCTTAATTATATTATTGGTCTATTGGATCATGTGTTACACTGGTAATCCTGCCGATCCATTCAGCCTGCAGGGCTGGTTTGGGACTGATATTGATAAAGCCATCCTGGGCACCGCACATTTATATAAAGGTGAAGGGATTCCCTTCGACCCCGAGGGACTGGCGAGCACGCTTCCGGCGATCGTGCAGGTGATCTTTGGGTACCTTGTCGGCTACTATATTCGAAACAAAAGTAAAGACCCTGTTCAGCAGGCCTCCAACGCTGATGGTAGTTCTCCAGGTGGGATCTATGCAATGCTAACAGGTTTATTTGTAATGGGAATTGCCCTTGTATTGACTGGCTTTTGCTGGGATATGGTCTTCCCGATCAACAAAAAGATATGGACCAGTTCATTTACTGTCTATACTTCCGGACTGGCATGTCTTACCATTGCCACAATGATCTATATGATCGAGGTGAAAAACGTCAGGGGCGGGCTTGCACGGTTTTTTGATGTTTTTGGGAAAAACGCCCTGTTTGTTTTTGCGCTAAGTGCTTTTCTCCCCAAGGGTCTTGGTCTTATCAGGCTGGGCGATGGCGTGAATCCATGGAATTTCCTTTATAAAAAAGTATTTATCCATATCCCCGGTGACCCAAGACTGGGATCCCTTTTATATGCTCTTTGTGTCATCCTGTTTATGTGGGCTATTTGTTACTGGATGGACAAGAAGAAGATATATATAAAAGTGTAAAAAAGTACAAGCCCATTTTCATTGTGACGAATTTATGCCACACTAAGGCAACAGATTCATACCTGTGCATACCCCTTGGGGCTTTTCCGGTTTCTGCTGGCATGGTAATTGGAACTTTTGCAGTACTTAAAGCAATTCTTTATGAAAAGGTCTGTAAAAAAATTAGTCAGTTATTCGCTGGGCCGTATCAGGCGTCATAAAGAACGAATCAAGAAATTCAGTTTTACCAGGTATAAAGAAGACTTTGTCATTACCGCGCAGGAAGAACGTGAGGGTGGATTTTTCAGGCAAAACCTATCTCACCTGCAGGTATCAAGAGCATGATTTTTTCTCATAAGCAGTTAGTTTGGTACAGCCCCTGTGTCTACAGGGGTTGTTTTTTGCCGGCACAATATGGTCCTGGAATTGGTACTAAGCTACTTTCTCGAAAAACTCCCGTACGTATTTACGGATATGGGAAATGCTAGCCGGCTTTTGAATATAGCCGCATACACCTTTTTTGCCGGCAAGGCTTGCAATATCATGGTGTGCTGAAACCAGGATGACGGGTATATCAAAATCCGGTACAGTGGATTGCAGCCGGGAAATCATCCCACCGGAGATGTCAGTACCTACTGAATTGTCCATCAGTATCAGGTCCGGTTTGAAATTAACAAGCTCTTCAACATTTAATGAAGTGGCTGATTTCACATAGTAATGTTCTCTTAAAATATAAGAAACAATGTCGAGGAAATCGTTATCATCATCGATTATGTATAATTTTTTCATCATGCTGCTGCATTATCTACAGGCTGGTTGTGGTTAAGCCAGAAATTACAGATACTCTGAAGCGTGTCTGTAAGTGGATTCAGGCCGATTGGTTTTATCAGGTAGGCATTGGCGCCATGATCAAATGCTTCCTTCACATCACGCTGGTTTTCGGAAGACGACAGCATGATCACGGGTATATATCGGGTAGCGGGATTTGCTCTCAGTCTCTTCAACAAATCAATTCCATTACAATCCGGAAGGTTGATATCCAGCAGAATAAGCCTGGGAAGCCTGGTTTTGTGATCCAGCCCTTCTAGCATAACCTGCGCATTTTTGCCGTCCATAATAAACCCAAAACTCAGACTGGCGTTTACCTTCCGGATAGCGCGCTTCACAAACTCGATGTAGTCTACATTGTCCTCAATGTACAGAATGTCCGCCTCTTTCATGTCCTTCTTTTTGAAAAGATAAATAAAAGATTGTGCCATTACCCTTCACACTGTCATACCAGATCCGGGCATTGTGCTTTTCCATGATCCGCTTTACGATGGCCAGGCCCACACCCGAACCTTCGAACTCACGGGCGTTTTCCATACGTTTGAACAATTCAAATATATGACTTCCGTATTCCATATCGATACCGACACCGTTATCTGATACGGTGTACAAAACACTGTCGCCCTCATCCCGACCTTCTATCTTTACGATCGCAGGGTTTGATTTGGCAGAGTATTTTACCGCGTTACCAATTAAATTTGTGAAAACCTGGCCTATCATAAACGCGTCGCCATATATATCCGGCGTATCTCCAATGCTGAGCTTAAGATTGGCAGGTTGATAAGCTGCCTGTACTTCCTCAACAATATCGTCCAGCACAGGCCTCATTACCAGGCTGGATTTCCTGAGTTCCTTACGGCTGAGGCGGGAGTAGTTGAGCACTTCCCGAATGAGGGCATTCATCTTATCGGCACTAATAATGATGCGGTTTAAAAAATGCTTGGCCTGTTCATCCATAGCCTCAAAATCCTCGAGCAGAATTTCCGAGTAATTCTTGATGGATGCGACAGGCGTCTTCAGGTCGTGTGAAATGGTAAAACTGAAGGTATCCAATTCATCATAAGCTTCTTTCAACTTTTCATTAAGTTTCCTGATCTCATTTGCCTTGAGATTGATAAACTGTATAATCTCTTCCCGAAACCGGAATACCTCGTTTATTTCCGCATTGGTCCATTTCTCCGACTTTCCCCGCACTTCCTCAGCCCAGACTTCAAATGAACGCCTGGGTGAAATAACAGTCTTTCCGTTTGATCCAGTCTCTACAGGTTTAGCCGGATCTCCTGCCCATTTCACAGTTGTAATCAATTCCGGCTTGAAGAAAAGAATGTATTCATTGAGTTCCCTGGAAATGGTGCAGGCCAGTAAACCGCTTGCTTTTTGTGTATACCGGGCAGCAGGTTCGAATACGGATGATAAATGATGTGTATAGAAAATATTTTTTCGATTGGTTTCCTGCAACCACTTAATAAGCCCGGCAATATCTTCAGGATCGGGAGCATCTCCACAGATATAGGTTTTTCCCTCAAACACAAATGCTGCTGCTTTTGCATTGGTTAGCTTCAACAGGTTGTATTTATTGTTGGTAACAGCATCTGACAGACTCCAATGTTTATGCATATCGCGGATGATCTCTTCAGCTGCCGCGCGATAAGTAAGATTGACCGCTTTTTCGTCCTGGCTGATCTTGTATTGCAATGTGGATGAAAGGATCTGACCAACCAGCCTGGCATACTGACGCGAACGGTAATCGATCAGTTTTGGGGAGTAGTGATGACAGGCAATCAATCCCCACAATTCATCATTGATCACCAATGATACGCTGAAACTCGCTTTCACCCCCATGTTTTTCAAATATTCGATATGGATGGGTGAAACGGCTCTTAGTTCTGATTTGGTGAGATCAAGAGGCATTTCTGCTTCAGTGCTGCGTAAAGGATGAATTAATGAGGGTGTAGAGTCAACATCCGCGATGATACGGGTCAAATTCGCTTTATAAAGTTCACGCGCCTGTTTGGGAATATCTGAAGCCGGGTAATGCAAACCATAAAAGGAATCCACGTTTGCATCTTTATTTTCTGCTACCACTTCTCCATGTCCGTCTTCCCAAAACTTATAGATCATTACGCGATCATAACCGATCAGTTCCCTGATCTGAATGGTAGCTTTTTCCAGTGTGTGTTGTACGGTATCTCCATGCCCGAAATTCGACAAAAGAGAACCCATCAACAGTTGGATATCATGAACATTGTCGGCCAGGACAGGTTCAAACTCCAGGATGATATATTTTCCGGAAATATGAATAATGAGATGAAAATCCCTGCCCCCAACCTGCACCACTACCGGGATAAGATTATCCTGTGACTGTCGCGCCGCATACCTTATCACACCATCCAGGTCGTTGTCATTAAGATTTAGAGCTGACAATAATTGTTTGAGTGACTGACCGGCTAAACCCTTACCCGGCAGCCCGGTGTATGATTCAAGGTTGTCGCTGATGTATACGATCTCATTTGTGTTTTCATCAATAGCCACAAGAAAACCATGTGACTGAATTCTGCCCGGGATATGTATGGGTTCTTTATCGCAATTGGAAAGATCCGTTACAGGATAACGCATTCGAACTAATTAATGGTGAATAAGAGAATTATACTTTGCTTGTGGAAATTTGTGGCACCGAATTTTGTTTGATCCAGGTTTGAAAATGGCGGAAAGTATTATAGGCAGAATTGACCAGACTGTCTTCTTCTGAAGACTGATCAAATCCATCGAGTGCCGATAAAAAACTTTTCCATCGGCTGCCTGTTTCGGGGCCATAGCCGCCAAAGAAACGCAGCCCTTTTTCCAAATCCGTCCCCAGATTACCTGAAATGGTTTTACAGATCACACGCCCGCCCAGTGTGGATCCTTCCATCACATATAAGGCACCAAATGCAGATGCCTGGTCTGTCACCCAGGAAGAACGGGTGTCAAGAGGAAATTCATTCCCCGCAAAACCGATGGTTTGCAAATCTTCCAGGATCCAGTGGGCTCCTCGGCGTTCATGAAAATCCGGTAAGCGATTTATATCAACGTGTTGTTTTATTGCATAATCCAGCGGTTGATAAAAACCATAAAACATCCGAAGCAACCCTGCGTATTCTTCCAGGTTTCTGACCCGGGATATCCACGGCATCATAGATGCTTCGAGCTCTGCATGAACTGGTTTTGTTTCTGATCTCAAACGTTCTAATAGTCTCATTAAATATTCTGTTTAGTTACCGACTAGTAACCTTCAAGGTTTATACCGGTAATTTAATCACTTCTGTTTTATGTATGATTAATTGATTTGGGTTTATTATCCGGTTGCTGGATGATTCCGGAGTTTTTCATTCCTGAGGACAGGTTAGGTGATCCCCTATCCAATTTTTGGACCATACTATTTTTGGCTGCATACATTAACACATGTTTTCAAGGCTTAATGTTGCCACACGCGACTGGAGAATCAATCTATGGATGACGACAAATCGGATTAATTCCGGTTGTTAGCCGGTTCATTCCAGCAGTTCAAATAATTCTGTGGAAGATTTTCTAACTTTCTTCAACTTCAGCATAAAATCTGTTTCCTCATCGCGATAGCCAATCACCAGTAAAACGGCAGTTCTTAAACCCATTTGGTGCAGATTTAAAAGATCATCCATTTTGTGCTTGTTAAATCCCTCTAAAGCCGCGGCATCTATTCCCAGCGTATTCGCCATAAGCTGACCGTAAGCCAGGGCAATATATGCCTGCTTTGCCGCCCAATGATAATATTGCTCTTCGTTCATTACCAATTGATCCCTGGCAATTACATTTTTAAGATTGTCAAGTTTCTCTACAGGCAGATTTCTTTCCGATGCCAGATGCCGGATAAATTTTTCCAACTTGCTTTTGGAAATAGCATTTTCCACGCAAAAGATGAACAAGTGGGAGCATTCAACAATTTGAGGCTGGTTATCGGCTACAGGTCTGATTTTCTCTTTCCACTCATCAGACTCAACCACAAACACGCGGTATGGTTGTAAACCACGACTACTTGGCGAGAGCCGGATGGCTTCCATAATTTGAGCAAGTTGAGCCTGGTCAACTTTTCTTCGATTCATTCTTTTTGTGGCATATCGCCAGCTGATTGCTGTTTGCAAATTCATAATATAGGTTTTTATTTTGTACCATTCAGTACAATATTGTGTAAAAAAAATTTACTGTATTATTTCGAGGCCCTGTATTATCAAAGCCTTCAAATCATCCTTATTATTCTCTGACCGCATTGTAACGAATATTCCATTTCTTAAGTTGATCAGGTATTTTGCCAGCAACCTGGCATCCGTTCGGCTTTTTATCCTGTTTGAGGCTTGTGCTTTCTCAATAATGTTCCTGAATGCCTGCTCCAAACGGTCCATCAGCGCAGCAGCATGGGCCCTCAGCTTGGGATCTATATTTGACATTTCGACAATGGCATTTCCAAGATAGCATCCCTTTTGTCTTTGTTCGGCAGTGCTGGCTGCAAGTGACATGAAATATTCTTTCAAAAACTTTATCTCATCATCTGCGCCGGATAATCTGTCATTAAA
>JAEYOL010000038.1 GCA_023411775.1 Bacteroidota bacterium | reverse complement strand
CACTTCAGTAGCTGTACTCAGGTTTTCAAAAGTGGGCGGCTTGGCATGAATGGGGCGGCCGTTGGCTTTTGACACGACAGGCAGACCATCGATCGGGTCACCGGTCACATTAAACAGGCGGCCTTTGATGCCGTCGCCGGTTGGCATGGCAATAGCCTTTCCGGTATCAATTACCTGGGTGCCGCGCACAAGTCCTTCGGTACCGTCCATGGCGATGGTACGAACACTATCCTCGCCGAGGTGCTGCTGCACTTCCAGAACCAGGGTGTCGCCATTTTCCTTTTTCAGTTCCAATGCGTTATAGATATCCGGTAGTGTGCCATCGAACTGCACATCGATCACAGCACCAATGACTTGCTTTACTTTACCAACGTTTGCCATATGATTAATTTAAGCGAAGAGGTTATATTTCAGGGCGCAAAGGTAAGGGAGCGGGCTGAATGTGCAAATTGGAAAACGGCCTATTTTGAAAATGGTGAAAAAGACTGTGGATTTCTGTTTCCAGGGCAAAAACCGTGTTGTTCGAACCCTCAAAATCTCCACTTTAGATAACATAAAGACCATTCTTCAAGAAAAATAAACCCAGCTCAAAAAGTCAGCTTCCAATCAGCTAATAAACTTTATCTTCCAGATCAACTAAAACCATAATATGAAACGATTAACTTATGTCACGCTGGCTTTGGTCTTTTTTTCCTGCAACACCAGCGACTCTTCAAATGAATCCCAGCCCCGGGATGTAAAACAGTACTCGATCGAACAGTTTTACAAAAGTACCCAGGTGGGTGGTGGGTTTCTTTCAAGTGATGACTCAAAACTCCTTGTTAGTAGCAACGAAAGCGGTATTTATAATGCTTATGAGATCGATATCGCCAGCGGCGCCAAAAAAGCGCTGACTACTTCTACCAAGGAATCGGTATTTGCGAACAGCTATGTGCCTGGTTCCACCAGCTTTATTTACAGCGCCGATAAAGGTGGTGACGAAAACGATCACCTGTTTTTGCAGAGACCCGACGGCTCTGTAAAAGACCTTACACCCGGTGAAAAAGAAAAAGCCAATTTTGGAGGCTGGAGCCGCGATAATAAGTTCATGTACTACACTTCCAACAAAAGAGATCCGCGATTCTTCGACCTGTACAAGATGGATACCGCCACATGGACGCCAATTATGGTTTATAAAAATGAAAGCGGTTTTGATGTTGGCGCGATAACCGACGATGAAAATCTTCTCGCCCTTATGCAGCCGGTTACCACTTCAGCAACTAATCTTTTCCTGTTTAACCAGCAGACAAGAGAGTTGAAGAAAATCAATTCCGACAGTATTGAAAGCAACAACAACCCGATGCAGTTTTCCAACGATGGTAAGGTTCTTTATTATACAACTGATGAAGGAAGCGAATACCAGCAGGTGATGAAATATGATGTGGCGAGCGGTAAGAGTGAAAAATTCTACAGCACGAACTGGGATGTGATGTATATGTACACCTCCTTTGATGAAAAATACAGGGTAATTGGTGTAAACGAAGATGGTCGCAACAAGATTTATTTATTTGATCATAAAACCGGTGATAAGGTTGACTTCCCCGCTATCGAAAATGGTGACGTGCAGGCGGTAAATTTTTCACGTAGTGAGAAGAAGATGCGCCTCACCATTGGTGACGGTAAATCGCCCAACAATATCTACGTTTATGATTTTGACACCAAAGAACTGAAGAAACTAACAAATACCTTAAACCCCGAAATGGATGGTAACGACCTGGTATCAGCCCAGGTGGTGCGGTATAAATCATTTGACGGGCTTGAAATACCTGCCATTTACTACAAACCTCTCCAGGCTGGCAAAAACCAAAAAGTGCCGGCACTTGTGTGGGTGCATGGCGGACCTGGTGGACAATCAAGGGTAGGTTATTTCTCCCTGATCCAGTACCTGGTAAATCATGGTTATGCGATACTGGCAGTAAACAATCGCGGAAGTAGTGGTTATGGAAAAACATTTTATAAAATGGATGATCGCAATCACGGTGACAAAGACCTCAATGACTGTGTTTGGGGTAAAAAATGGCTGGCCAGCCAGGATTATATCGACTCTACAAAAATTGGGATCATAGGTGGATCGTATGGTGGTTATATGACACTGGCTGCACTCGCTTTCAAACCCGACGAGTTTAATGTGGGTGTAGATATTTTTGGCGTATCAAATTGGCTGAGAACCCTGAAAGAGATCCCTCCTTATTGGGAATCATTCAAAAAAGCCTTGTATGAAGAGATCGGTGATCCCAACACTGCCGATACCGTAAGATTGAAACAATACTCACCCCTGCTTCATGCATCTAATATTAAAAAGCCACTGATGGTTCTGCAGGGTGCAAACGACCCCCGGGTGCTCCAGGTAGAAAGCGATGAAATTGTTGCGGCGGTTAAGAAAAATAATGTGCCGGTAGAATACGTGGTATTCCCCGACGAAGGACATGGTTTTGTAAAAAAAGAAAATGAGATCAAGGGATATGGACAAATCCTCCAGTTCCTTGACAAACACCTGAAAGGCGAAGAAGTGCCAGCGAAAAAGGACTAAGAAATCAGGTTGTAAGAATTAGTCATGAACAAGCGGGTCAGTTTTTGATCCGCTTGTTTTTTTATTGTTAATGCATCAACACTACTATAATTACCGGTCAGAGGCAGGGCATAGTCTTTGCAAACGCAGTAGTATGATTAAACTATTTGTTTGTTTATTAACCTGTACCTGTTTGCTGTTTGCCTGTAATAATTTGGATACTACTGAGAAAAAAGGCAAAAAAGTATCTTCCCGCAACTTTAGTGTTACCCCCAAAAATGCTTATAGCGATCTGTTCCTGGATAGTAACGCTGTGGAAAAATTTATCAGTGAGAAAAAAATTCCCGATTCACTCTCGCGTCGGATACGAAGTTTTTATAATAGCCGCAACTTTGAATTTGCCTGGTTTTCCAGTGATGGTCTTACTGAACAGGCCCGCGGTTTCTGGAACCTGCACAATCATTACACCAGTTCGACTGATGACACCCTGCTGGAGAACAAGCAACTTCAAAAAAGAATGGACCGCCTGGTAGCCGAGGAAAATGTTTCGCCTTCGGCAAAAAATAAAACTTTTATTGAAACGGAAATCCAGCTCACCCTCCATTTTATCACACATACCCTGCAGGCTTATGATCGCGAATACGTGAAGCGAAAGGAAATGGAACGGTTTGTACCGGCAAAAAAAGTCGACGCCATTTATCTTGCCGATTCATTATTAAAAAAGAAACACAAGGATGACAGATACTATGAAGATGTAAATCCATCATACGGATTATTAAAAGAACAGTTGGCGGTTTACCATGATATACATGTCAATGGAGGCTGGCCCCGGGTGACCGCTAATAAAGCCTATAAAAAAGGTTCATCACACCCGGGTATTGTCGCTATCAAAAAAAGGCTGCAACTCACTGATGGTTTTCCCCCAACAGATAGTTCGCAGGTTTTTAATGATACCCTTGAAATGGCGATCAAAAAATTTCAACAACGTCATGGTTTGAGTGCTGATGGTATGCCCGGCGAAACTACCATCCAGGAAATGAATACACCTGTTGAGAGACGGATACAACAGATCCTAATTAATATGGACCGTATGCGCTGGCTGCCCCAGCAACCCAAAGGCAAATTGATCCTGGTAAATATCCCCGCCTTTATTCTGCATGTAAAAGAAGGTGATAAAAATGTATTTGACATGGATGTGGTAGTAGGTAAGGGAGGTCATGATACAAGAATTTTCACAGGTAACCTCAACCAGGTGGTCTTTAGCCCCTATTGGAACGTGCCCGAAAGCATTGTCGAAAAAGAGATAT
>JAEYOL010000320.1 GCA_023411775.1 Bacteroidota bacterium | reverse complement strand
AAAAGATACCTCAGATATTTCAAACCAAGGAGGTCGATGGGGATATATTATATGCCGCGACCGATTTTGGTATACGGGTGGAGAGCCAGTGGGCTGGAAATACTAAGAAAGACCTTTATGCTATTGACGCGAAAACCGGCACCACTAAGCTGATCAAAGAAAACGTCCAGGGATTCGTCAGCCCATCATTTGTTTCGCCTACCGGTAAATACCTGTTGTGGTATGACAGTAAAGCGAGGCATTATTTTGTGTATGATGGCAAAGATGTGAGGAATATCACTTCGAAGATAAAACTGCCTTTATACAATGAAGAGCACGACTCTCCAGGTGACCCGTCACCGTACGGTGTAATGAGGTGGCAGGATGATGAAAGCGCGGTGTATATATATGAGCGCTACGGTATCTGGAAAGTGGATCCCACGGGTGTAAAGGCTCCGGACAAATTTATTGATGGAAGGAAAGAAAAGATTGGATACCGGTATGTGCAAACTGACTCTGAAGAGCGGTCCGTTAAAGCAGAGCAGACGCTGGTATTCAGAAGTTTCAACGATGTGAACAAGCGATCCGGTTTGTGGGAATACCAATGGACAGGAGATAAGTATGTGATGTTTCCTGTCAGCGCCGACTCAAGTGTGAATCTCAGTGCAATCAGCAAAGCAAAGGATAGCAATACTTATCTTTTTACAAAAGAGACTTATTACCGTTCTCCCGACCTGTATAGCGCCCGCTTTGATGATGGGAATAAAAACTCCTACGAAGTTGCAAAGCTTTCTGCTATCAATCCACAACAGGCTAACTATAATTGGGGCACCGCGGAACTTTATAAATGGAAAACATTTGCCGGCAAATCTGCGGAAGGGATCCTTTATAAACCCGAAGATTTTGACCCTTCAAAAAAGTACCCGATGATCCTTTACTTTTATGAAAGGCTTTCGGATGGTCTTTACAATTATCATGCGCCTGCACCCACACCCAGCCGGTTGAATATTTCATTCTTCGTAAGCAGGGGATACCTGGTATTTGCACCTAACATCCATTACACGATCGGTCACCCGGCTAAAAGCGCTTACGACTTTATTGTGAGTGGCGCAAAGAGTCTTACAAAATTCAGGTGGGTGGATTCAAAGAATATCGGCATCCAGGGTCAAAGCTGGGGCGGGATACAGGTGGCGCAACTGATCACCATGACCGACATGTTTAAGGCAGCCTGGGCTGGTGCGCCGGTAGCGAATATGACTTCTGCTTACGGCGGCATCCGTTGGGAAAGTGGTTCCAACCGCCAGTTTCAATATGAAAAAACACAAAGCAGGTTAGGAGCTACTCTTTGGGAAAAGCCTTCCCTGTATATTGAAAACTCACCGCTGTTCCATTTGCCAAAAGTAAAAACACCTTTGGTGATCATGCACAACGATGCGGATGGCGCAGTACCCTGGTACCAGGGTATTGAACTGTTTACCGGTATGCGCCGGCTGGGCAAGAAGGTCTGGATGCTTAATTATAACGGTGAAGCACATAACCTGGTACAACGTAAAAACAGGAAGGATATCCAGATACGCGAACAACAGTATTTTGACTGGTTGCTGAAAGGGGAGAAGCCCGCGAAATGGATCGTGGAAGGTGTGCCAGCTGTGAAGAAGGGAAAGGACTGGGGTTTGGAGATCGTTGATTAAATAAGAGAGAGGCCAGGCCGATCGGCTATTGATAGTTCTATCGGCCTGACAATAAATGAAATGACCCCGTAATGCTGTAGTGCAGGTATACGGGGTCTTATTTTTTTAAGCCGCCTGGTCGCTAATAAATTTAACCAGGCTTCTTTTCGCGATTGGTAACAATGTTTCATCAACCGGGAAGCTTAATCCGGTCTCTATGGAATACACCGCCGGGTTTGGCAACTGGTTGAAATGCCGGATCAGTTCTGATTTCGTGTGTTCATAAGAGCTGGCAATTCCCCTGCGCCATTTATTGATCAGTACCGTTTTAATGCTGCGATATTTTTCATCACGTTTTTCAAAAAAAGAGAGCCGATAGTGATAGGTCCTGGCGATCCTGCTATTGCCCGAACTTAAAAAGAAATACCCCTCTTTTTGGTCCAGGGGAATAAGTCCCACTGGGTTGATGTCGATTTTGTCTTCGACAAATTCATAAATATCAGCTCCGGCCTGGACGGTTGTCTTCAAAGTGTCGGCTGCGTAGTGTATGATATCCTCTAACTCCTGCATGAGTTCATCATCTTCGATCATCTGCTCATACAATAATTGCAATTTCTCGATTTGAATGCCGGTCATTTTTTTGGGGAAATGTTCCTGTAAAAATTTTTTGTTTTCCCGAAAGGCGACAAGGTTGTGATAGTGAAAAACTACATCCGCCAGCTGGGGGTATAATTTGTTCTGATCAAAATATTTATTTACCTCCTGGATGTAGGCGAGTAGGGTGTATTTTTTTAGCTCGAAATCGATATAGCCTTCGGCGAACCATGTTTCAGATAATTGTTTCATAGTCGGGAGGTGGTTTAGTTATTCCAATTTACAAAAAAGAAATAAAAACCAAAAGAGGGGAATTGTTAATTAGCATCCAATGTTCTGGGAAATTATTGCATCAGGCTAAGGTTAAGGTTGAGGTTGAGACTAAGTTTGAGATTGAGATTATGCTGATACTAAGATTGAGATTGAGGTTGAGGTTGGGGGAGTCTCTGCCTCCACCTTTAACCCTTATCTTAAATCATGAAAGCAAATTAAACCATAGCAATGCGGAGAACACAGCGAAAAATGTCTAAGTGTTCCAAAAACACCTGCTGCTGGGTAGTAAAACTCGCGGTGCGTTGTGTGCGCAGTGGTTAAAAGTTCAAGCCTCCAGGGATCGATTTCGGAGTTTGAATATCAAATTACTAATCATTGCTGTCCGGATAAACGCTGGCCTCGGAAAATGAAACAAGAAAATTACGGACTAAGCCGTCTTTACGCTAGGGTTAAGCGAGCGGTCGGGGTTACTGGTAAAACGGAACTCCGTTCCGTTCTTGCTGGCCGGAACGGGAGTTCCGGCATCCATGGACACCGGTGAAAAGGAAGTACACATGCGCTATGAAAATAAAGAAAAGCCCCTGTGGGAGTAAAACCCATAGAAGATGCGTTGGTCAAAGCTTTGATTACATTTTGAAATTTATTCCGGGCAGCAATGATTACTAATCCCTAATTACAAAATCCAAATTCCGCTAAATCTCACGATCCGGGTTAAAATTCTCCAACTCCTTTGCGACTGCGGTAAGGAAAGTTGCACCCAGGCTGCCATCTACAATACGATGATCATAGCTCATCGACAGGTACATCATGTGACGGATAGCGATGCTGTCTCCCTGTGCCGTTTCAATGACAACCGGGCGTTTTTTGATCGCCCCCACGGCCATGATGGCTACCTGTGGCTGGTTGATGATGGGTGTACCCATCAGGCTTCCGAAAGTGCCAACATTGGTGAGTGTAAAAGTACCGCCCTGCGTATCATCGGCTTTGAGTTTGCCATTGCGGGCGTTATCGGCCATATTATTTACCTGTTTGGACAGGCCTACCAGGTTCAATTGGTCTGCATTCTTAATTACAGGTACGATCAGGTTTCCGCTGGGTAAAGCGGTGGCCATACCGATATTGATATCTTTTTTAACGATGATCTTATCGCCATCCAGTGAACAGTTGACCAGCGGGAATTTTTTAATGCATTTCACGATCGCTTCGATGAACAAAGGAGTGAAGGTGATGCGTGTGCCTTCCCTTTTTTCAAAGTCCTTTTTCACCTTATCGCGCCAAATCACGAGATTAGTAACATCGGCTTCAGTAAAGCTGGTGACATGCGGACTGGTGTGTTTGCTACGCACCATGTGCTC
>JAEYOL010000197.1 GCA_023411775.1 Bacteroidota bacterium | reverse complement strand
TGTTGGATTCTGCCTTAGGCATGATGTACTTCCAGCAATATGTAGAACGGAAAGCCTTTGCTGCAGGTGGTGGCAAATTTGTTGCACCTGCACAACGTATGGTTGATTTTACGGAAAAGAAAGTATCCAGAAGTCTGCCCAAATGTTCTTATATACCTGGTTTGCATTCCAGTGCCCTTGACGAAGTACTGCCACCTTTTATACATAAAAGCCTGCAAATGGCCTTTAAAGAGTTTGGTAAAAAGATCCGCGGGTATTTTACGAACGAAGCAGTGCTGGTAGCAACAGAATCGAGAACATCATCACCTGTACGCATACCTCGTGACAAAGAAACTCTCCATCATCCGCAAGTAAGAAATTTATATCCCTGCGCCGAAGGGGCCGGCTATGCAGGAGGTATTGTAAGTGCAGCGATGGACGGTGAAAGCGTCGCTTCCCGGATTGCAGCTGTTCTGCAGGCATAATCAGCGCATTATCATAATAATTTACACCATGATCCCTTTTGCCAAAAAATTATGGCTTATATGAGTTAACGGCTATTTTTGCGAAACAATCAAAAGCTATGGCCATACTGGAACTAAAAAACCTGAGAAAGTATTTTGCTACCCAAAAAGCCGTCGATGACATCAGCCTGACTATCGAACCGGGGCAGATCTTCGGCTTACTCGGTCCAAACGGTGCTGGCAAAACAACGCTCATCCGTATGATCACCGGAATTTTCTACCCCGACCAGGGTGAGATCATTTTCAATGGTAAGAAGTTCGATCCCGTCAACGATATTGGCCAGATAGGGTATATGCCCGAAGAAAGAGGTCTTTACAAAAAAATGAAGATCGGTGAACAGGCACTTTACCTGGCACAGCTCAAGGGCCTGAGCAAATATGACGCGACCAAAAAGATCAAAGCCTGGTTTGACCGGCTGGATATGGAATCCTGGTGGAATAAGAAAGTAGAAGACCTGTCAAAAGGTATGAGCCAGAAATTGCAGTTTGTCACTACCGTACTACACGAGCCCAAACTGATCATATTGGATGAGCCTTTTAGCGGGCTCGATCCCGTAAATGCCAACCTGATCAAAGACGAGATCTATAACCTTGCCAGCAAAGGCTCCACAATCATCTTCAGTACGCACCGAATGGAGCAGGTGGAAGAGATCTGCGACCATATTGTGCTGGTCAACAAAGGCAAAAAGATTCTGGATGGCACCGTGACAAATGTGAAACACGATTTCAAGGAAAACCTTTTTAAGGTGAGCTTTTCCGACAGGATCTTGGCTGAGCATTTAGCGATTCACTTATTCGAAGTGAAACAGAAAGGAGACCAGGAGGTGTTTATCAAACTCGACCCGGGTTATACCAACAATGATGTTTTGCAGTATTTTATAAATAAAGGTCTTGGTATTGAATCATTCAATGAGATCCTTCCCTCCCTCAACGATATATTTATCCGCCTGGTGGAAGACACGCCTGCGGCGCGGCAGTTCCAGGAAGTGAAAGCCTAAGCCCAGGGAATTAAAGTATTTCATTTGGTATCAGCATAGAATCCGGTAATAATCATAACCACACACCATGAACAAAACATTACTTATAATAAAGAGAGAGTACCTCACCAGGGTTAGAAAGAAAACTTTCATCATCAGCACTATCCTTTTCCCTGTGTTATACCTGGGATTGATATTTGGGATGACCTACATGGGGGCAAAGTCGCGGCCAAAACTCGATGTGGCAGTTATTGATTCATCTGGCTACTTTGACCGGGGCAGGATTGAGCGGGAAAACCAAAAAGACAGTTCATCACTGTTGAGCCTGTTGAATATCGAAGAGGACAGCCTGAAAAAGAGCTTCTCAGAAATGGGCTATGACGCCTATATTGTCATTCCCCGCCAGGACGACTGGCAGTCGGGCCTGAAAGGATTAAGCATGTACACCAGCCGTACCATGGGTGCTGATGCCTCTGGACGTGTAGAGCAAAAGCTTAATAATATATGGAACGAGCTTAAAAATGAGCGCCTGGGCATTGACGAGGATAAAAAGAACATCATCAAAAACAGTTATGTAAGTATCAGGGCGGTTAATGTGCACGACGCCACGGCCAATTCCAAGGTCGCAAGCACTATTGGGTATGTTGCCGGCCTGCTGATCTATTTTATATTACTCATTTATGGTTCACAGGTAATGATGGGTGTGATGGAGGAAAAGACCAACCGGATCGCAGAGGTGATCGTTAGTTCGGTCAAACCATTCCAGCTGATGCTGGGCAAGATCATCGGTATCGGACTGGTAGCCCTCACACAATTCTTTCTCTGGATCGCTTTCATCTTTATCATCTATAATGCCACCAAGGCCTCCGGAAATAATATAGCGGCCATGGGTGGTGTCATGGAAGGCGTTCAAAACGCTTTTGGCAGCATCAATATACCGATGATATTATTCGGGTTCGTGTTTTACTTCATGGGCGGATTCTTTTTCTACTCATCGCTTTATGCCGCTATCGGCAGTGCCGTCAATGAAGACATGCGGGAAGCACAATCACTTAGTTTCCCGGTCACCCTGCTGGTCATTTTTTCCATTGCCATGATGTCTGTGGCGATGAACGATCCGACCGGTCCTGTCGCCGTCTGGGGCAGTA
>JAEYOL010000195.1 GCA_023411775.1 Bacteroidota bacterium | reverse complement strand
GGTAAGTATACAGAAGATCTATGATCTCGACATGACCCGTATCGCCAATTTTACCATATTAAAAGATGCGGCTGCTACATCCATCTACGGAAGCCGCGCAGCGAACGGCGTGATCGTGGTTGATACCAAGCAACCGGAATCTGGAAAACTCAGGCTGAGCTATAGCGGTATGTTACAAATTTCTGGACCGGATCTCAATGTGTATGATCTAACCAACGCAGCGGAAAAACTGGAAGTGGAACGTTTGGCGGGTATGTATAATACTTATGCAGACGGGATAAGACCTGATGCGGATGCTGTTCTGAGAGAAACATATTCAAACCGGCTTGCAGCTGTACAAAGAGGTGTCAACACCTACTGGCTTTCCAAGCCTGTTCAAACTGGCTTCGGACAACGTCATTCGCTATTCCTGGAAGGTGGTGATAACCATTTCCGCTACGGGATCGACCTGGGCTATAACAAGGTAAGCGGTGTGATGAAAAATAGCGACCGCAGCACATATAGTGGCGCTATGAATTTTACCTACCGCAACAAAAGCCTGCTGATAAAAAATGTTCTATCCGTTGCATTTAATGATGCGAGAAATTCGAACTATGGTACCTTTTCAGATTATACAGGACAAAATCCTTACTGGAATCCCACCGATGAAAAAGGAAATTATGTATTGATACTGGAATCGGTAATGAATCCACTGACCAAAGCTGTTTCACCCTTTTACAACCCACTTTATAATAGTGCCCTGCACACTGTAGATACCAGGGGCTATTCCAATGTGATCAACCAAACTACCATTGACTGGAATATCGGAAAAGGATTCAGGGTAGTAGGACGCATGGGCATCACTAAACAAAATGACGAACGCGACTTATTCCTGCCTGCCCAGCATACCTCGTTCGCCAATATTACCGATATCACTAAAAAAGGAAGCTATACCAAAGAAAACAGTAAGTTCTTTTCTTACGATGGCAGCCTGCAAATGGAATACAGCAAGCGCCTCGGCCTGCACCAGCTTTTTAATACGACAGGCGTGGGTGCCTCGCAGACAAAAAGTGATCTCACTTCCGTATACGTAGAAGGCTTCCCCAACCAGCGGCTCGACGAAATTGTTTTTGGTAATGGTTACCCCGCAAATTCGAAGCCTACAGGATTTAGCACCATATCTCGTCGCGTTTCAGGTTTCAGCAACTTCAGTTATAGTTATGATAACCGCTACCAGGCAGAATTAAGCATTAGCGCAGATGGCTCCTCGCAGTTTGGCATCAACAATAAATTTGCGCCCTTCTGGAGCCTGGGTACAAGTTGGAACCTTCACAAGGAAAAATTTGTCAATAACCTCAATTATATCAACCAGCTTCGATTGAGAGCAACTATCGGTACAACGGGTGACAGCAGGTTCCCGCCTTACATGGGAATTACAACCTACCGGTATTTCACCGATCAAAGCATAAGGGGTCAGATCGGCGCCTACCTGATGGGTTATGGCAACCCTGACCTGAAATGGCAACAGACATTGAAAAAGAATATCGGCGGCGACATTTCATTTTTCAAAAGCCGCATCAATCTTAGCCTTGATCTCTACCAGGAAAATACAAAAAGCCTGATCCTGGATATTAACACCCCACCCTCTACCGGATTTTCCAGCTATCGTGAAAATATTGGAGAGTTGGAAAACAAAGGCGTGGAATTCAGGCTGAATACGTTTATACTAAGAAATGAAAAGAAGAGAATGAACTGGAGTGTATTTGTAAACGGCAGCCACAATACAAATTATATCAAGCAAATTTCGAATTCGTTGAAGAAGCAAAATGAGTTGAACGACAAAAATGACCAGACACGTCCTCAATTCCGCTACCAGGAAGGGCAAAGCGTTAACGCGATCTGGGCCGTTCGTTCCCTCGGTATAGACCCCAGTAACGGTCGTGAGATCTATTTGAATCGTAATGATAGCATGACTTATATCTGGAACCCGCTTGACAAAGTAGTGGTAGGCGATGCCATTGCTGACCTGCGTGGCAACTTCGGGACTAATTTCTCCTACGCTGGATTCAGCCTCGGTTTGTTCTTCAGTTATGAATTTGGTGGTCACCTGTATAACCAGACATTAGCCGACCGCGTGGAAGATGCTAACCTCTCCTACAATGTCGATCGTCGCGTGTTACTCGGTCGTTGGAAAGCACCAGGAGATGCCACCTACTTCAAGGGACTGGTAGACGAGAACGGTCGCACCGTCAATACCAAAACAAACGCCACTTCCAGGTTCGTTCAGAAAAACAACTATATACATGCAGAAAGTATTACAGTTTCATACCTGTTTTCCAATAAGCTCAACAGGTACCTGGGACTCAGTAATACCCGTGTGAATTTCACTGTTAACGATCTGAAGCGTTGGTCATCGATCGATGTAGAACGGGGAACGCAATATCCCTTTGCGCGCAACTTCACCATCAATATCAGTACTCAGTTTTAGATTTTTATAAATAGGTAAGCATGAAAAAAATTATCCTGGGCACGTTAATAACAACAGTTGTACTGGCTTCGACGGGTTGTAAAAAATGGCTCGACGTAAGTCCCAAAACAGAAATCAGGGAAAGTGAGTTGCTCAGTGACGAGCAGGGCTTCAAGGACGCGTTGATCGGTGTTTATACACTTATGGGCGGCGCCAGCACATACGGCACTAACCTTTCCTTTGGTGTGTTGGATGCCATGGCACAACGTTATAACGCATCGGCAACTTCTCACATTTTCTATTATCCTTCGCGATATGATTATACAGCCGCGACGTCCAAAAGTTATATCGCCAGTATCTGGGGCGGTTTGTACACCGGCGTTTCCAACATAAATAATATTTTAACACAAATTGACGCTAAACAAAGTGTCTTCTCAAAAAATAATTATCATGTTGTAAAAGGCGAAGCACTTGCGCTTAGGGCATTACTACATTTCGATGTGCTCCGCCTTTTTAGTGTTTCCCCTGCAGTTGATGCCAACCGCCTTTCGATACCATATGTAACCCGTTTTGGTGTATCTGTATACCCTTTGCTGAGCGTTAATGCCGTCATAGACAGTTGTCTGAAAGACCTGGGTGATGCGGAGTTGTTGTTATCACAAGACAAAACGGTCCGCTATGAATACCCGGAGGATGCTTTTCTTTCTTACACCCGCAACCACATGAACTATTGGGCGGTAAAAGGTCTGCAGGCTCGTATTCATTTATACCGCGGCGACAATCAAAAGGCACTGGAATCGGCACTGTCGGTGATCAACAATCAGGCTGGAAGTTTTCCCTTTGTTACGCTCAGCTCTGTCTCCACCACCATCAACCGCGACAGAACCTTTAGCAGCGAACACCTTTTCGCGCTGAATGTTTTTAAGCTTAAAGACCTGGTTGAACCTCTTACCAGGACCGCGCCTGCATCCGGGCAACCCACATTGATCCACACTACATCGAATATCAATTCACTATATGAATCAAGTTCAGGCGGGAGTTCAGATATCCGCTACGTGTACCTGTTCACCCCTTTTGGTACATCACAGGCGAGCACAAAATACTGGCAGGATGACCTGAATGCGGAACGACTGAAAGGAAATCTTCCTGTTATCAGACTTTCAGAAATGTATTATATCGCAGCTGAGGCGGCTTCCACACCAGAGGAGGGCGTAGCTTACCTGAACACAATAAGAGAGCATAGAGGGCTCGTTGCGCTGCCAACCACGATCAGTGCTTCGTCTCTGCAAACCGAAATTTTAAAAGAGTACAAGAAAGAATTTTATGCGGAAGGTCAGCTGTTCTATTATTTCAAAAGAAAGAATGCTGTACGCATCGATGGAAGCTCGGTTAATATGAGCGATGCCACCTATGTATTCCCACTTCCCGAAAATGAAATTGAATTTGCCAACCGTTTCTAAAACCGAAATACGACAGGATGAAAAATATCACCACACGTTGTTTAATAGTCAGCATGACACTACTCGTCATGGCAACAGGCTGTGAAAAAAGTGAACTTGTCAGGTATGAGGAACCTGCAATGATCTATGTATACCGTGAAGCGTTTAATAATGATGGCGACAGCATAGCCTATTCCTTCGCTATAAAATCAAATGACCTGCAGTTTGATACTATTAAAGTACCCGTTCGTATTATGGGCGAAGCCACCAATACAGACCGGGAAGTAAAACTTGCAGTTATAGCTGACAGCACAACCGCAGTAGAAGGTACGCACTACGAATTTCTTCCCTATCATATACCTGCCGGTGAATTCAGTTCTGATCTTCCCGTGCTGGTAAAACGAACTGCCGATTTGAAAAACCAGGAAGTCCGCCTGCTGCTCCAGGTAACAGCATCGAAAGATTTTCAACCGGGTATCCCTCATTCACCTGTCGCAGGCAATTTTGCCGGTGCAGGATTAAAATACCTGGTTAAAATCAATGACTTCCTTACCAAGCCTTCCAACTGGGACACCAGGCTGATCTATTATTTTGGATCTTATAGCCAGGTTAAGTTCAAGTTTATCATTGATATCACTGGAATTACAGATTTCCCTGTGGGGTCGCCACCTGCATTCTCCGTGGGAGAAATGCAGTACTACAACGCATTTTGTAAATCGAAACTAAGTGATCACGAAACCGTCAATGGCCCCCTGCTTGATGAGTTTGGGTTACCGGTCACTTTTCCATAAATAGCGATAATAGTAAAACATTGATTCATTACATCATTCATTCGATATGAGAATAATCAACTTTAAACTGGTATTGTTTTTCCTGGCTGCCTTCATACTGGCGAGCTGTTACAAGGATAAAGGGAACTATAGCTACAATGAGATCAACCAGGTATCAATAAAAGCCGACATACCTGATGAGATCACTGTAGCTATCCAGGATACACTTCGTATCAACATCACACTCGATCAAACCATGACATCTCCGGCCGGATATGAATACGACTGGACGCTGTATCAGAATATTGGGGCACCACTTACCCGCTGGGTGCTGGGGACGTCTCAAAACCTGAACGCGCAAATCACCCAGACTCCCGGACAATATTTACTGGACTACTTTGTGCGTGATAAGGAAACCGGTGTCAGCTTCAGGAAAAAATTCACTATCAATGTCATTAGTAAGTTCAACGAAGGATGGCTGATGATCGAGGAAAATTCCGGAAACTGCGACCTGGTAATGATCGCACCGAATGGCTCGGTATTTAAAGACATTTACTCCTCAGCCAATAAAGGTGAAAAACTGCCTGGAGGTTCACACCGGGTTACCGTTGTGCGGGATCGACTGGGTGTACAGAAGATCTACATCATGTCGCCCAATGGTCTTACACAACCCTACTATGTCGATTTTCTAAAAGTTGCGGGTTTTCAAGACCAGTTTTGGGGTGCTCCTTCTATCATAAAGCCACAGGATTATTTTATCGGCGGTGGTTCAAATGAGTTGCTGATCAATAATGGCTATCCTCATGGCATGAATACATTCGTTCCGCCACCTTACAAGCTGGGTATGCAGGCACCGGGTAGTTGGGATGTAGAGCCATACTATATCTACTCCTCGAGCCGGGGTTTTATGCTTTACGACAAACTTTCACAAAGTTATTTCCGTTACAACCTGGCTGATATGGTTCCCATTGCCCCTCCACCACCCACCGCGGTATTTAACGTGAACGAGGTTGCAAAAAAGATGTTATTCACTGGTCCCACAGCAGGAACAAATTATTTCGCCAGTGTTTTCAAAAACAATGACGACGATTCCCTTTTTGTTTATACGCTTGATGCCGCAGCCGCTCAGCCCGCCGTTGACACTGCATTCATACCGGGTGAGAACGCGCCAGGTTTATCGACAGCCAGTCATTTTGTAAGCAGTCCCTTACTACCGCATCTTTA
>JAEYOL010000182.1 GCA_023411775.1 Bacteroidota bacterium | reverse complement strand
GCGCCGGAGAAAAAGATAAGTCATAACAAGATCGAGATCGCGGATGAAGACCCGAGGGTATTGCGAATGATCATGCTTACGCTGGCACAATCCGTAGCGCTTGATTTTTATTCCCAGCAGGCTTTTTCGCTTTTAGAAGATACCAACTACCATACCCAGCTACTGGAACGAAAAGGCAGGCTTTCCATCTCAGGATCCAATCTTAAAAAATATATTGGCAAAACGCTGATCCTAAAAAACAGGATCTCCCAACATCTCTACATATTTGATTCGCCGCCCGAAACATGGGAAGACGAGCGCCTCGATAAACTACATACTGAACTGAAAAGGAATTTCGATCTCACGGAAAGATTTCGCGGTGTGACGGAAAGCCTGGAGATCGTAAAAGAAAACCTGGAATTGTTCCGCGACCTGTTACAATACCGCACCGGTGTGGTTCTCGAGTGGATCATCATAATCCTGATCGCCATCGAGGTCGTCCATTTTCTATACGCACAGATATTTTAACGCTAACACTTCTCCAGCGCCTGTAAAATATCATCCAGGATATCATCGGGGTGTTCCAGCCCAACTGAAATACGTATCAGACCCGGCGTGATCCCCACTGCAGCCCTTTCTTCCTCGGTGAGTTTGGAATGTGTTGTTGAAGCCGGGTGTGAAGCGATACTCCTTGAATCGCCCAGGTTATTGGTCATCGACAACATCTGAAGCGCATTCAGAAATTTACGGCCGCCTTCTACCCCGCTTTTTATTTCAAACGTCAGCATACCGCCTCCATTCGACATTTGCTTTTTGGCAATTTTATATTGAGGATGGTCCGGAAGAAAAGGGTATTTTACCTGGCTGAGTGCAGCATGCCCCTTCAATGCATTGGCGAGATACAAAGCATTTGCAGCATGTTTTTCCATACGAACGAAAAGGGTTTCCAGGCTTTTGGTAAGCACCCAGGCATTGAATGGACTAAGCGATGGCCCTGTATTACGAATAAATAAATAAAGCTGCTTGATCAATTCGGCTTTTCCCACTACAACACCGCCCAGTACTCGTCCCTGCCCATCAATAAACTTGGTAGCTGAATGCAGGACCAGGTCGGCACCAAATCGAATGGGTTGTTGCACAGCAGGTGTGGCAAAACAATTGTCAACCACAAATAAGATATTATGCTTCTTACACAGGTCTGCCACGTTCTGAATATCGATGATATCCAATCCCGGGTTGGAGGGCGTTTCTACGTAAAGCATTTTCGTCGTAGGCCGGATCAATGCTTCGATACCTGCGGGGTTGGCCATATCGAAGTAAGAATGCTCGATGCCCCATTTTGGTAAATACTTTGTAAGAATGGAATGCGTGGATCCAAATATCGCCGACGCGGAAATAATATGATCCCCCTGGTTCAGGAAAGTCATGAACGTTGAAAATATCGCAGCCATTCCTGTACCGGTAGCTACACCATCTTCTGCGTATTCGAGTGCAGCGATCTTACTTATAAATTCATCAACAGTCGGATTTGAAAAACGGGAGTAAATATTTACATCGAGTGTATCATCCGCAAAAGCAGCACCCATCTCTTCTGCTGAATCATAGGTGAAACTGCTGGTAAGAAAAATCGGTGTAGCGTGTTCTCTCTGGTTGGTTTGTTCAGTCTGAAGACGGATTGCCTTTGTTTCCGGGTGTTGTGACATCAGCGTTGCGGTATTTTTAATGGATGGCAAAGATAAACCAGGAGGGACAATAAATGGTGAATGATAACGAGTGTTTGTGTTGGGGACTTTGTAGTTGGGAATTGGAATTAGGCGGGGTGTCCTTATTGATTAGAAGAATAACTTGTTCCTTGTAATCAAACATCGAGTTTCAACAAGTCCCGATCCAAATCCCAAATTAAGTCATCTTAACGTTAAGGGTTAAACGAGCGGCCCGGATAGTTGGTAAAACGGAACTCCGTTCCGTTCTTGCTGGCCGGAATGGGAGTTCCGGCATCCATGGACACCAGCGAAAAAAAATAAACAGGCAATGATTGGGAATTGGAATTAGGTGGGATGTCACTATGAACCAGGAGAACAACTTATTCGATGTCATCAAACATCGAGTTTCAACAAGTCCCGATCCAAATTCTAAATTAATAATTCGAAACTCCCCAAAAAGCTATTCCGCAAACTCCTGCTTCGAATGCACTTCTTCACGAGAAGTATTGTAGAGATCATACCAGTCCTGCTGATCGAGATCGACCTCAAAAGCATTTACGATATTTCGAATGCGTTGCTCATTCAGGGTTCCGATAAGCGGAAGCGCACCTAACTTGATCAGCCAGGCCACCGCAATCGATTCCACGTTGGCATTATACTTTTTCCCAATTTCACCGAGCTTGTAATGCACGCGCACCGCCAGGGGATCCGTGCCATTCTCGATCCTGCCACCTGCAAGGAGCGCAGCAGCCAGCGGCCGCATATATCGTTGCTTGATATAATCGATCTGGCCATTGTCAAGCGCGGTAGTATTCAGCAGGTTCAGTTCGATATGATTGGTAACAATGGGTATTCTTAAATAAGATGCAAGCAACTGGTGCTGGAAAACTGAAAAATTGGCTACCCCTACGTTGCGGATCTTACCTGATGTACGAAGGCGTTCCAGCGTCAATGCCGTTTCCTCCAGGTTTGAAAGGGGATCCAACTGGTCGAGCAGGAATATATCAATGTAATCGGTCCTTAATTTCCTTAATGAATTCTCTACACTTGCGGTGATATGCCTGGCGGATGTATCGTAATATTTCACCCTTATCTCCGGCCTGTTTGTATGTGGTAACAAAACACCGCATTTTGTAAATAAAACAACATCCTCGCGTTTAAAGGATCTTTTCTTCATCACGTTTCCAAACAGCTCCTCACTTTGATACCCGCCATACACATCTGCATGATCAAAGGTGTTGATGCCAAGTTCGAGACAAAGGTTCACAATCCTTTCCATTGTTTCCTCACCATTCGCACTGGTATCGTCCCAACGCCAAAAACCGTAGACTGCAGGCGATACTTTTGGTCCGGAATCACTCAGGTATATCTTTTGCATCAGTATGAAAATTTTAGAACATAAATTTACTTAATATCCGGCGCAGGCAATAAAACACCACCAAACAGCAAATACGCCCAAAACAAAGTCCAGAGTATATTGAATACCTGTGCCAGGATAAATGCCAGGGCCGGCCGGCCTCCCTGTATCTTAACCAGGTCGGCAAAACGGGCTTCCAGCCCGATGGCGACAAATGCCAGAGCAAACCAGACGGTGCGCAGACCATTTAAAAATCCGGTTACCTGCTGGGTGGTGTTGGCCGGAATTAAGAAAGAAAATATCAGTGAAACGGCGATAAATCCCAATACAAATTTTGGAAAACGCTCCCAGATAATTCCCAACCCCTTTCCTTCGGTTGCGGCTACACGATTTGGATCCTTTCTTAAAGCCCACCAGCCGGCAATAAAAAACGCAGCAACACCTATTAATACATTCTGCGAAAACTTGATGATCACACCAGTCTTTACTGCTACCGGTCCCACCAACTGTGCGGCGGCGGCTACGGAAGCTGTTGTATCCAATGTACCACCCAGCCAGGCGCCGCCAACCATCTCGGGTATATTAAACTGCCTGATCAACCAGGGTTGCAGGATCAGCATGGGAATCGCGATGACCAAAACAAGTGTCGTAACATAGGAAAGCTTTCGCTTATCACCCCTGATAGCGCCACTGGCAACGATCGCTGCCGACACACCGCAGATGGCGACCGCAGAAGCCAGTATCACACCAAACTCATCATCAACTTTCAATCGCCGGCTCAGCCAAAGCGCAAAAAACCAGACTACGCTTACCACCAGTACAGCTTGCAGAATACCCGGCAAACCTGCTTTGATGATATCTGTGAACAATACGCTCACACCGAGTATCACCAGGCCGGTTTTGATAAAGAACTCTGATCTTGCTGCCTGCCTCAACCAGCCTGGTATAATACCCAGGTTGCTGATCAGGAGGCCAAACACAAGGGCAAACACTACGTACTCGATACCATAATAATTAATGGTATGGTTGCCGCTAATGATAAGAGCAGCAATTCCCAAGGTGTACACCAGCACGAAACCTGCCACAAATCTTTTTATACTGCCTCCCGAAAGCCGTATGGCGATCGAGCACAACAATGCAAACACAATCCCGATGGAAGTGATCATTAACAGGTTGTTGAAGGAAAATACTTTTTCTAACAACTCAGTTGGGCTGCTCCACTTGTAAACAGGCGCCGGGAGTTTTAAACCCGGGGATATAAATGCAGTTAATAAAACAATTGTAATCAGGAACCCGCCGATCAAAACGGCCCAGATGTCCTCGGAAATATTGAACACTGGTTGTTTCCTGCCTATATCGTGAGGGTCATTCTCATCACTTCTTAAAATTGCTTCATCCTTCCTGTCATCACCTTCACTGGAATTAATTGGCATGATCGAAACTATTTATCCGTATTTAAATTTTACCAAAATGCTTGTCGAATATACAACAGCAGGAGGTGAAAATTTTAATCCCGCAAAGAGCTCAGACGCCGTGGTCGGATTCGAACCGACGTAAAAGGTTTTGCAGACCTGTCCCTGTCCTCTCGGTCACACGGCTGTAAAATGGCATCCCGAAGAATCGGGACGCCTTCTAACTAATGCTTGCTATCGAAAAAAATACAACTGCCTTTATAATTTATTACAGTGAGTACCGAAGTGTGATACCATAGGTCCGCTGATCTCCCAGTACACCTGCATAATGCCCGGCATTACCACCAGCGGGTAAAAGTTGTTCGTAATAATCTTTATCAAGCAGGTTACGTCCCCATACAAAAATGGAGAGGCCATTGGTATTCCTGAATCCCAGCCTGCCATTCAGCAACGCATATCCGTCAACATTCAGGTATGCTGAGGGTGATGGACTGGATGAAAATGAAGAACGATAATAGCCATCCACTGCGATAAAGAATTTACCTGCCTGGCCAAGGAAAGCGGTTGGAGTATTGAACTCGCCACCCCATGATCCGGCCCATTTGGAAATGCCGGGCAACTTTCCACCCGAGATATCCTTGAATGCAACCTGCACACCATCTTTAGTCGCACCTGTTTCTTCGAGCGGAAGTGGCGCGTTGGTAAATTTGATATACTCTGCGTCCGTATATGCGACCGCGCCGTAAAATGAAAAATGTTCGTTTACCCTGTAGTTGGCATCAAGTTCGGCGCCACTTACACGTACTTCATCCGCATTGGCAATATAGCCGCGATTAACGCCCAGTTCAGGTGACTGAACATTTGTCTGGTAGTTTTTGATATCTGTCCTGTGCAAGGTTAAGTTCAGGGTAAAACTTTGAGCGGGTGTTGATTTGATACCAAACTCAAAATTTCTCACATCTTCAGGTTTGATGACTGCAAGGTCGGTTGCAGGCTGACCTCCGATATTTGGCAGGCCAGCTACATTCACACCCACCGGTTTGAAACTTGTCGAATAGGTAAAGAAGCCATTAATGCGTTTGTTGGCGCGGTATGCAAGCGTGATCTGGTAGGTAAGGTTGGTCTCATCAGCGTCCGCCACATATGACTGGCTGCTATACACCGCATTCTTCAGCGCGATCAGGTCAGGATCGGTGGTTTCGAGTCCCCCTTTCGCTACGCGGTTATAGACTACATCTTTTTCATCATAGTTGAACCGCAACCCGGGCAACAGGTGTAAACCTCTTACTATCTCCCAGTCTATGTTTGCAAATGCGGCGGCGCTCAGAGATTTGATAGATGAGTTGGTATAGATACCATAGCCTTCAAAAAGTCCTGGTGTTTCCCACAATGGGCTGTTCGAGCTTTTTGAAAACCGCCACTGGTCCGCACCTGACTCTTCTGTACCAGTGATCTTAACTTCCTGGTCGATCAGGAAAAGGCCTACAACACCACTGAGGCGGGAAGAGAACTCACCGGCATAACGAACTTCCTGTGACCAGTTTTTATGCCTGGCAGGATTTTGCGATTTGGCCAGGGCTTGCAGACCAGTGAAATCCCTGTCGTTTGAAGGACCCCATTTCCAATAACGCCATGCTGTGGTGGAAGTAAGGGTACCGGGTCCAATACGTGTATCGATATTCAGCGATACACCACCCAGATCATTGGCAGAACGCCATGGAGTATCATGATCGATCTTACGATCGAACGCGTTTAGGCTCGGTAAAGTATAATTAAGATCAGCGATGATGGCATTGAACTGCCGGTAAGCCGCCCTTTGAGTTTGTACCACACCTGCAACCACCTGTGCATAGCCATCAGGACGCTGACGTGAATCATCTGCAGATAAAGTGATGGTGGTATTGTCGGAGGGCTTGTATAATAATTGAGCGCGGAAACCGAGGTTATTAATATCATTGGTATTATGACCGGTCCTGATATTCTCAACAAGTCCATCACGCTGTGTACCGGAAAACGAAAGTCGCGCGGCCAGTTTTTTACTTAGGGGACCTGTTACAGATGCTTTCGCCTGTACATAGCCATAGTTACCAAAGCTTACTTCAAAATTAGCCCCTGGCCTGAATGTGGGTTTGCGAGTTGTAATATTAAATGCTCCAGAGGTAGTATTCTTGCCAAAAAGTGTACCCTGAGGTCCCCGCAAAACCTCGATCCTTTCTACATCAATAAAGTCTAAAGTTGCAGCAGCAGGGCGGGCAAAATACACTCCGTCAACATAAAAGCCCACACCTGGATCAAGGCCATCATTGGTAAGTCCAAATGGCGCGCCCAGGCCACGGATATTGATCCCTGTATTACGTGGGTTGGATGTATATAATTGTACCGCCGGAACAAATTCCTTTACCCGATTCACATTAAAGGCCCCTGCATCCTCTACCTGCGACGCCGTGATAACCGTGATAGGGATGGGCACATCCTGCAGCACTTCGCGGCGGCGACGTGAGGTAACGATCACGGTGTCCCTTTGATAAAGCGACTGAAGATGAATTACAATATTGCCTACGTTGCTATTTCTAACCACACGTTCATGCGGTTCGAACCCGGCATAGGAGACCACGAGTGTAAAAGGAAACTTTTCAATATCGGATAATATAAAACCGCCTGTGGAGTCCGTGGTGGTGCCAATGCCGGTATTCTTTATCAATACGCTTGCATACGGAACTCCATCATTATTGCTATTGACCACACGGCCACTTAACTGCGCGAAGGCAATGGCTGGCGACAAAAATCCTAAGAAAAAGATGATGCGTTTCATAAATTGGTTTTGATTAATCAAGGTTTATTAGTCTACTATTTTTATAGACTATTATTTCAAAAAAATTTTACCTAAAGGTTTTATTGGTTTACAGGCAACATCGGAGGGAAAGCATATACTGGTTGTACATGGTTATTTTTTTAGAGGTAACAAAAATAGGGGTGTCTTATTATCCTACCAAATTTGTAGACTATTATTTTAAGATCGTTCTTTATCGGGCATTTTAAAAGATTAAAGTACATTGAAGAGGATCTTTATACTCCAGATCACAACTACCGCTCCCAGTAAAAGAAATGAAGCTTTGCGTGGTAATTTACCAGCAAGCCTGGCCGCAAGGGGGGCCGCCAGAACACCACCAATCACCAGTGCCAGTATCACCTGCCAGTTC
>JAEYOL010000248.1 GCA_023411775.1 Bacteroidota bacterium | reverse complement strand
TTTCATTTATTGACAGTGTTTTTTCGCATAAACCGTCCCTACAGGACGGATGTCACCTTGGTTGCGTTATTTGTCTACCGATAAGACGTCCCTATGGGACGTTGGGGTGTCTCTGCCGTTACTAGATTCGGCTGGCTAATTAGTATTAATGACGGAAACAAATCAAAATTGTAAAGCAGGGTTCGATCCTCGCGTCCCAATTTGACGTGGAAATTTTTGCCCTTTTGATTGGCGTAGCGCAATCAAATTAATGACGCAAACAAAAAAAATCGCAAACCCCGCGTCCCTTCGGGATGGTTTGTGCTGAAATGGAATTTTTTTGCCACGGATTAACACGGATTGCACGGATTGATTTATCCCTGGTATCGAAGTTCTCATAGATTTCTCAAATAACATTATCGTCCGTACTCGTTCCCATCTGTGTCAATCTGTGTAATCTGTGGCGAATGATTTTTTTGCCACGGATTAACACGGATTGCACCGATTGATTTATCCCTGGTATCAAAGTTCTCATTGATTTCTAAAATAACATTATCGTCCGAACTCGTTCCCATCTGTGTCAATCTGTGTAATCTGTGGCTAATGACAAAAAAATACCTCTCACGGGTATTTGTTTAAACCCGTATAACTAACTTAACGCCACTTAATACGATGCTGGTATCTAAATAATATGCTATGCGAAATTTTTTCATTGCCGTTTTCATTCTTTTCTTTTCAAAAACCCATTCCCAGCAACCCTACCAGGCTACCTGGGAATCCCTGAACACCAGGCCGATCCCATCCTGGTTCACCAACGCGAAATTTGGCATTTTTATACATTGGGGCCTTTATAGCGTGCCGTCCTGGGCTACCAATTCCAATGCCGACGGGTTTGGAAGTAATTACTCCGAATGGTACTGGGAAAGATTGAACAATACCAAGCTGAATATTCATAAAGAGTTTACAGCGTTTCACGCAAAAACCTATGGTCCGAATTTTAAATACCAGGATTTCGCACCCTTATTTACCTGCGAACTTTTTGATCCCGCAAAATGGGCCGATATATTTAAGAATGCGGGTGCCCGCTATGTTGTGCTCACCAGCAAACACCATGATGGATTTGCTTTATGGCCAAGCGTACAAGCATGGAACTGGAACGCGGTGGATGCAGGACCGCATCGCGACCTGGCGGGTGAACTTACATCCGCTGTAAAAAATGCGGGCCTTCATATGGGTTTTTATTACTCCTTGTACGAATGGTACAACCCGCTATACAGGCAGGATGTAAAGAAATATGTGGACCAGCATATGCTTCCCCAGTTAAAAGACCTTGTAACACGGTACCAACCCGATATCGTTTGGCCGGACGGTGAATGGGATCATTCGGATACAGTATGGCGCAGCCGTGAATTTTTGCAATGGCTCTATAATGAATCGCCTGTTAAAAATACCGTGGTTACCAATGACAGGTGGGGTAGCGGTCGCGATAAAGGAGGTTTTAATACATCTGAATATGGAAGCGGTAAGTCCGGACTTGATAAACCCTGGGAAGAATGCCGGGGTATTGGGGAGTCTTTTGGTTATAACCGCAACGAAAACCTCGAACAGTATGCCAGTAGCGAACAACTCGTGCATCAACTGGTCGATATCGTGTCCCGTGGAGGTAATTTGTTGTTGAATATTGGCCCGGCTGCTGATGGAACGATACCGGTTATCATGCAACAAAGATTGAAGGATATCGGCGACTGGCTGCGGGTGAATGGTGAGGCGATCTATGAAACCACGGCCTGGAAAGAGGCTCCTTCATTAAAGGACGATGGCGTTTACTTTACAAGAAAAGGTAATGATCTCTACCTGATCGTCACTAGATGGAAGAATGAAATCAATCTTCCAGGAATGCCTGGCATAAAATCGGTGTCAATGCCCGGGTTTCCTGGAAAGATCCGGTTTAAACAAAATGCGGGAAAATTAGCCATCACCGCACCGGCATTGAGTCCGGTGGATAGTCCCTGCCAGTATGCATGGGTTTATAAATTGCAGGGCGCATTCCGTTGATTTTTTAATAATACAAACGAATGATTGGTTACTAATTAAACGAATAAAAAAGCCAAAGGAATTGTGTTCGCTTTCCCGGCAGGCACATATTTTAATTTAATAACATAAAACTGCTTTTGAAGTAAGAATAAGCAAACGTTTGATCGTTGAAGGTTCCCAAAACCAGTCTTTAAAAGTCGTAACTTTAGAAGCTTAAGGCTTTTACCATCCAAGGATCAAATTAGTACCAGCTTGCCATTATGAATTATCTGCTGAACAAAAAATTTCTTCTCATCATAGGTTTGGTGATTGCAGCTTATGTCAGCTATCGTTTTTTCTGGCCAGCGCGCCAGGTTGATTTCAGCGCTGATGTCAAACCTATCCTGAATAAAAAATGTATTACCTGTCATGGTGGCGTGAAAGCGAAAGGCGGTTTTAGTGTACTATTCCGCGAAGACGCACTCGCTGTTACCGAATCCGGCAAGCCGGCCATCATCCCGGGAGATCCTGAAGGAAGTGAAATGATCCGACGGATCACGATCAATGATCCCGAGGAACGCATGCCATATAAGCACGAACCTTTAACTAAAGACGAGATCAGTATTTTAAAACGCTGGATCAGGCAGGGTGCAAAATGGGGCGATCACTGGGCTTACCTGCCCGTAGCCGAAACTGCAGTACCCGATGTGAGCAGTAAATGGATCCGCAACGATATCGACAAATTTATTTATGAAATGCTCGAAGAGCAAGGCTTAACGCCTTCGGATGAAGCCGACAAACCTACATTGTTGCGAAGGGTCAGTCTCGATTTAATTGGTATGTATCCCTCGAAAAATCTTGCACAACAATATTTAAAAAGCAATGATGGAAACGCGTATGAAGTGTTGGTTGATTCCCTGCTTTCATCGCTGCATTTTGGAGAACGTTGGGCTTCACTCTGGCTGGATCTCTCGAGGTATGCTGACACGAAAGGATACGAATCTGACGGCGGACGCACGATATGGAAATACCGCGACTGGCTGATCCAGGCATTTAATGAAGACAAACCCTATGAGCAGTTTCTTACCGAGCAGATCGCCGGCGACCTGCTTCCCGATCCGACAGACGCGCAGTATATAGCCACTGCGTTTAGTCGCAACTCAATGACCAATGATGAAGGTGGTACGGATAACGAAGAGTTCAGGGTAGCAGCAGTTATGGATCGAGTAAACACTACCTGGGAATCACTGATGGGAACCACATTTGCCTGTGTTCAATGTCATAGCCATCCTTATGATCCGTTCCGTCATGATGAATATTATAAATTTTTCGCTTTCTTCAACAATACACGGGATGAAGACACACCAGGCGAGTATCCATTGTTGCGCGATTTCCCAGACAGTCTAAAACAAAAACTGGAACAGGTCACTGAATGGGTTCGTGAACATTCTTCTGCGGAAGAAGCCCGGCGATTTAAGAAATTCCTGCGTACGGGTCAGCCAGCCATCAACTCCACTACAGCCGACAGTATGATCAATGCTGTGATCGCTGGAAAAAACTATGCCCTGGCAATGCGCAACCATTCCATAGCACGACTGAAGAATGTTGACCTCGAGAATGCCTCACAAATGATCTGGAATTTTTATTCCAATAAAAACAACGGTGTATTAAAATTGAGATTGGATGCGCCTGACGGGCCGGTGTTTGCAACATATACCATCCGTGCAATAGACAGGTGGAGAAAAGAAGCTGTCAGTTTTGCGCCGCAAAAAGGCGTGCACGATGTTTACCTGACTTATGACAATGCCAGTCTCCCATCTGGTTTTGATCAATTTACGATCATCTTCGACAATTTTGCTTTCCTGCCTTCGCTACCAGGTAAAAATGCGCCGGGTTATGATGCAATAAAAAAATCATTTTGGCAACTTGCCACCGCCGATGTGCCTTCAACGCCGGTGATGGTAGAAAATCCTCCCAATCTCTGGCGAAAGACTTTTGTATTTGAAAGAGGTAATCAAAAAACATTGGGTAAGGAAGTAGAACCGGCTGTGCCCAATTCGCTCAGTTTTGCCATGCCCGATAAAGCGCCAAAGAACAGGCTGGGTTTAGCGATGTGGCTCACGGATAAAAAGAATCCGCTGGTTTCACGTACCATGGTCAATCGTCTCTGGGAACAGTTGTTTGGAACCGGCATTGCCGAAACACTGGAGGATTTCGGCACCCAGGGCATGCCACCAACACACCAGGAATTATTGGATCACCTGTCATGGAAGCTGATGAACGATCATGGATGGAGCATAAAAAAAGCTTTGAAGGAAATAGTGATGAGTGCAACCTACCGACAGGATTCAAAACTTA
>JAEYOL010000220.1 GCA_023411775.1 Bacteroidota bacterium | reverse complement strand
CCCTTTATAACCGGAATCTACGCTCAACCTTATTACCTTAGTAAAAAGTCATTTAGAATAACACCAACCTTATTCCCTTATCCGCTGAAAAATAAGGTAATAAGGTTGTAAGCTGTAAAGCTTTTTATGTTACTACGGTAATAAGGTTTTCACACTCCGGCTATGACAAGCGAAAATTTGAAATAGACCCATGGCGTGATCATTCTGTGGTGATAAGTGGGGCGGGAACTACCGGGCATTTATTGCTAATTCAGGCTGTTGCGTCATCGTCGTTCATCAGTTCCCTTTCGATCTCTTCCATCTGCACGATATCGTAGGCTTCGCTCTCGGTGGGTGTAACATTCATCAGCTCTAAAAGTTCATTTCTATCAAGAAATTCCTCAACCTGGCGCTGTAGTCTGCAAATCACGAAAGAAGCATTATTTTCATAGAAGATTTGCTGAATCGCTACAAGCCTCTCTGCCGCAGCAATATCGGTGTCGGTGATGTCTTTTAATATTAACACTATGTTTTTAACGTCATTTTGGAGGTAGGGGAGTAAACAAGCATCCAGTTCTTCTGTCATAGTAGCAGAAAGCGAGCCGCCTGGCAGCGTGATGGCATGAAATCTTTCTTTGGTATCTATTTTGACTTCCATACAACTTAGTTTATCAACATTCCGTTTATAATTACGGAGAACAGGGAACCAAATATATTTGTTAATATTGTAACACAACTAATTATCTAATTTATGGATAATAATTTTTCAACACAGGTCAAAGAGATCATTTCATTCAGCAGGGAAGAAGCGCTACGATTGGGGAATGATTTTATCGGTACCGAACACCTCCTGCTCGGGTTGATCCGGGAAGGAGACAATACGGCCGTGCGCATACTAAAGAGCTTTAATGTCGATTTATATGAACTCAGAAAAGAAATCGAACTGGCCGTAAAGGACAAGACCGGTAAGAATATTGCTAATATTAACAGCCTGCCTCTTACGAAACAGGCTGAGAAAGTGATCCGTGTCACGGTGCTGGAGGCTAAGGCGTTAAAGAGCACAACGGTAGAAACAGAGCACTTGATGCTCTCGATACTAAAGAACAAGGAAAACATTGCAACTCAAATCTTAAATCAATTTGACGTGGACTACGATCTTTTCCGCCAGGAACTTGGCATTGTAAAATCCAGCGACCCCCGCGCAGAATTCACTGATGAGAATGACGATGATTTTGAGGATGAGAAAAAATATTCCCAGCAAAAGGGTTCAAAGCAGGGCGCTAACGTAAAAAGCAAAACCCCGGTACTCGACAATTTTGGACGCGACATTACCAAGCTGGCCGAATCTGGTTCGCTGGATCCCATCGTAGGTCGCGAGTCGGAGATTGAGAGAGTATCGCAGATACTTTCGCGCCGTAAAAAGAACAACCCGATCCTGATCGGCGAACCCGGTGTGGGTAAGACGGCGATCGTGGAAGGGCTAGCGTTGCGCATTGTGCAAAGAAAAGTTTCAAGGGTATTGTTTGACAAAAGAGTGATCTCGCTTGACCTCGCAGCACTGGTAGCGGGTACCAAGTACCGCGGCCAGTTTGAGGAAAGAATGAAAGCGATCATGAACGAACTGGAAAAGAACCGGGACGTGATCCTGTTTATCGACGAGTTACATACCATCGTAGGCGCAGGTGGCGCCAGCGGTTCGCACGATGCAAGCAATATCTTCAAACCCGCACTTGCCAGGGGCGAACTCCAGTGCATTGGCGCCTCTACCCTGGATGAGTACAGAATGTATATCGAGAAAGACGGGGCACTCGATCGTCGTTTTCAAAAAGTGATCGTCGATCCACCAAGCGTGGAGGAAACCATCCAAATCCTCAACAATATCAAATCCAAATACGAGGACTATCATAATGTTACCTATAATGATGAATCGATCGACGCATGCGTAAAGCTGAGCGATCGTTATATCACCGATCGCCTGCTGCCCGATAAAGCGATCGACGTTATGGACGAGGTAGGTGCCCGGGTGCATTTGAAAAATATCAACGTTCCGCAAAACATTGTTGATCTTGAGAAGAAGATCGAGGATGTGAAGAATGAGAAGAATAAAGTGGTCAAAAGCCAGAAGTTTGAAGAAGCTGCATCACTTCGTGATACAGAAAAACGCCTGGCCGAAGACCTGGAAAAAGCAAAACAGGATTGGGAGGAAGAAAGCAAACACAAACGCTATCCAATCGACGAGGAAGCCATTGCCGAAGTAGTAAGTATGATGACGGGTATTCCTGTCAAACGTATGGTGCAGGCAGAGACTGAGAAGCTCAAGAAGATGTCGGAAGATATGCGTGAAATGGTGATCGGCCAGGATGAGGCAATCCAGAAAGTGGTGAAAGCGATCCAGCGTAACCGTGTTGGTCTCAAGGATCCCAAAAAGCCGATCGGAACATTTATATTCCTGGGTCCTACCGGTGTCGGTAAAACCGAGCTGGCCAGGGCACTTGCCAGGTATATGTTTGATTCGGAAGACGCGCTGGTTCGTATAGATATGAGTGAGTATATGGAAAAATTCACGGTGAGCCGCCTGATTGGTGCGCCTCCGGGATACGTGGGATACGAAGAGGGTGGTCAGCTCACCGAGCGGGTACGCCGTAAACCATATAGCGTGATCCTGCTTGACGAAATTGAAAAAGCTCACCCGGATATCTATAATATCCTCCTGCAGGTTCTTGATGATGGTCAGTTGACCGATGGCCTGGGCCGTAAGGTGAACTTTAAGAATACACTCATCATTATGACCTCAAATATTGGAGTACGTCAATTGAAAGATTTCGGTGCAGGTGTCGGTTTTGCTACATCGGCCAGGATGGAACATGAAGATGAGGCAAACAAAGCCGTGATCGAAAAAGCGTTGAAGAAAACATTCTCGCCGGAGTTCCTGAACCGTATTGATGATGTTGTTATTTTCAATAGCCTGACCAAGGAGAATATTTTCAATATCATCGATATCCTGATGAAGGGTGTGATGAAGAGACTGGCCAACCTTGGCTTCAGCCTTACGCTGACCGAAGATGCGAAATCATTCCTGGCAGAGAAAGGATACGATGTTCAGTTTGGTGCACGTCCGCTGCACCGCGCGATCCAGAAGTACCTGGAAGATCCGCTGGCGGAAGAAATATTGAATATGAATGTGAAGGCTGGCGATGTGCTGGAAGCGGACCTGGATAAGGATAAAACCAAGCTTGTATTTACCTTTAAGAAAGTGGAAACGAAATCAAAAGCAAATTGATCCAGGCATCATAAATATTTATAGGGGCTGTCTCAAAAGTATTAAGATAAATGGGCCGGGAAGGCGGCAAGACGGGAATTATTGATTTACAGGAAATTTTTCTTCCCGCTTTACCGACTTGCCGGCAAAACATCACTTTTGAGACAGTCTCCCGACTTGTCCTGTTCTTTATCTTATCAAACCCAATTGAAATGATAAGTTTTGAAATAAGCTCGTACAAGAAGGTATAATAGACCCCGATAAAGCCTGTTTGGTTAATGTAAAGCAGGTTATCACCACCCTGGTTTTGGAATAAGTGAAACTGTTTTGATGCTTTTTCGATAAAATCGTTGGCAAGAAATCAGTAGATCGGATTGCTCCTGTTGGTTACGTGTCGTTCCGATATGGCGCACGATTACTCTTTTCCTGTTTCAATTTTATATACCTGAATTGAAACCGAGTTGGCCGAGTACTTTATTTGCCTGATTTTGTACATCCTGACCGATTAGGTCAGCAAATTAGGAAAAATAAGATAATATGTCTCTTATTTCAGTCATTTATACTTAATGGATTTTTCAGGCGGACAAGTCTGGAAAAAATAGAGATAATTAAAAGGGGCAGTCTCAAAAGTATTAAGATAAATGGGCTGGGAAGGCGGCAAGACGGGAATTATTGATTTACAGGAAATTTTTCTTCCCGCTTTACCGACTTACCGGCAAAACATCACTTTTGAGA
>JAEYOL010000175.1 GCA_023411775.1 Bacteroidota bacterium | reverse complement strand
CCGCGATGGATGGCGGTGGCCGGCTGGATCGTTGTCGCAGCGATGGCGTATATGGGTTTGAAAGCAATATCCGGGCTGCTCTGAGGAACAACTATCTTTACAATGAAGTTATTTTCATGACCTTACTCAGTGTACTCCGTGTCCTGATTTTGGTCACGAAGGGCACGAAGGAGACACGAAGGGCACGACGTCATGTATTATTCTCTCCGTGCTCTCCGTGAAATCCTCTGTGTACTCCGTGTCCTGATTTTGGTCACGAAGGGCACGAAGGAGACACGAAGGGCGCGACGTCTTGTATTATTCTCTCCGTGCTCTCCGTGAAATCCTCTGTGTACTCCGTGTCCTGATTTCTGGTCACGAAGGAGACACGAAGGCACGGAGGTTACGAGTGGCTAAAAAAATAACATGAGATACTCCCTACTATACATCTTTATTATTTGCCTGATCTTTTCATCCTGTAAAAGTTCTACCAGCAAAAAACCTGAGCCGGAGATTGTCACCGAACAATACCGCCCACAGGTTCATTTCACACCCAAATCAAAATGGATGAACGATCCCAATGGGATGGTTTATTTCAACGATCGTTATCATTTATTTTACCAGCATTATCCTGACAGTACCATCTGGGGACCGATGCACTGGGGCCATGCCAGTTCCACAGATCTCGTAAACTGGGAGCATCATCCCATTGCGCTTTATCCCGATAGCCTCGGTTATATTTTTTCAGGCAGCGCGGTAGTGGATGTAAGCAATAGCTCTGGGTTCGGGCAGAATGGCAAGCCACCACTTGTCGCCATATTTACACACCATGATCCAAAAGGTGAACATGAAGGAAAAACAAATTATCAAAATCAAAGTATTGCTTATAGTGTAGACGATGGAAAAACCTGGACAAAATATGCGGGCAACCCGGTACTAAAGAATCCTGGCATTAAAGATTTCCGTGATCCCAAAGTGAGCTGGCACCCTGCTACGCAAAAATGGATCATGACACTGGCAGTACAGGATCGTATCAGTTTCTATTCTTCACCCGATCTCAAAACCTGGACAAAGGAATCGGATTTTGGCCAGGGTATCGGCGCGCATGGCGGGGTATGGGAATGTCCTGATCTTTTTCCACTGACCTATCGCGGTGATAGTGTCTGGGTTTTACTGGTGAGCATCAACCCGGGCGGCCCCAACGGCGGCTCGGCCACGCAATACTTCACCGGGCAATTTGATGGATCGCAGTTTATTCCCAATGATACCAGCACACGCTGGGTAGACTATGGTCCGGATAACTATGCTGGCGTAACCTGGTCGAATACCGGTGCCCGAAAAATATTCATGGGCTGGATGAGCAACTGGCAGTATGCCAACCAGGTGCCAACGAAGAGCTGGCGTAGTGCCATGACTATCCCTCGTGAACTTTTACTGGTGGATGCCGGCGGACGGTATGCATTGGTGTCAAAACCCGTATCCGAATTTGACGCGTTAACGGACAATACAGCCAGTCTCGAAAACATAAGCGTCAAAGGTGAGTACGATTTATCAGCCAGTATAAAAACATCCTCCTCCGTAGCGAAACTGGATCTTAAAATTGATGATCTGGATGATTTTTCAATAAAGTTGTCAAACGAGGAAGGAGATCTGGTCGAAGTCGGTTATGACAAAGCTGCCAACCGCTATTATATTGATCGCAGTAAGTCGGGAGAAACGGGATTTGAAAAAGGATTTGCCGGCCGGCATTTTGCGCCCAGGCTTTATCCTTCAAAGACAGCTAACCTGACACTGGTTTGTGATCAATCATCCATTGAACTGTTTGCCGACAATGGCTTAACGGTGATGACGAGTATATTTTTCCCTGGTACACCCATGACGAACTATAGCATTTCTTCGGTTAATGGTATCCGGATCAGGGAACTGGTATACTCGGAATTAAAACCAGCCGTGATCCAATAGCAGCCATCGCGAAATATTAAAGCCGGTATTTATATTCTTTTCAAGTTTATTTCAGTAAATTCCATGAATATTTTTCTGCCAGGGCACACCATCGGCCAGTACGGCAGCTACGAAGGCCTCCAGCTAAACCGCGAATTTTATTCGCCGTCCTACGAGACCGAAGAGCAATTGGAAAGCCCGGTGCCGGATTTCCGAAACGTTTTATTCTGGGCCCCTGGGGTTATTACCGGTAAAAAAGGTGTCGCAAACCTGGATTTTTATTCTTCTGACCGCCCCGGAAGATATGTTGTCGTTGTGCAGGGGATAACAACCAATGGACTGGCGGGCAGCAGTGTCCATATTTTCCAGGTGAGTAAGTGATCAGCTATTTATCCTGCTCATGACATGATCAACGATCCTGTCGCATCGTGAAAGATGGAAATGATAAATGTCTTCATTTTTGTAATATGTTGACAGCGATTCTTTCAAAAGGTTTTTTGCACGGTTTAGCCGGACCTTTACATTGGCTTCAGAAATGTCGAGACATTCCTGTGTTTCCGCCAGGTTCATGCCTTCGATCTCCCGCATAACAAAGACCATACGGTATTTTTCGGGTAGTCGCCCAATTGCGTCCTCAATCACTGTTTTCAACTCCGCGTTCAAAAGCCTGGAAAGCGGAGTTGGTGAGCTCAATGCTCTATGCTGGTTTACCGCATTGTCCATATTGTCATCATTCATATTGATTGACTTTCCTCTTTTTTTTAGCCGCAACAGGCTCTCATTGATCAATATCCGTGTGAGCCAGGTTGAAAAACCGGATTTGAAAGCAAAGCTTTGGAGATTTTCCCAGGCATTGATATAGGCAACCTGCATAATATCCTCAGCTTCCTGGTCGTCATTTACGATCGACATGGCAATCCGGTAAAGACGTTGGTTATACCGCCTGACGATTATGGCATATAGCTCCTTTTCACCACCCAGTACCCGGGTGATGATCTCCTTGTCCGTAATGTTGTCGGTCGACAGGGTTTCCCGCATGATTGTCTTATTGATCAATAATATGGATTAGAGTAAAATTCAAACCACAGGTTACAAAATTAAGCCGGTTTTTTTTGTAACGTTTTTAAATCGCTTTTCTCTAACAATTAAAACAATAGGTAATAGTATCATTCAAATTCAACAAAAAACTGAGACAACAGAAATATGAAAACAAACGGAACGATCCTGACGATGTCAAAATTTGAAAGGGGTATGCAGGAACTTAATCATCATGAAACCAACAACTTTAATACACCCTTACAGCCAGACGCCTTTAATGTCAGTGATGACGATAAGATCAGGATTATCGAAGGGCTTTTCCGTGAGATCATGCACACGCTGGGACTGGATCTTGAAGATGATAGCTTAAAAGGCACTGCTGGCCGGGTCGCGAAAATGTATGTAAAGGAAATTTTCGGTGGCCTCAACCCTGCTAATAAGCCATCGGTTACGCTTTTTGAAAATAAATATGGGTATCACCAAATGCTGGTGGCAAAGAATATTCAATTACAAACAACCTGTGAACATCATTTTTTACCCGTGACCGGTAAAGCCCATATCGCATATATCCCATCAGGAAAGGTTATCGGCCTGTCAAAAATAAACCGGCTGGTCAGGTATTTTGCAAAAAGGCCGCAAGTGCAGGAACGTCTTACCAACCAATTGGCGAATGAGTTGAAGAATACACTGGGTACTGAAGATATTGCGGTGGTGATCGATGCGGTTCATTCATGCGTTGCCGCCAGAGGTGTAGAAGACCAGGGCAACACTACCGTTACCAGCTATTTTTCGGGGAAATTCAACCGGGAGGAAACTAAGAATGAGTTCATGGCCATGATCAGGTAAAACGAGGCCGACAAAGATGCAACAGTCTGGTGTACCTTTAAGTAATGTTTAAAGCTTTTTAAGATGGAAACTCATATTCTGAAAATAAAGTCGATAGACAAAGTTACACACGATGTACTGTGCATCAGGCTTGAAAAGCCCGGCAGCTATGATTTTATCCCTGGCCAGGCAACAGAAGTGGCGATAAACAAACCCGGATGGACCGAAGAGCGACGACCTTTTACATTTACCTCGCTACCAAAAGACGAATACCTGGAATTCACGATTAAAACTTATCCCGGTCATGGCGGAGTCACCAATGAGTTGTTGCAACTAAAGCCGGGAGATGAATTGATCCTGCATGATGTCTGGGGAGCTATTTCCTATAAAGGGGAAGGTGTTTTTATAGCAGGTGGGGCCGGCATCACACCTTTTCTATCTATTTTTCGTTATCTGCATGCTACCGGTCGGCTGGCTGGTAACAAACTGATCTTTGCCAACAAGACAAAGAATGATATTATCCGCAAAGATGAATTGCAATCTTACCTGGGTAATAATTTTGTAAATATTCTTTCTGAAGAAACAGTTGAAGGCTATGCGCATGGTTATATCACACGCTCCTTCCTGGAAGCGAATATGGCCGCAACCCGCGGGAAATTTTATGTGTGTGGCCCGCCACCGATGATGGACGCAACTCAAAAGATCCTTACCGAACTGGGTGTTGGGGAGGAAGCCATTGTTGTTGAGCTTTGATACCTTTTTTTAATACTCAACAGTTGCACAGGTAATCCCATCCTGGGTGTTGCTTGTGGTCCTTAACGAATAAATACAAATAAGCCACGGTGGACACTGAGAG
>JAEYOL010000164.1 GCA_023411775.1 Bacteroidota bacterium | reverse complement strand
CAGGTTTCAATTGAAGAAGCAGATGTAGGGAATAGAAATATACCCTTGTAGTCTACTATGTTGACTATGTCACTATGTCCCTATGTGTTCCAAAAATATCTGCTACGGAGAACAGGACAAGATAAAGGAATCACTCTGTTACATCCAGCTCTCTGATCTGTTTTTTATACGCAGCCGGAAGGATCAGGCTTTTGATGAATCCATCAAGTTTGACCTTCCGGCTTAATTTATAAGTAAACAGCACCGGCGCGATCCATTTGACTTTACCAAGCCCCAGCAATTCGTTCACGTGCCGCGGCACAACCAGCTTTTGCGATTCCTTCAATATAAAAAACCGTGTAGTGCCAAGGTGTTTCTTATATTGTTTGAATAGGTCGATGGTATAGTGACTATTTTCCAGGTTGCTGTGCAGGTGTTCATCGCGTTGTGTAAGCCACTGATCGAAATGTGGCGACAGATCTTTTAACCCCATCCTAATGCCCATACGATAAAAAACATCGTAGAGATCTTCTTTTTCCTTGTCGTCCAGTTTTCTTTCCAACAGCTCATAAGCTGCCAGCGAGTAATGAATGAGCATAAACAATACATCGCGGTAGGCCCAGTCGGGGATCTGGTCACCACGTGCGGTCTCTATGGCTCTATGTATCGATGTGATCTTGTCAATCGTTTTTTCCGCTTTTTCTTTTTCTGAAAAAACGATATCCCTCGCATACATGACGGTTGAAAACAATCGTCCCAAAGGGTCAGCGGGCAGGCGACCGGTAAAATATAACCAGTCCACAGCTTTATTAAGGGCAAATTCCGCGGATGCACCAGCAAACACAAACAATATGGTATCGCTCTTGCCCCAGATCTTTCGCACGATGGACTGCCTGTCGACAAAATATTCCATAGTTATTCTTTAACCCAGGCCGCTTCCGCTCATTTTTTATCGGGAGGCCTGCTGCCGTGTTTGAGTTCGATCGACTCGCGATTTCTTCTGAGCCGCATATTGAGCAATTCCACCACAAGTGAAAAAGCGATCATGGTGTAGATATAGCTTTTATCGATCTTCTGATGAAATCCTTCCGCCACCAGCATTATACCGATCGCGATCAGGAATGAAAGGGCCAACATCTGCAAAGTCGGGTGTTTGTTGATAAACTTGCTGATAGCGCCGGCAAAGATCATCATGATCACGATGGAAATGATCACCGCGATGATCATGATCGTGACTTCATCCACCAGGCCAATTGCAGTAAGTATGGAGTCGAAGGAAAATACCGCGTCGATCAGTACGATTTGCAGGATCACCGAACTCAACGAAGCGTGTTTGGGTTTTACTTGCGCATCATCTGAGGGCTTTTCCAGCTTGTGGTGTATCTCCAGGGTACTTTTAAATATCAGGAAAACACCGCCCGCCATCAGTATCAGGTCCTTCCAGCTAATATCGATCGGCTGACCGTCATGTTCTATAAACGGTATGGTGAACAGCGGGTCCTGCAGCCGCATGATCCAGGTGATAGTGAGTAGCAGGCCAACCCTGAAGACCATGGCCAGGATCAGACCGATATTCCTCGCTCTCCGCTGTTTTGAAGCCTCCAGTTTATCGGAAATGATCGAGATGAAAATTATATTGTCGACACCCAGTACTATTTCAAGAAAAGTAAGGGTCAACAGGCTGAGCCATACTGAAGGGTCTCCAAAATCAGGGAAATGCATATTGGGGGAATGATTTTGTGCAAATCTATATTATAATGCCCATACTGGAGGCCTGCCTACGGCAGGGAAAGCCACGGATTTATTTTGGCCACGGATTACACAGATTAAACGGATAACTGCCTGCGGCAGGGGATTAGCCACGAATAACACGAATAACACGAATGGGGCCACGGATTTGATTTTGGCCACGAATTGCACGAATCAAGCGAATGGGGCTACAGATTGATTTTGGCCACGGATTACACGGATGACCACGGATTCGTTCGCCGTGAACTTCGTGTTTCCTTTGTGAGCTTCGTGTCCTTAAAAGATAGGAATTGGCCACAGATTACACGGATTGATTGCAAGACTTTTGGTCTGCCGAATTGTTTAGTTGAATATGAATAGTTTTGTAAAACCCGGGACACTGTTTAACCATAAAACACAACCTCATGTTCACTATCGAAAACGAGTTTTTAAAAATCGACATACTGGCAAAAGGAGCGGAGCTGCAAAGCATCTTCAATAAAAAACTTTTCCTAGAATACATGTGGGAAGGTGATCCGGCTTTCTGGGGTAAGCGTTCCCCGGTATTATTCCCGATTGTAGGCTCATTAAAGGATAATACCTATTATTATGAAGGTAAGGCATACCAACTGCCACGGCATGGTTTCGCGCGGGATTCGGATTTCAAGGTAACTGACCAATCCGGTTCATCTATCAGTTTTACCCTGGTAAGAAATGATGCGATACTCGAAAACTATCCCTTTCAATTCAAATTCGATATCATTTACACTCTCCAGGACAATCAACTGCTGGTTACCTATCGTATCGTCAACAAGGGTGAGATAAACCAGAAACTTTATTTTTCTGTGGGGGGTCACCCCGCGTTCAAACTACCGCTGCTAACAGGAACGGCATATACAGATTATTACCTTGAGTTCAACAAAGTAGAAAATGCAGGTCGCTGGCAGATCACCACCGATGGGTTGATCGGAAGCAATCCAACACCATTGATGGAAAACACGCAACAGCTTCGCCTCGGTAAACAACTTTTTTATAAAGACGCTGTAGTATTTAAGGACCTGCGTTCAGACAAAGTGAAACTGGTATGTGACAAAGCAGGTGAACTTTTTGAATTCGACTTTACAGGATTCCCTTACCTGGGAATATGGGCAGCAAAAGGCGCAGACTTTGTTTGTATCGAGCCCTGGTGCGGAATTGCCGACAGCGAACATGCCAGCCAGCAATTGACTGAGAAAGAGGGGATCATTGCGCTGGATTCAACCGACCAGTTTGAGCGAACCTGGAGACTGACGATTTATTAATGAGAGCAATAATCGCTAATACTTATCTGTGCCTCAATTTTACTTCATTGATCTGTACCACCGGTTGAATATTGGTATAGTTTTTAAAATCATTGATAATTGCGTCCCTGTTTTTTGCAATGGCTTCGTTATATCTCGTCACATCTTCAATATTAAAATAACCTATTGCCACAAAAGCTGGTTTATCATTGGCGGTTCTGCCAGATATTCCCAAATCAATCTCATACGATTTTAAGTTGTCGCCCAAAAACGAGGCGACCATTGGCATATGTTTTTTTTCATAGTAGTCCATATCAAATGTTTTACCATCACCATTCGGATATAGTATTGCCACCCGGAACTTCCCGGGTTCCGCCTGAGATATTAGTTTAGATTGACTGGTTTTAAGACCTGTAAATCCGAATACAGCGAAAATTGCAATGAAGAGAAAAAATCTTGCTATCATATATATTTAGGTTAATGTTGAGCAACTTTTCCCGGTTTCTTTATTCTTTTGTTCCATTTCCAAATCTCAAACCAGAATACCGAAACCGCGGACACGGCTAAGCAAATTAACAATTCTGAAAAGGAAAGCGAAACCAGTTTGAAAAAGGATGTCACTGGCGTAAGGTACAGCATAATCACCAGCAGGATAAGCGTAATGAAAATAATACCTCCAAGAAGGATATTCCTGTTGCTTAAACTACCGATGAATGAAAAATAAAAAGAACGGTTTACCAGCGAAAGGAAAATATTAGCAAAGATCAGCGTGGTGAATACCATGGTCCTGGTCAGTTCCTCGCCAGCACCGTTTTGCACCATGTATTGATACAATCCCAGTAGACAGGCGGAAATTATCAAGCCCTGGACGATGCTGATCCCCATTTCCCGCCATGATAAAAAAGTGCTGCTCATTTTTCGCGGTGGTTCCTTCATGGCATTTTTTTCGATCGGTTCGTTTTCGTACACGATCGAGCAGGTAGGGCCCATGATCAACTCGAGGAAAATGACATGTACTGGTGTAAAGATGGCAGGGTAGATCCAGCCCAAAAACAGGGGAAGCGAGACTGTCAGGATGATCGGGATATGTATGGAGATAATATATTGTACCGCTTTCTTGATATTGGTATAGATCCTTCTGCCCGCAGCCACCGCCTCAACCATTTTAGATAAGTCGTCATTCACAAGTATAAGCGCAGCGGCAGACTTTGCGATCTCCGTTCCTTTTTGCCCCATGGCTATACCTATATGCGCTGCTTTTAACGCAGGCCCGTCATTAACGCCGTCGCCGATCATCGCGACCACCTGGTTGTCATTTTTCAGGGCATTCACAGCGGCGAGTTTGGCCTCGGGGAACATGCGGGTGAAAATGGCATTGTCGTGCAGTTGCCTGATCATGGTGGGCTCATCAAGTTTCATCAATGCTTCACCGTTTATCGCTGATGAAGCGTTGCGGATGCCGGCAAACTTTGCGATGGCCATGGTAGTGATCTCATTATCGCCGGTAAAAACCTTTACATCGATACCTGCATCATAAAACCGGTTGAATACCTCCTGGATATTGGCTTTTGGTGGGTCATAAAAAATTACCATTCCTACAAATTCAAAAGGCAAAGATTGCTGCTGTACCGGAAAATTATCTCCATGAAAATTGGAACCGGCTACACCCAGGACGCGATATCCCTTTTCAGCAAGCCCGGCTTCCACTTTTTTGATCTCGGTTTTTTCGGCATCACTGAGCCGGCTTACCGACAGTATTGCCTCGGTAGCGCCCTTTGCAGCGATGATCCGCTCCCCGTTGTTACCATTAAAAATATGCGTCATCATCGGCGGCTTGCCATCGAGCGGGTATTCGTGGATCATGGAATAGTTGCGGCGTTCATCTTTCTCCATGGTCGACTCGTATACATGGTGCAGGGTTTTTTCCATCGGGTCAAAGGGCACGGGTTCGCTGGCCCACATCGACATCCGGATCACCTGCCTGGCTGCGTCCTCATTCCAGTTATCGGCCTGATATAATGTGCGGTTGCTAAATGCATATACAGCCTGTAACACCATTTTATTTTCTGTGATGGTACCTGTTTTGTCAGAACAAATGACTGTGGCGCTTCCCAGGGTCTCGACCGTCCTGGTTCGTTTTACAATAATGCCCTGTTTCATCAGCCTCCATGATCCCAGTGCCATAAAAGTGGTGAAAGCAACCGGTATTTCTTCAGGCAATACCGACATGGCAAGTGTTAGTCCCTTTAGTAGGCTGTTTAAAACATCACGGCTGTCAACATAATTGACGATCCAGACCATCACGAAAAAAAAGATACCGACCAGTGCCATCCCTTTTACAAATCTTTTGATCTGCGACTGGAGAGGAGTGGGTTCCTCCCTGATATCCTGCATAGAGGTTCCCAACTTGCCGATACGGGTTGCAGTTCCCGTTTTTTCAACCTGGTAAACCGCCAGTCCCG
>JAEYOL010000156.1 GCA_023411775.1 Bacteroidota bacterium | reverse complement strand
GTTTACATTTGCATCCGCTTGCCAGTATTTTTTTACCTTACAAAAAAACCAGTCAATGCTATGAGTTACATTTCTGAAGTTTTTGCCCGGCAGATCCTTGATTCGAGAGGAAACCCCACCGTTGAAGTAGACGTGATCACCGACGAGGGCGCTGTGGGCCGTGCGGCTGTGCCCAGCGGTGCCAGCACCGGTATACATGAAGCCGTGGAACTGCGTGATGATGATAAGAAAAAATACCTGGGCAAGGGTGTTTTGAAAGCAGTGAAGAATGTGAACACCGTTATCGCCCCCGCTCTCTTAGGTTATGACGTAGCAGACCAAACAGGCATTGACGAAATAATGATCGAACTCGATGGCACGGAAAATAAAGGTAAACTTGGCGCCAACGCATTACTGGCAGTGAGTATGGCAGTGGCAAAAGCAGCGGCTGAAGAAGCAGCGCTTCCTTTGTATCGGTATATCGGCGGTACCAACGCCAAAACTTTACCCATCCCCATGATGAATATCCTGAATGGCGGCGCGCACGCTGATAACAAAATCGATTTCCAGGAATTCATGATCATGCCCGTTGGTGCACCAAACTTCAGCGAAGGCTTACGCTGGGGCGTTGAAATTTTTCACGCCTTAAAATCCGTACTAAAGAAAAAAGGATTTAGTACAAATGTTGGCGATGAAGGAGGTTTTGCACCAAACATTCAAAGCAATGAAGAAGCCATCGATACCGTGATGCAGGCGATCCAGGCATCGGGCTATAAAGCTGGCTCACAAATTGTGATCGCCATGGATGCCGCCAACAGCGAACTCTGGGATGCGAAGAAGAAAAAATATGTTTTCCATAAAAGCAATGGCAAAGAACTAAGCAGCGACCAACTCGTAAAATTCTGGGAAGGCTGGGTGAAAAAATATCCCATCGTTTCCATTGAAGACGGTATGGCCGAAGATGACTGGAATGGCTGGGCAGCATTAACACAGGCAGTAGGTGATAAATGCCAGTTGGTAGGTGATGACCTTTTTGTAACAAATGTTACGCGTCTGCAACGTGGTATTGACAAACAAATTGCCAATGCCTTACTGGTAAAAGTAAACCAGATCGGAACCATCACAGAAACCATCAATGCTGTGACACTTGCGCAGCACAATGGCTACAATACGATCATGAGTCACAGGAGTGGTGAAACCGAAGACACTACTATTGCCGACCTCGCGGTGGCATTGAACTGCGGCCAGATAAAAACAGGCTCAGCATCCCGTACAGATCGCATCGCCAAATACAACCAGCTGATCCGTATCGAAGAACAATTGGGTAGCAGTGCATTTTATCCGAAAGGAAAGATTAAATTTGGATTGGGTAGTAAATAATTTGAAGTATACGTTCAGAAAGATGTGGATTGAATGATTTTATCTCAAATTGACCGCTACCTTTAAACCAGGTAATATGGAAGATCGCTCAAATAACCGGCCCTCGTTTCGAAGTGGTTTGCTAAAGCTTCCCGGCCTTTTGCGAAATAAGTATTTCGTAAGCTTTGGAGTTTTTGCGGCCATCATGCTTTTTTTCGATAAAAATGATCTTTTTACCCAGTCGGCACGAAACCGGCAACTCCGTGACCTGCAGGAAAGCAAACAGTATTACCTGGACCGAATTACGAGCGAACGTAAAGAGTTAGAGCAACTTAAGTCCAATCCCGGCACCCTGGAAAAGTACGCGAGGGAGAAATACCTGATGAAGCGTGACAATGAGGATTTGTTTATCATCCCAGAAACATCTGAAACTGAATAGTTTGCGCAGGGCAATAAAAAGCATTAATTATCCGTTAATAATGCGGACAATTTTTCTGGATCTCACATTTTAGGACATTAATGGTTTGCGAATGACAAAATTTACCCCGGAGGAACTTTTATTGTATTTATACAAAGAAAGCTCTCCCCAGCTAACTGCAGCGATATCGCAGGCATTGAAGCTGGATTGGACTCTACGGGAAAAATTCAATGTATTAAAAACCTCCATGCTAAGGCTGGATCAAATCCAAGAATCCCCGCGCACAGAAGTGATTTTAAACATCCTGAATTATGCCCGTGAAAAATCATCGGAAATGGTTTAATCCATACCGGCTTTGATTTAAAAACTTGGCATCCCCTACGGTGGATGCTTTTTTTTGCCCCGCAATTTCAAATGAGAAATACCTCGCTCAACGTACAATAAGCAAAGATCAAACTCTAATATACCTTGATGTCGTATGACGGTTTGAACATTATGTTTCATTACTTCCAACCTTCCCGGCTCACCGGCAAACAAACCTAAGACTTAAAGACTTCACGGTTTCAATAAGACCCGCAAACAACGCTACGAATTCATTGAACATCGTGTTTCTTTACTTCCTACCTTTCCGCCTTCCCGACTCACCGGCAAATAAACCTAAGACTTAAAGACTTCCCCGTTTCAATATGACCAGCAAACAACGCTGCGAATTCGTAGAACAACATGTTTCATTACTTCCTACCTTTCCGCCTTCCCGGCTCACCGGCATATAAACCTAAGACTTAAAGAATTCCCGGCTTCAATATGACCCGCAAACAACGCTACGAATTTGTAATTGACTACTTCGAAAAAAATGTCCCTGAAGCGGAAACCGAACTGATCTATGATAATCCATACCAGCTACTTGTCGCTGTAATATTATCCGCCCAGTGTACAGATAAAAGAGTAAACCTTACTACGCCGGCTATTTTTGAAAAATATCCCGACACTACCGCGCTCAGCAAAACCAGTTTCGATGAATTATTCCCTTTGATCAAAAGCATTTCCTACCCTAACAATAAAACCAGGCACCTGATCGGCATGGCAAAAATGGTGGAAGAAGAATTCGATGGAAAAATACCTATGACGGTGGAAGAACTCATTAAACTGCCCGGTGTGGGGAGAAAAACTGCCAATGTCATCACTTCTGTTATCGACCAGCAACCCAATATGGCGGTCGACACACATGTATTCAGAGTAAGCCGGAGAATAGGATTGGTGCCACAGACTGCTTCTACTCCACTGGCTGTTGAAAAAGAGCTCACCAAAAACCTGCCGGTCGAACTGATCCATAAAGCTCATCACTGGCTTATTCTTCATGGTCGGTATATCTGTATTGCACGCAATCCAAAATGCAGGGATTGTGGATTGCAACAAGCCTGTTTTTATTTCCAGCGCGTGGTACTGCCTGCCGGCAGAGTATAAAAAAGCATTGTGGGAATCCCTACGTAAAAATTCATTTAAATCTAGGGAAAAACAGGTATGTACAAGTAAAAGTTTAGCATAATACTTGTCTCTCGGTTGATTGAATTTTCCTGTATTCTATCGAAATACCAACAGCCTGTGAGAATCAACCACCCATTTTTACTTTTTGCGTGTATTGCATTGCTGATTGGCGTTTACGCTAAAGCACAGCCCGACATTCCCCCCGTGCAATGGGCACAACAATATGGCGGATCTGCAGTTGACGTTCCCTTTGTTATAAAATTTACGGTCGATGGCGGCACGATTGCCGGAGGATATACCGATTCAAAAGATGGTGATATAAATCCGCATACTCCACGTGAATACTGGGACCTGTGGGTCGCCAAACTGGATCGCTGTGGTAATCTTCAATGGGAGCGTTCGTTTGGCGGCACCGGTTATGAAAGTGCAAGGGATATACTGCCAACAGAAGATGGCGGCTACCTTGTCTTAGGTGAAACAAATTCAACAAATGGTGGTGTGGTTGCGGGTTTTGGTGGAACAAAAGATATCTGGTTGCTTAAACTCTCAGCCGCAGGTAATCTCGAATGGCAGCGACGCTATGGTGGTAACGGGTTGGATATCGGAAATAATATAGTACCTGCCGGCGATGGCGGCTACCTGATCGCCGCTTCGTCATCTTCAAACGACGGTCAGATCACCGGCAATCACGGTACGGGCGGATATACCGATGGTGTACTGATGAAAGTATCGGCAAATGGTTCACTTCTCTGGAGCAAATGTTTTGGCGGCAGCAAGAATGAAGAATTGTTTGATATCGAGATCATCGATGGCAGGATCTTCCTCGCTGGTTTTACCAACTCTGTTGACGGCGATATTCCTCCCAGCCAGAAAAACTATGATGCATGGTTACTCGCACTTGATGCTAATGGCAATAAAATCTTCAGTAAGATCTATGGTGGCTCGCAAAATGATGTGATCTATTCCATGACCCGGGGACTGGATGGCAGCCTGGCACTGGCGGGCTATACTACCTCAAATGACGGCGATGTGAGTGGCGCAAAGGGTAGCCAGGACTATTGGGTGATCAATGTAAGTCAGCAGGGTGACCTAAACTGGCAAAAAGTATTGGGCGGTACGGAAGCTGAGTTCGCGAATAATGTGATAACCGATGAAGACGGTGGCTATATCATCGGTGGTATCTCCTACTCAGAAGATGGTGACGTGAATGATGCAAGAGGCGAAGGCGATTTCTGGACCGTGAAGCTGGCAGCAGATGGAACCCTTGCCTGGAAAAAAACATGGGGTGGCAGTGGCAGCGATCATCTCCGCTATATGATCCTCGACACCGTTTTGAATGAATATTATTTTGCCGGCGATTCAGGTTCGGACGACGGTGATTTCAGCAACCTGCATGGAGAAACTGATTTTGCGATCATAAAACTGAAAATTCCTGAGCTGGCAAGCCTCGACACTGCTGTTTGTAACGTAAACGCATTTGTTGCCTACAGCGATACTTTACACGATGTCTGCGGCTACGATTCGGTGGTGGTGAATTACCAGCCTGTTGCGATCAATAATCCCTTCGAAAATATAAGAAACCGGGATACCATTTTCGCAGGACAAAGCATCCAACTGTTTACAAATGCCAATGCCAATATAACCTGGGAAGAACATACATCCCTAAGTTGCTTCAACTGCCCCAACCCTATTGCAAACCCAGGCACCACAACAGTCTTTACTGCCATCAACCATCTTCCAGAAGGCTGCGGGGTACCGGGTGAGTTTACAGTGGTGGTACTAAACGATGCCGTGGTGCTGACGCCGACTGCATTCACTCCAAATGGCGATGGGCTCAATGACTTTTTTGGTCCGCTAGGGAAAGTGCCGGATCAATACACGTTGAAGATATTCAACCGGAATGGCGAAATGGTTTTTAAAAGTTCGGCTATGCAGCAACGCTGGGATGGAAGGTTCAGGGGGCAGTTGCAACCATCCGGTGTATTTATTTACATGATCGATTATAAGGACATGCAAAATAAACTACATCAACAAAAAGGCACATTCACACTTATCAGATAAACCGGATTGAACAAAAAAGACCTTATGGATAGAAGAGATTTTTTTAAAATGGCACGCGGGAGAAGGACAGCCAGTGGCGGGAATGCCGCCAACACGCGATCTTTCTTTTCAGGCCTGGCGCCTTATGCAGGACCCTGGGGCCTTAACGAAGTCACGCATTTGTTGAAGCGTACGATGTTTGGCGCAAAAAAATCCGATTGTGATTACTTTCTCGGATTATCGCCGGATGCTGCCATCGATGAATTGCTCAATACAACAATGATACCGTCGCCTCCTGTGAGAGATTATGGCTTGATTGAAGATGATGAAGGATCGCTGCGGGATGATCTGGGTGTAGCTATTGGCGAGACCTGGGTTGATGATCCCAATATGGCGAGTCACCCGGATCTAAGAGGCGCTATCAACAGCCGGCGTGTCGATAGTCTCCGCAAATGGTGGGCAGGACTTATCATCAACCAGCAAAGAAGTATACAGGAGAAAATGGTGTTGTTCTGGCATCATCACTTTTCCGTCCAAATGCAGGAAGTGGAAAACGCACAGATCCTGTATCGCCACCACAACCTGCTTCGTACGAATATGCTCGGAAACTTTAAAACACTGGCACGTGAAGTCACGATCGACCCGGCTATGTTGATTCACCTGAACGGGTATCTCAACTCCAAGCAGGCTCCCGATGAAAACTATGCACGCGAAATGCAGGAATTGTTTACCATAGGAAAAGGGGATGATTCCCTTTATACCGAAGATGACGTAATCGCTGCGGCGAGGGTTTTGACGGGCTGGCGAATCAACGATGATCCGCTAGGGTCCTATTTTGATGCCGACGCGCATGATACCGGGCCTAAATCATTTTCCGCTTTTTATAATAATACAACGATCAGTGGTGGCACCAATGGCGAGCAGGAACTCGACGCGCTGGTCGACATGATATTCTCTACGACGGAAGCTTCCCGGTTCATTTGCCGTAAACTTTACAAGTGGTTCGTGTATTATGAAATTGATGATGACACAGAACGGGATGTGATCGAACCGATGGCAGCTATCCTGCAGGCCAATAATTTCGAGATCAAACCAGCTTTGTCAGCACTTCTTAAAAGCGAACATTTTTTTGATCCCATCAACCAGGCCTGCTATATAAAAAGCCCGTTTGATATTATCGCGGGCACACTGCGGGAGTTTGATGTCGCCTTTCCTGCATATTCGGATTATACGACAGGTTACCCGTTGTTTTTTTCATTGTACCAGCACGCTGCAGATATGCAGCAGGATCTTTTCCAACCGCCCGATGTATCCGGCTGGCCATCCTATTACCAGGAACCCATGCACTACGAACTTTGGGTCAATAGCAATTCATTACCGAAAAGAGCTGATTTCACCGACGGCCTGGTTAATGATGCCCTGATCGATACACGTGCCTTTGCAGCCCATTCGACTAACCCTGCCGATCCCGATCAGTTGATCATTGATGTGACAGCATTGTTGCTCAGATACCCGCTGTCTGACAATTCAAGATCGTATGTAAAGCGTAGATTCTTATTGAGCAATACCAATGATAATTCAGTATGGACCAACGCCTGGAACAATAACGATAACGCAGTGATCAATGCTTCGCTGCGGGAAATGTTTAAGTTTTTAATGAACCTGCCAGAGTTTCATCTCTGCTAACGATTAAACCCAAACTATGAACAGGAGAAACTTTTTAAAGAATACAGTACCAGCCGCGATCACCCTGCCAGGCCTTGTAAATGGGTTTTCATTTACAGCCTACGGCGCTTCGCAAAATGCCCTGGCATCTTTACTGGAAGAAGCCGGTGCTGATACCGATCATGTTTTTGTTTTGATTCAGCTCGCAGGTGGTAATGACGGATTGAACATGGTGATACCGCTGGATATGTATGCCAATTACTACAATGCAAGAACCAATGTGGCTATTCCACAGAGTAAAGTATTGCGTCTTGATGGCACTGACAGATCGGGTCTACACCCGGCCATGACAGCGCTCCAAAATATGTACAATGAAGGCAAAGTAAGTGTTGTACAATCTGTTGGTTATGAAAATCCAAATTTCTCCCATTTCCGGGCTACCGATATATGGAGCAGTGGTGATACACGTGAAAGCCGGAGAGAACGTGCAAAGACGGGATGGATGGGACGCTACCTGGAAAATGAATATCCCGGTTATCCCGATGCTTATCCCAGTAACGAAATGCCCGATCCCCTGGCGATACAGATCAGCAGCACACCTACACTGGTTGTACAGGGGCCGATCTATTCGATGGGTTTATCCATTACCGATCCTGAAAAGATCTATTCCTTTACCAATCCTTTTTCTGACTATCCTCTTGACTCAGTACCGGCTAATAAAGAACTGAAATACCTCCGGGTGGTTTCCGAAAAAACAAAGATCTATTCGGATATCATCAGGACTGCATATCGCCGGTCATCTACAATGGCAGATTATCCCGAAGACAACTGGCTGGCCGACCAGTTAAGGATCGTAGCCCGGCTTATCAAAGGTGGTTTGAAAACAAAAGTATACACTGTCACCATCGGTGGATTTGATACACACAAAAAGCAGGTGAATGCCAGCGATACCACAACCGGTATGCATGCAAAGCTGATGAAAGACCTGTCAACAGGTATCAGCGCATTCCAGCAAGACCTGGAGATGATGCAGATCGACGATCGCGTGATGGGAATGACATTCTCCGAATTTGGCAGGCGGATAAAATCCAATGCCAGTCTCGGTACCGACCATGGTGCCGCCGCACCTTTGATCTTATTTGGTAAGCATGCGAAGAAAGGTATTTTGGGAAATAGTCCCGAGATCCCTTCCGATATACAGGTGGTCAATAATATCCCTTTTCAATATGATTTCAGGAGCGTGTACGCGTCGGTACTGGAACAATGGTTTTGTGTGAGCCGGCCTGCACTCGATACGATCATGCTGCAAAATTACCAGTCGCTTCCCCTTATCCAGGGTGGTCCCTGCGGACTGCCCGAAGACCCGGATGATACTAATAATGCTTCAGAGGAGTTGCTGCTGAAAATGTGGCCAAACCCTTATGCATTAAATGCAACTATTCAGTTCTCAACCAAAGGCGGTCATACGATGATCCAACAGATTGACGCGCTGGGAAGGGTTGTAAAAGTGCTGACCAACCAGGAATATTCGGCCGGTACTTATAATATCGATATATATAGTGACGGGCTTGCCACAGGCGCTTACTTTATAAGGCTGCAGAATAAATCGTTGCAAAAAGTGATCAGTGTGATAAAGATGCCGTAAAGCCGTGAAAGCATTTTATCAGCAAAACTGATCAGGTTGTCAAGTTTCCCCATCCCAGGTGGTTAACCCGACTTGCTTTGCATAAAAGAACTTTATGCAAAAACTAATTTGCTCCATGCTTCTGTGTGTACTGGTATCCAGCCTTAAAAGCCAGACAGTTTTTGAAAAAAATGACTATACAACACGTATTTCATCTATAACATGGATACCGGACGGGAATGCCATATTACTTGGGATAGTAAAACATCATAAAACTAATCGGCAGGCTCCCTTTTTTTCGAAAGTGATTTTGTACGATTTGCAGAAACGAAATTTCACGCATTTATTTGACGATGGTAGTAACCTTGCCGTTTCACCCGACGGAAAAACCATCGCGTATTTGAAGCGGAGTGAAAAAAATAAGACTGACATACAATTTTACCATACAAGCACTGGCCATAATTCCGTACTTAAAATTGATACCCTTCCAAAATTTGCCCTTGACTGGTCCGCGGATGGCAAGAATTTAATTTACAATACCAGGAAGGGAAACGGGCCAACAGCTGCTGTAAATATTTTTGTGCTAAACCTTGCTACAAAACAGGTTAAACAGATATCAAAAAGCGAACACCACAAAAGCTATAACCCCACTGCTGGCCCTGACGGCAAATCAATCGCTTATTACCTCGAGAAAGGAGATGGCCGCGACCAGATCTGGCTGACCGATATAAACGGCAGCTTTCATAAAAATCTTTCCAATGACACAGCGACACATAATTATTACCCCGAATGGATAGACGATAAGAGTATTTTTTATACACAATCGCCACAAACAATTATGATCGTAGATAAAGATGGAAACAATAAGCGAAAAATAGAAGGACTCGAAACAACATCGGCTAAATACAATGCAAAAACATTAAGCTTTGCTTACATAAAATCTGACGAGGAAAATAAATTGATGCTTTTTGATTTCAATACAGGAAAAACTTTGGAAATACTGGATGGAACTACACTGTTGGGGTTATTTTAATTCAAGCGCAAGCTATTTAGGCAAATGCGCAATGACCTCAACTTCAAGTTTAGCTTCCGGCATGTATAACCTGCTTACCTGTACCCAGGTAGCGGCAGGGAAATCGCCCTTATAAAAAACCTTGCGTGATTCGTTATGCTTCTTCATCGCTTCGATATCGGTTGTATAAAGATTTTCCTTGACCACATTTTGGAAAGTAGCACCGTATTGTTGCAATGACCTTTCAATCCCCTTATACAACTGCGTGATACCGGCTGGCGTTATTTCAAGCGATACTGTACCCGATATATATAATACATTGTCCACCTTCACCACCTGCGCATAACCCGCCGTGGTATCCTGTTCGCTTTGCCAATGCCATTTTTGTTTCTGGATATTATTTTGCTGGGCAAATGACTGAACAGATGAAGAAGCCAGGATCAGGAGAAGGGTGTATTTATTCATGAAGTGGTTTTTTTTTGGTATTAATACCGAGAATCTGTAATTGGTAATTTGGAAAGAGAGTCCCATTCGCCAAGTACAAACAGCACATTCGGTCTTCCCCAATTCCTAATCCCTAATTCCGAAAAACTAAACCAGGTACTTCTTTATCTCTTCCACCAGTTCCGTCTTCGTGATCGGCACACCCATGATCTTGTTATAGCCTTTGGCATCTACAAAATAGACGTCCCGGATGATCTTGATCAGCTGACCATTGTTGATCTCCGGAATAAGCACGGTTTCAAAATTCTTCAGTATCTCACCCAGGTTTTTGGGGAAGGGACGCATATGTCTCAGGTGTACATGACTTACTGCATGTCCCAGCGCCTGCAATTCCGCTACAGCCGACTTGATGGCGCCAAAGGTAGATCCCCATCCCAATACCAGCACTTTTCCTTTATCGGGACCGCTATCGATCTTCTGTTCGGGGATATAATCAGCGATCTTATCTACTTTTTCCTGCCTGATCTTCACCATCAGCTGGTGGTTTTCGGGGTCATAGCTGATATTCCCCGTAACGTTCTGCTTTTCGAGTCCACCGATGCGGTGTTCGAGTCCCGGCGTGCCCGGTATGGCCCAGGGCCTGGCCAGTTTTTCATCACGGAGATAGGGCTGTAGTTTTTCTTCACCATGACCCAGTTCAGTTTTGAACTTTACATGAATAGGCGGTAATTGTTCTTTTGTTGGGAAGCGCCAGGGTTCCGCGCCATTCGCGATATATCCATCACTCAAAAATATCACAGGCGTCATGTGCTGCACAGCAATGCGTACCGCTTCATATACCGATTCAAAACAATCAGCCGGCGTGGACGCCGCGATCACAGGCATAGGACATTCTCCATTACGACCATAATAGGCCTGGAGTAAATCACTCTGCTCTGTTTTGGTGGGCAATCCTGTTGATGGTCCCCCACGTTGTACATCGATGATGAGCAATGGAATCTCAAGCATCACTGCCAATCCCATGGCTTCGGCTTTCAAAGCCATACCCGGACCTGAAGTTGTAGTCACACCCAGTGCACCACCATAAGCTGCGCCGATCGCCGTAGTGATAGCTGCAATTTCGTCTTCCGCCTGGAATGTGCGAATGCCAAAATTTTTATGCCGCGCCAGTTCATGCAAAATATCTGAAGCCGGCGTAATGGGATAAGATCCGAGGAACATTGGTAAACCGCTGACATTAGAAGCAGCGATCAATCCATAAGCAAGCGCCTGGTTGCCCATGATGGAACGGTATTCACCCGATTCCATTTTTGCCTTAGCAACCTTATATGTAGTCGTGAATGTTTCGGTTGTATCACCATAATTATAACCTGCCTGCAACACACGCAGGTTGCTTTCTAATATCTCTTCCTTCTTTGAAAATTTTTCCTTTAAAAAGTTTGTGGTATTGCTCATATCCCGGTCGTACATCCAGTACAGGAAGCCGAGTACAAACATGTTTTTGGCACGATCCTTTTCTTTCATACCCATCGAAAAATCTTTCAGGGCTTCGCGGGTCATCTTTGTCACATCCATCCTGATCACTTCATAATTATCCAGGCTGCCGTTCTCGAGTGGATTTTCTCCTTCAGGATAATTGGCAAGACGAAGATTTTTTGAATCAAAACCATCTGTATTGACAATGATCTTACCTCCTTTTTTCAGTGCCGTAAGATTTGCTTTCAATGCAGCCGCATTCATCGCCACCAACACGTCACAGGCATCTCCAGGGGTGAATACCCTGTCACTTGAAAACCTGAGCTGGTAACCACTCACACCGGGCAGGGTACCCTGCGGCGCCCTGATCTCTGCCGGAAAATCTGGAAAGGTGGAAAGGTCGATACCAAGTAGCGCTGTGTTGTTAGTAAACTGGGTTCCAGTAAGTTGCATCCCATCACCACTATCCCCGGCGAACTTTATCACCACGTCCTGTAGAACTTCTTGCTTGCGGATCATCTGAAAAAATTGTTTTGCAAAATTAGGGTAGTTTGGTGGTGTTAGGAGTCGAAGGCAAGAATTTGAAAATTGGTTCGCAAATGTGAGAATGTGGAAATGTGAAAATGTGAGAATGTAAGAATGGCAGCATTGCCGACTATCAATTGATAAATATCCCAAATTCAACCCGCTATATCCTTCCCGCCTTCCCGGCTCCCCGGCTAAAACTTCGTTATGAATAGCTTAGCTAATTGACAAATGGCAAGGTTAAAATGCCAGATTATCTTATTTTGCCGGTTATCCGGATCAAATCACATAACAACACATGAATATGTCGTAGAATATGTTCCGGCTGACTCAATATTCACGACAAAACGATTCAATTAAAAACTAACGACTGATGAAACACAAACTATTACTGCTGACTGTATTGGGCCTGTTTTGCGCAGTGCTGGCCGATGCACAGGCCAAACTGGTTGAAAAAGTAGTACGCAAGGGCGACGAACTGGTGATCCCTTATGAAAAATATGTATTGCCCAACGGGCTTACACTGATCATTCATGAAGATCACAGCGACCCCGTAGCGCATGTCGACGTGACTTATCACGTTGGTTCAGCACGTGAAGAGATCGGCAAATCAGGTTTTGCCCACTTTTTCGAGCACATGATGTTCCAGGGTAGCGATAACGTAGGTGATGACCAGCACTTCAAGCTGGTAACCGCTTCAGGAGGTAGCCTGAATGGTACCACCAATACCGACCGCACCAACTATTTTCAAACCGTACCTTCCAACCAGCTTGAGAAAATGATCTGGCTGGAAGCAGACCGGATGGGTTTCTTACTTGATGCTGTTACGCAGAAAAAATTTGAGAACCAACGCTCCACCGTGAAGAACGAACGCGGAGAAAGGGTGGACAATGTTCCATACGGACTATTGTTCGAAACCATGTCGAAAAACCTTTACCCTTATGGTCACCCCTATTCCTGGCTGACGATCGGCTATGTGGAGGACCTCGATCGTGTAACGGTTGATGATCTCAAAAATTTCTTTCTCCGCTGGTACGGACCCAATAACGCCACTATCACTATCGGTGGCGATGTTAACACCAAAGAGGTGATCAAAATGGTCGAAAAATATTTTGGACCGATACCCCGTGGACCCAAGGTAGAAAAAATGCCGCCTATGGTGCCCACATTGGATAAGCACCGCTTTGTGTCTTATGTCGACAACTATGCAAGACTGCCTATGATGGTAATGGTATTCCCTACAATACCGGATTATCATCCTGATAAAGCTGCCCTGGCATGCCTGGC
>JAEYOL010000138.1 GCA_023411775.1 Bacteroidota bacterium | reverse complement strand
TACTGCGGGATAAGGATCAGCCTTATACTATCATTGGTGCCGTTCAGGATATAACGCCACAAAAACAATTGCAACGAGAATACCTTGCACAGCAGTTGCAAAATAAAACGGAGATAACCCGGAATATCAAAAGGGCTGAAGAACGTGAACGTGACCGATGGGCCCAGGAATTACATGACAATATCGCCCAGATGTTGGGTGTGGTCAGGCTTTACGTGAGTATGATTCGTTCCCAGCCTGAAAAGCGAGAAGAAATGATTCAAAAAACTACTGACCTGGTAGAGCAATCCATCACCGAAATAAGGCAGCTTTCCGCTAACCTGAAACCGCCCGTTTTTGAAGAAGAAGAAGGACTGAAGTCTGCCATTGAAAGCCTGCTTGCAAATATCGGCAGGGTAAAGCCTTTGAATTTTTCACTGAATGTAGATGATGAACTAAGCAACCGCTATCTGAATAATGATCAGAAACTGATGATCTATCGTATCATCCAGGAACAGTTGAATAATATCGTGAAATATGCCAATGCCAGCAAAGTGTCCATCCGGATAGATATCGATCCGCCCACAGCTGTGGTTAGGATCACCGATGATGGTATCGGCTTCGAACCCGATAAACTGGTTACCGGTATAGGCCTCAAAAACATCAGGAGCCGTTTAAACATGTTTAATGGTCAGCTTGAAATCGATTCAGCACCCGGTAAAGGTTGTGAACTACGATCAGCATTTCAACTGAATTGAGTGATGTAATTGAACTTCCCCACTCCCCACTCACGACTTACGACTCACGACTCACCTTTCACCTACCACAATTGCTTCCCCTGGTAATAATCAAGGATCTTTGTCCTCAGCACATAATCATATTTGGCAATAATAAGGTTAGTATTAGCCCGGTCGAGATTATTCTTTGCCGTGAGGTAGTCAATCGAATTACCAACCCCCGAATCAAAACGGATACCTGCAGCCCTGAAGGATTCTTCAAACGCCTCTACCTGCGATACAATCGTTTTATAGCGCTCAGCAGCGGTGTTCATATTTACATATGCCTGGTCGATAGCCTGGCTCAACTGGGTCTTGGTCGTTTTTACCAAAAGCTCGGTGTTCTTGAAATTGATCCTGGCCTGTCTTATCCTATTGCGCTGCTGAAGCGAGTTGAAGATCGGGATGTTGAGGTTGAAGCCAAACGAAGTATAGAGGTTATTATTCAACTGGTCATTGTAATTAATTTTGCTTACGTTGAAATTGTCCTGTTTGTAAACGACTGGCAACTGCGTCCCGTTAACCATTACATAGTCCTCCGAAATCTTGTCAGTGGTATTGATATACCGGCTCTGCATAGCCACGCTGGAATAATTGGTAAATGCGTTACCATTGAAAGTAAGCCTCGGGAAAAGTTGTCCTCTTGCTACTTTTATCGCACGGGCAGCGCTTAGCTGCCTGTATTCGGCAGCTTTTACCATGGACAGCTCCTGAAGAGCAGTTTCATAAATTTTATCAGGAGTATCTTCATACCTGGCCGCGAACGATTCAGGTTCGATCTTTTCTAATACAACATTTTTATCATAAGGTACGTTCATCAACCCTGCAAGCCTGATCCTGGCCGACTCCAGCGCATTCTGGAGCGTGATGATCGACAGTTGATCACTTGCAAATTGCCCCCTCAGATCAGAAAGGTCAGAGGGCCTGATCGCACCTTCCCTGTTAAGCACCTCTAGTCTTTTCACCTGTTCGCCCGATAGCGTGGCCTGGCTCTTCGCCTGTTCCAGTTGATCTGCACTACTCAATACTTCCAGATAAGCCAGGATGATATTAATGGTCAGGTTATCTTTTTCCTGCTGCCAATCCATTTTAGAGGCCTGGTAGGCATATGAATTTTGCTTGATTGAATTCTGAATAGCAAGGCCGTTAAATAATACCACGCCGCTACCCACGCTATAATTGGACGAATTGAATGACTGGGTGACCGGCGAATTGGTAAAGGGATCAATACTACGTCCCTGGTTAAAACTATGCCCCGCCCCGGCATTTAGGTCAGGTAGCATATTGAGTTTCGACTGCTTCCAGTTTGCTTCATCCCGCTCCGCCTGCAACTGACGCTGTTGTACATCAAAATTGTTGGAGATACCAGTTTCCACACATTCCCTTAACGTCATGGTCTTCTGCGACAATACCGGCAGTGAAAACACAACCATGACAAACACTAATAAATTTTTCTTCTTCATTGTTTCATTCTTATTTGATGACCAGCGTTAAACATATGCCGGGCATATTATTCAGTAACCTCCACTCTTTTTTCGATCATCCCGTCGAGCAGGTGGATAATTCTTTTACCGTACGATGCATTCTTTTCGGAGTGAGTAACCTGAATGATGGTAACACCCTCGTTATTCAGCTGGCGAAACAAATCCATGATCTCCTCACCCTGCTTTGAGTTAAGATTACCTGTAGGCTCATCTGCCAGTAATAATTTTGGCTTCGCTATTAATGCCCGGGCAATTCCAACCAGTTGTTGCTGACCACCCGAAAGCTGGGTAGGAAAAAGATCTTTCTTTCCTACAATATTAAAACGGTCGAGCATATCCGCTACCAGCGCCTTACGCTCCGAACCTTTTATATTCTGGTAGATCAGCGGTGTCTCAATGTTTTCATAAACCGTTAGCTCGTCAATAAGATGGTATGCCTGGAATACAAAACCGATATACTGCTTATACAAGGCAGAACGTTGTTTTTCCTTCAGTTTGTGAACTGATTCATGCAAAAAGTTGTATTCGCCTTCATTAAATTCATCGAGCATCCCGATCACATTCAACAGGGTTGACTTGCCTGAACCCGATGGACCCATGATAGAGAGGAACTCACCTTCATTTACGGTAAGATTGATATCCTTTAATATAAATGTGCGGTTGTTACCTGTATTCACCCACTTATAAATATGTTTCAATTCCAGCATGATAGTATTTGTTTGTCTTTTTGGTTAATGCCATTTTATCGTTTATTCATCTCTTAATGTATGTACCGGGTTTTCCATGGCCGACCTGATCGTTCTAAATGACAGGATCAACAGAGCCAGCAACACCATCCCTGCTCCAGTGATCGCAAATATCCACCAACTGAGGGTAGTGCGATAGACAAAATCCTGTAACCACTGGTTCATGGCCCACCAGGCAAGGGGAAGCGTAATCAGGAAAGCGATCATTACAAGAATAACAAAATCCTTTGATAGCAGGGAAACGATCTGTGTTACCGATGCTCCCAATACCTTCCTGACTCCAATTTCCTTGGTACGGGTATTCGTAATATAGATGACCAGTCCCAGCAGCCCCAGGCAACTGATAAATATGCAAAGCCCGGCAGACCATCTCAACAGCCGGGAAATATTCTGTTCTGATTTGTAAAATGCGGAGATGCTTTCATCATAAAATTTATAATTAAAATCATTGTCGGGATAAATCTCTTTATAGGCTTTTTCAACTTTTGCCAGCGCCTGCTTCCAAACTAAACCATCATCGCCCGGCGGTTGCAGGGCCAGGTGGAAGGTGTAATGTGAACGCGAAGCAGAAGAATAAGCCAGCGGCTTGATAGGTTGATGTGTAGACTTGGTATGAAAATCTGCAATGACACCGGTAATCGGAACTAAGATTCCTCTTTCGATATGCCGGCCAATTGCATCCTGTGGATCATCAAAACCGAGCAATTTCGCATAAGTCTCATTGATCACATATTCCCTGACTGTATCACTTGGCTGAAGATTTTTTCCTGCAAGCAGTTTCATATTATACAGGTCAAAATAGCTGGTGTCAGCATACTTCACCTCTACCATGGTTTCTACAATCTTATCACCGCTGGAAAATTTCATCGTCGTCGTGGAGGTATTACCCGATGCGGGTGTTGATCCACCTAAACTTACTTTTTCAATTTCAGGAATTGATTTCAGTTTTTGTAATAGAGCAAATCGTCGGTTATCGACATCTTTTGAAAAAACATTATGATGTGCGTCAAAGTGAACAATAGCATCCTTTTTATATCCAAGATCCTTGTTAAGTGAATAATGCACCTGTTTACTCACTACCAGCGTTGCGATTACCAAAAATTGCGCTATCACAAACTGAGCGACAGTCAATATTTTCCGCAACCATAGCTTCCTGGTTTGCCCTGTTTCACTATGTGCCTGGTTTTTCAATACCGTCACGGGCTTAAACCTTGTGAGGATGAATGCCGGGTAGAGTCCGGCGAGGATAGTCACCACCACAATGGTGGCAGCCAGGAAAAGCCAGACATGCGGCTGGTTAAGTGAAGAAAAATCAATACCCGGGGGAATGAAATCGCTAAAGATGCGTAGCAGCCAGGGCGTGATCATTACCGACAGGATCGTTGCCAGCAAGGCCAGCACGAAAGTTTCGGATAAAAACTGGAACACCAACTCCCTTTTCCCGCTGCCCATGGTTTTCCTGATCCCGATCTCTTTTGCACGATGTGCAGATTGTGCCGTCGTTAAATTGATAAAGTTGATACAACCCAGTAATAATAAAAATGAAGCCACGGCAAGTAATCCATACAAGGTTGGCTTGTGTGCCTGCCGTTCACCGAAAGTATCATAATCTGAATTGAAATGAAGCTCACTGAGTGGTTGTAATAAATGCCTGGTATCGTCTTTTTCTCCAGAGTCCTTATCACGTTGCCGATGTTTATTCCGTAAGGCAGCCAACTGGGTCTCGACCTGGGATGGATTTGTGCCTTTACCGAGCTTGACAAACATTTGAGAGCTGGAATTGATACTTCCCCAGTCTTCCCAACCCCAGTGCTGTTTCAAACCTGTATTCTCAACAGTAGCTCTGGAGACAAACTCCTTAAATAAAAAATCGGTAGTCGCTTCGAAGTCTTTTATGATGCCGGCAACAGTTGCCCTGATTGTATCATCGTAAACTATGTCGCGTCCCAGGATTTCATTTGCGGGCAGGGAAGAAAAATATGCCTGAGCCCTGCTTTCTGTCAACACCACCTGGAATGGATCCTTTAGAGCCGTTTGGGGAGAACCCGCCAGCCAGGTGTATTCAAATACCTTAAAGTAATCGGGATCTGCATAAATGATGTCGGGCTGGTTCTTAAAAACTGCAGGAGTTTCACTTCCTGGAGAAGGCACCGCTATATGGTCTACTCTGGCTTCAATAAAATGAGTCACAGCTTCAATACCTGTCAACTCATCTCGTGTAGCCTTCGCAGTTGGCACTGGTACACCAGAATTGTGTATTGTAAGATCAGGAAATTCAATTTTCGACACGACCCTGTAGACCTGGTCCCCGTCTTTATGAAATTTGTCAAAGCTATACTCATACTGAACAATGAGATAAATAACCAGGGACGCACTGATCCCAATACCCAACCCCGCAATATTGATCAGAGAAAAAATCTTGTTGTGTCTAAAGTGGCGGAGTGCTATCGTAAAATAGTTCTTAAACATCTCTTTTTTATTTAGCCTTGATGGTTGCCTTGGGTTCACCAACAGCTATGCCAATCAGCAAATTAAGTATGGATCAACGGTTTATAAATACAATACTATTCCCAGTGTCCGAAAACGAACGATAAAACTTCAAATCCGTACACCCAGATTCTGTTGCCTCCCTTATTCTGCCCTTAATGCTTTGACCGGGTTGGCTACGCCAGCCCTTAACGCCTGTACGGCGATCGTGACAAAAGCGATCAGCATCGCTAATGCACCTGCCACGATAAAGATCCACCAGCCAATGGAAATGCGATAGGCAAAATCCTGCAACCATTTATTCATAAAATACCAGGCAAGTGGCGCGGCGATGATCAGGGCAATAAAGACAAGTTTGAGAAAATCTTTCGACAACAGGTGTACGAGATCAGGCAATGAAGCTCCCAACACTTTACGGACTCCAATTTCCTTGGTACGATTGATAGCCGCAAGGGCAGCCAGTCCGAACAGGCCCAGGCAGGCAAGGAAAACAGAGATACCTCCTGCCCAGCCGATGATACTGCTCCATCTTCTTTCCGCTTTGTAAAAATTGTTGAGGTTTTCATCCAGGAAGCTATATTTAAATGGCAGGTCAGCTACTACACTGCTCCAGGCAGATTGCATGGCGGCAAGTGCCGGGGCAGGATTGCCCGGTGTTATTTTTACAAAAAACTTGAATGGTGAGTAACTTTCAAACTGGTGAAACAATTGCGGCATCACTTCTTCCTTCAATGGCCGGAAATGAAAGTCTTTTACCACCCCGATCACGACCGGCATTTTATCCGGGGGACTGTCTTCAAAATATCCCTTTAAAACCTGGCCCACCGCGTTTTCCACAGTCCAGCCAAAATCCCGGACCAACGATTCGTTGACGATTACTGAATTCGTTGTATCGCTGGAAATCGCCGGATTGAAATTTCTCCCAGCCAATAGCTGCATACCCATCAATGGTATGTAATTATTGTCGACAAAATATTCATACACCTCTTTATTCTCGCCGTTATATTCAAAGCTCGATCGACTCCAGCCCGTGCCTTCACCCAGGCCGAGCTCTGCGCTGGCAACGCCAGCTATATCCGATCTGGAGGAAATAGCCTGTTTGAATAAAGGGTATACCTCTTCTGATTTGGTTTCGCTCGCATCCACCACCACGATGTTTTCTTTATTAAAACCCGGGTTCTTCTCACTCATAAACTTTGTCTGGTGCAAAATAACCATCGTGCAAATGATAAGACCGATCGACAGTGCAAACTGTACCGTAACCAGTGAACGGGTAAACAAATTAGATCCATTCACCCTGACCTTGCTTTTTAATACCTCCACCGGTCTGAAACCTGATAAGATCAATGCCGGGTAACTTCCTGCCAGGAAACCCACTAATAAAGTTAGACCTGCGATCATCCAGATCAGCTCAGGGTATTGCGAAAATGAAAATCTCAACTCACGTCCTGAGAGTTCGTTAAAATAAGGAAGCAGGAATAAAGCCAACAGGAAACCAATCGATGCCGAAAGGATCGCCAGCAGTACCGATTCAGATAAAAACTGCGATACTAATTGCTTCCTTTCTCCCCCAATCACTTTGCGCAGGCCTATTTCTTTTGCTCTTCCCGCTGAGCGGCCAATAGCCAGTGTAGTGAAATTGATACATGCAATCAGCAATACGCCGGCAGCAATACTCAATAATATGCGAATGGTTTTTGGATTGACCTGCTCCACTGGTCCACCTACAATTTTTGTATCCGTATGACCTGCTTTTAGGGGCTGAAGGCCGAAACGAACCGGTAGTTCAGCGCCCTTCCACTTAAAGCCGGAAGATCTTAATTTTTCTTCTTCGTCAGGATAATATTTGTGACGAAAAGCTGCGAGTTTTTGGCGATCACCCGGTAATCCGCTTCCCGGATTCAACTGCACAAAAGTGATATAAGAAGACCTGCGCCAGTTATTCACCCCGCGTATTCCTGAAGATGTAGTCTCCATGAAGGCGAAATTGCCCAGCAGGTCAAACTTCATCGAAGAGTTAGCTGGCATATCTTCAGCAACAGCACTGATAAGAAATGGAACAAAACTATCATCCACTTTTATTTCAAGACTGCGACCTACTACATTATCAGTCCCGAACAGCTCCTTTGCTCTTGAACTTGTAATTACGATATGCTGCAGCTCTTTCAGTGCATTTTGGGGGTTACCGTATTTGAGTGGAAAGCTAAAGACAGAAAAAAAAGACGGATCAGCATAAGATATCTCCATCCGGCTAACCTGTCCTTCAGTCCTGATAAAATTCGCGCCCCATCCCTCCCGAAATCTTACATATTCCTTTATTTCCGGCAGGTCGTTCTTCATTGCCGCTCCCAGGGGTGATGGTGTGTATATATGGCCGCCAGTCTCCTGCCCTTCTATGCCTTCGGTCCATTTGTAAACGCGATAGATATTGTCGGCATCTTTATGAAACCGGTCAAATCCGAACTCATTGACGGCATATAGGAGAAACAGCATAAAGCAGGCAAGCCCCACCGACAGGCCGATGATATTGATAAATGAAAGTACTTTCTGACGGCGGAGATTTCGCAGGGCAATTTTAAAATAGTGTGTTAGCATAGCAGTTCGTTTATTCGGTTCTTAACGACTTTACAGGATTAGCAAGTGCGGCCCTGATGGCCTGTACACTTACTGTGGCCAGTGCCACGAAGAATGCAATAGCAGCCACCAACAAAAACACCCAAACACTCAGGTTGATACGATAGGCAAAATCATTGAGCCATTCCTTCATAAACCACCAGGCAATGGGGAATGCGATCAGCGAAGCCAGCAATACCAGTTTCAGGAAACTTAAAGAGAGCATCGTGACAATATTAAAACCCGTCGCACCCAACACTTTTCTAATCCCAATCTCGCGTATGCGCTGCTGTGTGCTATAGGTAGCCAGCCCCAACAGACCGATACAGGCAATAAAAATGGCCAGAAATGAAAAAATATTAAATATGCGCTGCGTTGATTGCTCGGCATGGTATTGATCGGTCAACACCTGGTCGAGGAATGCAAAATTGAAAGGTGTATCCTTCACGAATTTCTTCCATACTTCTTCTACAGCAGTTACGGTTTGTTGGAATCCGGAGGACTTAACCCTCAATGCCGTCATAAATGTCGCATCACCAAGACGGGAACTATTGGTAAATATCAGAGGTGCAATAGGCTGATGCAAGGATTGAAAGTGAAAATCTTTGACCACACCTACAACCGTATAAATGATCGGTGATCCGTCCTGCGCATTGAGAAAACCATCGGGTGTCGTAAGTCTTGCACCTATCGGTTCGGTCAGACCAAATTCGGCTACCGCCTTTTCATTTAAAACCACGGCAAATGAATCCGTTGAAAAATCTTTAGAAAAAAACCTGCCTTCTTTCATTTCAAGACCCAGTGTTGAAGCATAATTTTCATCCGAAATGATCCCTCGCCCGGTAACCTGTTCATTGGATCCCATAGTCTGGAATGTAACTCCAAAGAAATTTGCCTGGCCCGGCATAGCGCTGGTACCACTTACCATTTCAACACCATTTATTTTGGAAAGCTCGTCTCTGAAGGCTTTGGTTTGCTGCGCCACCAGGTCGGTTCTCTCAACCACTATCGTATGGTCTTTACGAAAACCAAGCCTGTCACCCAGCATATAATTCATTTGCCTGTTCACCACTACCGTTGCAACAATAAGCGTAACTGAAATAGCAAACTGGAAAACCACCAGGCCGTTGCGAAGCAACATGCCATATTTCTGGGACCTGAATCGCCCCTTTAATACGAGAACCGGCTTAAACGAAGACAGGAAAAACGCCGGATAGATCCCTGCCACTATACCAACAATGATTGTAAATAACAGCATACCCACGATTCGCATCGGTGTAAAGAAATAACCCAGGGAAAGTTCTCTTCCAGCCAATTGATTGAACAAAGGCAGTAAAAGTGCGATCAATCCGATTGCTATGATGATACTGATAAGGGTGATCACCACCGATTCAAACAGGAACTGTCCGATCAATGCTTTTCTCTCGGATCCAAAAGTTTTCCGGATGCCGACCTCTTTTGCTCTCTCCACTGAACGTGCGGTGGATAGATTCACAAAATTGATACAGGCAAGGGCCAAAATGAAAACGGCAACAATGCTGAATATGTACACAGCGGTCATACTGCCATTGGGTTTCAATTCAGCTTCAAGATGAGATATGAGATGAATTTTTTTCAGTGGCTGTAGATAATACCTGTAGCCATTTCCTTCTTTTTGAAAGTCATCTATACTTTTTCCAAAAGTCTGCTGCACCGGGCCTGCCACATATTTCTTTATGATATCAGGGAACCTTGCTTCCAGCGTAGCAGGTGATGCCTGGGGCGAGAGCAACAGGTAGGTGTGTGCAGCAAAATTGATATAATTGGGCTGTCGTGTAAACTCAAAACCTGCCGTCGACAATAAAAGATTAAAATCAAAATGTGAATTCTCCGGCCAGTCCTCACAAATAGCAGTCACTTCAAAAACATTGGGGACATTGTTATTTCCATCAGTTTCGAAAGTTTTTCCGAATGCATTATCCACGGAACCGTAGTAACGGACGGCAGTACTTCGATTTAGTACAACTGTGTTGGGTCGAATTAAAGCGTTCGCAGCATCTCCCCTGATCATATTGGCGCTAAAAACCCTGAAAAAGTTTGAATCTACCGCCAGCACCCTCCTTTCCTCGAACGTCTTGTCGGCTATTCGTAAAAAGAAGTTTCCACCACCACCGAAATTGTAAACCCTTGTACTTTCCAGCACTTCAGGATATTCCGTCTTGATCGCGGCGCCGATGGACTGCGGTATGATGGAGTATGAAGTGGAGCGGCCCGGATATTTTCGGTCAAGTACTACCCGGTAGATATTATCACCATTTTTATGATGCTTATCATAACCCAGTTCGCTTTGTACAAAAAGGACGATCAGCATACAAACCGCCATGCCGGTGGCAAGACCAAGAATGTTTATGGCCGTATAAACTTTCCTTTTTAGCAGGTTGCGTATCGCAACTTTAAAATAGTTTTTAAGCATAAACAGTTATTTATTCAGTTTAGATTTTCATTATATTTCTTTACTCCGTTCTCAAGCTTTTCACGGGGTTCGCAAGGGCTGCTTTTATAGCCTGGAAGCTTACCGTCATCAGCGCGATAAGTAAAGCCGCAGCCGCGGCGATACAAAATACCCACCATTCTATGTCTACCCGATAAGCAAAATCCCGTAGCCATTTATTTAAAGCCCACCAGGCCATTGGGAAAGCAATCACGGCAGCAATAGCGACCAGGATCACAAAATCTCTCGATAAAAGTCTAACCAGGCTTCCCGTGCCTGCTCCCAGTACTTTGCGGATACCGATTTCCTTTGTTCGTCTCACTACCACCAGTGTAGCTAGTCCAAACAACCCAAGGCAGGCAATGAAAATGGAGAGCACAGAGGCGTACCTAACCACCGTGCCGAGTCTTTGCTCTTCCTGGTACAGGGCATTGAGCGATTCATCCAAAAAGCGATATTCAAAATCCTGGTCAGGGGCTATCGTATGCCAGGCAGATTTTAAGGAAGCTATCTGTTCCTGCAGGTTACCACCTTTCAATCGTACACTGACCCGTGGTTGTGTAGATGAAGCCATGCTTACATCGCTGGATCGGCGAAACATTGAATCGGGTCGCAAGACCAGGGCAAGTGGCTGTATCTTATTATGAAGAGATTCAAAATGAAAATCCTTTATCACCCCTACCACCTGCTGTTCGTATTTGCCAGGTAGTTTTTTGCCAATGGGGTCGGTCCATCCATACTCTTTGACCAGCGCTTCATTGACGATCATTGAGGAAAGCACGTCCGCATTGTTACCTGTTGAAAAATTCCTTCCAGCAAGAATCTCAAGTTGCATTGTATTGACAAAATCCGCGTCAATGGCATTCATCCTGAAATTCCGGTAGACTTTATTGTCATCCTCGTAACCAAGATTAGCCCAGCCCGGCTCCGAAAAACTAAACATGCTGGCTGTCGTGGCTATGACCTGGGGATTTTTGGCCAGTTCTGCTTTAAACCTTTCAGCCAGGAGATAGCCTTCTGCCCTTGATTTGTTGGTCGGAACAATCACGACATGTTCTTTTTCAAATCCCAGGTTTTTATTCTTTAAAAAATTCAATTGCTGCCCGATCACCAAGGTTCCAATGATCATCATGATAGATGCCACGAACTGACCCGCAATTAACCCCTTTCTGAAAAGCCCAATACCAACGGTACTTTGTAAACGCCCTTTCAAAACTTTGATAGGTGAAAAAGCGGATAAAATAATCGCCGGGTATATTCCTGCAATCAGGCCGACAAGTAATATGATTGCCACAAAAAATAAAACGGTAAACCAATCAAAGACCAATACCAGCTCTTTATTGGCAATAATATTAAATGGATGCAGTAATAAATAAGAAAGGCCGATGGCGATCAGGAATGAAAGTAACACCAGCAATAATGCTTCACCCCAAAACTGGCGTATCAACTGTGGTCTTTCTGCTCCCATTACTTTCCGAACACCTACCTCCAGCGCACGTGTCGTAGATCGTCCAATAGATAATGTTACAAAGTTTATACAGGCGATCAGCAGGATTAAAATACCGATCGTACCCAAAAAATAGGCATAAGCCGGATCGCTGACCGCTGCATTTGCCGCTGGTAGATTCTTATCCAGGTGTATTTCGGTCATTGGCTGAAAATAGATATTATACTCACCAGCCTTATAGTTGTCCCCGGCCAGTTTTTTAATAAGCGCAGGCATTTTTGCTTCCATCTGACCCGCGTCTGCACCCTTACGGGCAAGCACATAAGTTTCCAGGAACACACTTGTCCAGCCAGATGTAATGGCTCTTTCACTAAACAACAGTTTCTCGTTGTCATGTGGAATCAAGATACCAAACTGGATACTCGACTCCTGCGGTGGATCTGCAACTACGCCTGTTACAGTAAATAACTTCTTTTCCTGGCCCATCTGCAGCTCCAGGTTTTTCCCAATTGGCATTGTGCTCCCGAAATATTTTTTTGCCATGCTTTCCGAAAGAACGATATCACTATTCTGTTGAAGGACCGCCCCCTGGTTGCCCTGACTTAACTTAAAATCGAAGAGCTCAAAAAAACTTGGATCAACCATGTTCACCTGCTCATTAAACCGGTTGCCTTCGTGTTGAACCAGCGTATTAAAAACGTACACACGGCAGGCGGATTCCACCTCTGGTATATTTGTGCTGAGTACCGAAGCCAGGGGTATCGGGGTAAGCGTATTTGTAAAAGATTGTCCTTCGTAGTTCTCCTGCAGCCAGGCACGATATAGCCTGTCGGATTTAGAATGGAACTTGTCATAGCTCCATTCACTCCTCACAAACAACATGATGAGAATACAGCAGGTGATACCAATAGCGAGACCAAGGGTATTAATCAGCGTATATCCTTTGTTACGCAACAAATACCTGGTAGCAACCTTGAAATAATTTTTAAACATAAATCATGTTTTATTCTGTTCTTAGCGACTTCACGGGATTGGTCAACGCGGCTTTTATGGCCTGGAAGCTTACCGTGAAAAGGGCAATCAGCAATACAGCAATAGCAACGGCCACAAACACCCAGCCTTTAATAGGAATTCGGAATGCAAAGTCCTGCAGCCACCTGTCGCCGGCATACCAGGCCAGCGGCACTGCTACCAAAATGGAAATACAAACCAATACCAGGAAATTTTTTGAAAGCAGTAACGCAATATTGCCAACACCCGCGCCTAACACCCGGCGTATACCTATTTCCTTAATTCGCTGCATAGTTGTAAAAGCAGCGAGGCCAAAAAGTCCCAGGCAGGCTAGTAATATGGCCAGCCCGGCTGAAACGCCAAACAATGATGATGTACGCTGCTCAGCCTGGTAAAGACTATTGTAGTCTTCATCCAGGAAATGATATTCAAAAGGCCGATGGGCCACTCTTTGTTTCCACAATGTCTCCAGCCGGATAATCACTGGTTGCATATCATGCCCGTTAACACGTATCATGAAAGTTCTCACCAAATCCTGCGACAGGAAAATCACCAATGGCCTCACTGGCTCATGCAGGCTTTCAAAGTTGAAATCCTTTACAACCCCTACAACAGGTCCGGCAGCATTCTTTTCAATAGTCCGGCCTATTGCCTGATCCGGTTCCCATCCCAGTTTGGCAGCCAGCGTCTCGTTGATGATGAAAGGTTGTTTGAAATTGGCATAACTATTACTCGTATCCATTACAGCAAAATCACTCCGCTGAAAATCACGACCGGCACGCAATTCCATCTTTAGTGTACTGGCAAAATCGAGGTCTACCGGCATCGCGTTGACCGAAATATCATGTTGACCCTTTTCGTCAACAGCTCTTATGCCGTCGCCCCATTCCACGAATTCCGGCGTCTCGTATGCTGCTGTTACACCCTCTACACCCGGAACGTCCGCGATAGCCTGCTTTAAACTTTCATAACCTGAGGCCATTTTATTATCGATGGGCAATACCAGCACATGGTCTTTATCATAGCCGAGATTTTTTTGTTGCAGAAATTTTATTTGCTGCAAAATGATGGTGGTATAGATAATCAGGAATACCGAGATACCAAATTGAACGACGATCAATGATCTGCGCAAAAAATTATTTGTTCCTGTAAAATTGAAGCCCGACTTGAGAATACCCATGATCCGCGTGCCTGATAGAACCAGCGCGGGATACATGCCTGCCAGGAAGCTAACCGTTACAGTAAACAATATCAGCAAAAGAATGGGCCTGGGTTGCAACAGTTCTGATGTTGTGAATTGTTTCCCGGTGATCGAATTAAAATAAGGCACCAGCAAAATAGCAAGGACCAGGGCCAGAGTCGCCGCGATCAGCGTAATAGCAGTTGACTCAGCAATGAATTGCGTAAAAACCTGCCGACGGGATGCTCCCATAACCTTACGCATACCTATTTCACCGGTTCTGCCTGAAGCCTGGGCTGTTGCGAGGTTGGTATAATTGGCGCAGGCGATAACCAGGATCAATAGAGCAACGATAGCAAACATATAAATATAGGTCATGCTGCCATTCGGCTCAAATCCTGGCAGGGATGATTGCAGGTGTACAGTTGTAAGTGGTTCTAAGTTGTAATGCAGGTATGCCGTCCCCTCCAGCCTGGCTTCTTTCTTAGTTTCCGGGCGATCCATAAACTCATTGACCTGCTGTTGCAGTCCGGCTATACTTTCGTGATCTTTTAATAATAAATACGTGATCCAGTTTGCTGTCCACCATTGCTCCTCTTTGACCTGGTTGCCCAGGTTAAGAAACTGCGTGACAAAATCGAACTTGATTTGCGAATTTTGAGGCGAGTTTTCACATATACCAGAAACTGTATAATCCCTGTTCCCGATCCTCAGCGTTTTGCTCAGGGCATCTTCAGCTCCAAAATATTTAGCCGCCGTGGCCTGTGTGATGACAATCCTGGAAGGATCATTAAGTGCGTCCGCCGCATTCCCCTTTAACAACGGGAAACTAAAGACTTTAAAAAATGCTTCGTCAGCGTACAGGAAACGATCTTCTTCAAAAACCTTTTCCCCGCGTTGAACCACGCGGCTGCCAAGATAGGTTCGAACATACTCCTCCACTGCCGGAAATGTTCGCGCAAACTGTGGTCCTGGCTTTGTCCCCGTGGAGACTGCTGACGAGGCGGTTCCTGCCACACTATATTCCATGGTCATTCGTACAATTCGATCACGATTTTTATGAAACTTATCATAGCTCAATTCATGGGTTATATATATTCCGATCAACAGGCAGGCCGTCAATCCCGACATCAGGCCAACGATATTAATGGCGGAATAGAGTTTATTCTTGCGAAGGTTTCGAAAAGCAGTATTTAAATAATTTCTAAACATGATCGTACCGATTTATTCTGTTCTTAATGACTTTACCGGGTTTGCCAGGGCCGCCCTGATTGCATGGAAACTAACCGCCGCGATGGCTATGACAATTGCAGTTACACCCGCCACAATAAACATCCACCATCCCATTTGAATCCGATAGGCAAACTCCTGTAACCAATTATTCATAATCCACCAGGCCAGCGGTGAAGCGATAGCAAGTGAAATAACAACAAGTCGTAGGAAATCTTTTGTCAGCAGGGATGCAATTCCCGAAACAGAGGCGCCCAATACTTTTCTAATTCCGATCTCCCGGGTACGTCGATGGGCAGCAAGATGTGCCAGGCCAAACAATCCAAGGCAACATATGATGATTGAAATTATTGTAGCGATACCTATTATCTTTTGCCAGCGTTGCTCCTGCTCATAGGCTTTCGCATTTAATTCATCTAAAAACTGGAACGCAAACAAGGCGGTTGGCATCGCTGCCTTATAGCCTGCTTCAATGGCTTTCAACGCCCGCTGCTGATTCTGCTTTTCTATTCTGACCCAGATACCACCCGATATCCAGTCGCACTCAAACATTACCATGGGTTTAATAGGTTCATGCAGGGAGCCACTATGAAAATCTTCGACTACACCCACAATTGTTTTTAGATCTTTGTCAAAGCGATCGTTGGTATAAAACTGTGTGCCGATGGGCGCATCGAGGCCAGCTGCTCTTACAAAAGTTTCATTCACGATTACAGCATGTTGCCTGTCGGAGGGAATGGCTGAGGAAATATTACGACCCAGCTTTAATTTTAGCTGCATAACCGGCAGCCTTTGCTCATCTATGATCTCATGAAGGGCTGCTATAGTTTTGTTTCCCAGCTTTACATCAAATAACTGACCATCGGCGCCAAAGGAAACGTGCTGAACAGCGGGTTCCTTCAGAATTTCGTGTCTGAAAACTTCCCTCACTGCCTTGTAATCCCTGTTGCCCCTGATATGTGTCCTAACTACCTGGTAAGGATCATAACCCAGATCCCTGGTACGGATAAAATCCATTTGCTGGTAATAGATGATCGTGGCGATAATAAAGAATACCGCGAGGGAAAACTGAATCACTACCAGCGAGTTGCCAAATAAGTTGCGTCCAGAGAGATGTAGCCTGTTATACAAAACCTCTTTTGGCCGAAAAGCTGATAAGACATAAGCCGGGTAAAATCCGGTAAGCAAAACAATTCCTATTAGTATTGCGACCAGCGAGGCGATCATTTCAAAAGTCAACGAATCTTCAAAAACAAGTTGCTTGCCCGAAAGCTGATTGAACAAGGGCAGCAAGGCTTGTGCTAAGAAAAGAGCGGAGATAAAAGCAATAACACAAACAACACCCGATTCAAATAAAAATTGAAAAATGATCTGCCACCTTGCCCCGCCGGTGATCTTCCTTACGCCTACCTCCTTAGCTCTTTTTAGTGATCCGGCAATACTGATATTGACAACATTTACCGCCGCCATAAAAAGAATAAAAAGGGAAATGCCCAGGAACAGCCAGGAAAAAACAGGATTACTTTCATTGACAATCCCTCCTTCGCGACCGCCGCCTCCGGCTGCCAGTGGCTCGAGATGCATATCGCGGACAGGTTGCAGCCCGTAACTGATCTTGGGATCATGGTTATACAACCGCTTGCTTTCACTGACCTGTTTGCCCGCGTGAATGGCGAAGACGGCGTCAAATTTCCTGGCAACTTCATCCGTGTTTGCCCCGGGACGAAGTTGTACGAATGTGCCAAGGTATTGATTGAGCCAGGCATAATCGGTAAAAGACAGTTGCATATAACGCAGTGGAAGAACTATATCAAACCGAATCGAAGAATTTTTTGGCGGATCCTTTGCGACACCAGCAATAACCAGGGGCTTTCCCAATTTATCAGCTGATGGATCGCTGTCTGACGTGATCATTTTGCCAATAACGTCAATACTATTAAAATATCTCCTCGCAATGGACTCTGTAATCACAACAGAGGAAATGTCGCTCAATACTTTCTCCTTGTTGCCTTTTAACAATGGAAAACTGAAAACTTCGAAAAAGTTTTCATCCACAAACAGCATTTGAAGATTTAGGGTTTTATCGTTGGCGTTAACATCGCTTTTGATATCGCCCCCCATAACCCTTACATAGTTCTGCACCTCGGGTACAGCGGCATGGAATGCTGGTCCCTGCGGCTGACCCGTGGCGGCCACCGTGGTTCGATTTCCATTTTCATCGGAGCTTGAGGTCACGATCCGGTATAGATGCTCCTGGTTCTTATGAAAATTATCAAAGCTCCTTTCATCTTTCATATACCAAACAGCAAGCAAAACACAGCAAATTGCCAAAGACAACCCTATCACATTGATAGAGGTGTAAAGCTTATTACGCCAGATATGCTTTAATGCCGTTCTAGTATTGGTCAGAAACATAGGCAAAATTTATCCCGGAAATGCTTTGTCCCTCCTATTCACTCCGCAGTGCTTTCACCGGGTTAGCTATTGCTGCTTTTATACTTTGAAAACTCACCGATATTAATGCAATCAGTATGGCTCCCATACCCGCCATCACAAAGACCCACCAGGACAGACTGGTCCTGTATGGAAAACTCTGTAGCCAGGTATGCATTAGCCAGTACGCAATTGGTGTAGCAATGACGAACGACACTACCACCAGTTTGACGAAATCCCCCGACAGCAGCAGTGTGATGCTTGAAACAGAAGCGCCAAGTACTTTCCGAACGCCAATCTCCTTTGTTCTGTTCTCTGCCATATAAGCAGATAACCCAAAAAGTCCCAAACAGGAAATGACTATGGTAAGTATTGCAAATAATGTGGCAAGCGTACCTGTTCTTCTCTCATCACTGAATTTTCGCGCATATTGTACATCGGCAAAGCGATAATTTATTTCGTACTCAGGGTTGAATTTCTTGAAAATACTTTTCAGTGATGCAATGTTCCGCTCAGTTGGGTTGCTACCGTTCAGTTTGATATGGATCACGTTAAACCAGCCATTGGCGCCCGCGATGAACATTGGCTCCATAGGCTGGTATGGGGAATTGATAATAAAATCCTTTATAACGCCCACAACATGCCATTCCTGTCCCATGTCCCTAATTACCTGGCCAAGCGGCTCCTTAAACCCCATATGCTTTACGGCTGATTCATTTAATATCGCCGCGTTGGAATCCGTTGGGAAATTAGCCAGGTCGAAATCACGCCCGGCAACCAGTTGTAACCCCAGTGTCTTTGCTACCGCATCATCAGCGCAAAACGTGTTTATGATCGTCTTATCAGTTGGATCTTTACCCTGCCATTCAATCATCCATGAATTGCTCCACCCTTCGGTTACCGGAGAACTGGTCATCGTCACCGATACCGCGGTACCAGTTGAAAGCAATTCGTTTTTTATCAGGGAGTAGTTTTTCGCTGATTCACCTTCAGTAAAATGATATACAAGCTGGTCTTTTGCATACCCCGCCTGCCGGTTTTGTGCTTTTTGTATCTGCTGGCGTACCACAATTGTTGCTATGATCAGTACAATAGCAAAAGTGAATTGTCCAACCACCAGTAATTTACGCGGGGTAACCCTTGATGAATCTCCGGCCTTGATACTTCCCTTCAAAACCTGGACCGGTTTGAATGCCGAAAGAAAAGCCGCAGGATAGCTTCCGGCCAAAACGCCGGTGATAACAACAAAGCCCAGGCCGATAAGCCAGAAATATGGATTACTGAAATCAATGAATAATTTCTTATCAACGAGATCATTAAATGCAGGCAACGAAAACTGTACAATGATCAACGCAAATAAACCGGCGATAAAAGCCAGCATGATCGACTCACCAAGAAACTGCGATACCAGTGAAGTTTTTCCGGCACCTACAACTTTTCGTACACCTACTTCCCTGGCGCGCTTCTCACTCCTGGCCGTACTCAGGTTCATGAAGTTGATACAGGCCACCAGCAGGATAAATATCGAGATGATGCTGAACAAACGAACAAGTTCAATACGTCCACCGGACTCTTTCCCATTTTCAAACGAACTATACAACCTCCAACGGCTCATTGGGTACAGGAAAGTCTCCATGTCCGGATCATCCTTATCATACTTTTTACGAAGCGATTTTATTTTTGTTGAAACGGATGAGAATGAAGAATTTTCCTTTAACAACACATAGGTATCGATAGAATTGTTTGGCCAGTAAGGACTCTCCCTATCTTTCCCGCGTAGGTACGACCATGGAAGCAGGAACTGGAACTCAAACTGGCTATTGTCAGGTGGCGCCTTTACCACCGCTGATACTTTGAAAACATCCGCATTATCCAGTTTGAGTATTTGGCCAATCGGGTCGTTATCCCCGAAAATCGTTTTGGCCAGCGCTTCTGTCAGTACGATAGAAGATACATCATGCAAGGGAGTAGATGAATTTCCATTAACCACAGGGAAGGTAAACATATCGAGAAAGGTGGAATCCACAATTCTGCCACTGCCATAAAACTGCTTTTCACCAAAAGCTATTTTTACAGGGGGTAAAAAATTGAGCCTTGTTGTCATCTCAACTTCAGGATAATCCTGTGAAAGCGCGGCTGCCATAGGCATAGGGGTCCGCGACCAGCAATTGGTTTCTCCATCCGTAGTGTAGCGGTTCCATGCCTGGTAAAGCCTGTCTTTTTTCTCATGAAATTTATCGTAGCTGACCTCGTGATGTATCCAAAGAAAAATTAGAACCGCCGCCGCCATCCCTATTGCCAGGCCGGCAATATTTATAAATGAAAAGCCTTTTCTTCTTACAAGGTTTCGCCACGCTATAGTAAGATAATTTTTGATCATGCTTTTTATTTCGCATTAAAATATCGCTGAATCACGGTTACCAATTACAAAGCTGATTTATCACTATTCTGTTCGTAATAACTTCACTGGATTGGCCGTGGCCTCAAATCAGTTGTAATTCAAGTTATATCCTTCTAAAAATGAAAAATCAACCTCAACCTCAACCTTAATCTCAACCTCAACCTCAACCCCAACCTCACTCCGTCCTCAACGATTTTACCGGGTTAGCCACCGCCGCCTTGATCGACTGGTAACTCACGGTCAATATCGATATCAACAATGAAAGCAAGCCGGCAAACACGAATACCTGCCATTGGATCGAAACCCGGTAAGGATATTCCTGTAACCATTTCACCATCATCCACCAGGCCACGGGGCAGGCAATCAGGAACGAGATCATTACGAGTTTCAAAAAATCTATAGATAGCAGTGTCGTGATATTGGCGACGGAAGCACCCAGCACCTTGCGTACACCGATTTCCTTGATCCGGTTCTCTGCCATATAAGTAGCAAGTCCGAATAATCCCAGGCAGGAAATAAATATGGTAAGTCCGGCAAATAAAGCGGCAAGCGTACCTGTTGCCTGTTCTTCCCTGAATTTTCTCGAATATTCTGCATCGACGAATTTATACTCAAACGGGTATTCGGGATTATACTTCTTAAAGATGGCCTCTGCCTTTTTCATATTATCGGCGGTTGCATTTTCACCGTTCAGTTTAAAGTGAATTACATTAAACCATGCCTTGGCTCCTTCAATGACCATGGGCTTGGTAGGGTAATAGGGAGATCCCAGAATAAAGTCCTTTATCACACCAACGATGTGATACTGGACATCACCATCATATACTATCTGTCCAATAGGATCTTTAAACTTCATCGTCTTCCAGGCGCTTTCGTTGATGATCATAGCGCTGGAGTCGGTGGGAAATTTTTGCAGGTCGAAATCACGACCCATAACAAAACTCATTCCCGCAGTGGTCGCCAATCCCTCATCGGCACAAAAACGGTCAAAATCAGTCTTGTCATCTGGATCCTTGCCCTCCCATCTAAATCCCCAGCTATCACTCCATCCTTGCGTAAGCGGAGCGCTTGTTTTCGTAACCGATTTTGCGACGCCTGATGAAAGCAGTTCATTTTTTATTAACTGGTAATTCTTCTCAATATCACCGGTTAGCATATGATAGACGAGGTTGTCTTTTACATAACCCGTCTCCCTGTTTTGGGCGTGGTCTATCTGCTGCTTTACAATACTGGTGCATATGATCAGGATAATGGCAAACGTGAATTGCAGTACAACCAGCAGCTTCCGGGGTGTGATCAATGCATTGGCCGCCTTGTATGTCCCCTTCAGCACTTTCGAAGGACTAAAAGATGACATAAAAAATGCGGGGTAACTACCGGCAATGATGCCCGTTACAACGATGAAACCAAAAAACTTCAACCAGAAACCTGTGTCGGCATACGACATAAAAAGGTCTTTATCAGTAAGTCTGCTAAATGCCGGTAACGCAAGCTCTACAATTATAAGTGCCAGGATGCCTGCAATAAAGGCAAGCAATATCGACTCACCAATGAATTGCCCTACCAGCGATCTCTTCTGTGCGCCCACTACTTTTCGAATCCCGACCTCCTTGGCCCGCTTTTCGCTCCTTGCCGTACTTAGGTTCATAAAGTTTATACAGGCGATAAGCAAAATAAATCCTGCGATGATTCCGAACATCCGCACAAAATCAATCAGGCCACCATCCTCATGACCATTCTTAAAACTTGAATACAACCGCCAGCGTTCGATAGGATATAGGAACATTTCCCATTTGGGATCTTCGTTTTTGTCATAACGCGGCTTTATGCCCTTTATCTTGGCATTTGCCGAAGCGATGCTCGCATTTTCTTTTAATAATACATACGTACGGGTTGAATTATTTCCCCAGATACTATCATCCTCATCGCGTTGAATCAGGTATTGCCAGGGCATCAGGTATTCAAAGTCGAAACGTGTATTGTCTGGCAGGTCTTTCAATATCCCGGTTACTGTGAAGAAGTCTTTGTTATCCACCTTGATCACTTTACCCATCGCTTCTTCCTGGCCGAAAACCTTTTTGGCTAACTTTTCTGTCAGCACTATCGATGAACCGCCATTGAGTGCGGTTTCAGGATTACCTTTTAAAAGTGGGAAGGAGAACATTTGAAGAAAACCAGTGTCGACCATATTTCCGACAACTGTTAGTCGTTTATCGTCTACTGAAAAAAGAAATCTGCGCGGCCAATTAACCCGTACTGACCGTTCTACCTCAGGCAAATCTTTTTCCAGCGTACGGGCTAATATCTTGGGCGTAGTATTCCAGCATTGTAATTTCCCACTAAACTCTGTACGGTTCCATGCTTCATAAATGCGGCCCTCTTTTTCATGAAATCTGTCGTATGTTAGCTCGCTCTGTATCCATAAAAATATCAGGATGGTACTGGCCATCCCGATGGCAAGACCTGAAATATTGATAAACGAAAAACCTTTGTTGCGAAACAAATTTCGAAACGCGATTTTGAAATAATTCTTGATCATGGTCCTACATTATTAAAACGACTGGGCTGGTAAGCAGCGAAATACTTTTACATTATTCCGTTCGTAATGATTTAACCGGGTTGGCCACTGCCGCCTTTACTGCCTGGAAGCTTACCGTAAGCAATGTGATGACCAATGCCGCTACACCTGCCAGTACAAATACAGGCCAGCCGATCTCGACCCTGTAATCATAGTTGGCCAACCATCCATGCAGGTAATACCAGGCAATGGGCGCTGCTATGATACAGGAAATAATAACTAATAACACAAATTCCTTCGACAGCAATCGCCAAAGATTAACCACGCTGGCACCAAGCACCTTACGGATTCCGATCTCCTTGGTTCTTTGCTCGGCCACAAAACTTGCCATGCCAAACAGTCCCAGGCAGGAGATAAAGATGGCGAGCACGGCGAAATACGAGGAGAGTTTACCTATTCTCTCTTCAGCCTGAAATTTATTACCGAAGGCTTCATCAACAAATGTGTAGCTGAACGGAGCCCCTGGAATATATTTCTTATACACCTGCTCTACTTTGCTCAACGACTTTGCAGCATTATTCTGGGCGCTTAGTTTTAAAATGAGGTTGTATAAGTTGTCATACTTACCAATATGATAAAGTGTAGGACGTACGGGATAAAAAGGAGATTCCTGCATCACGTCACTTATTACACCTATTATGGTAAAAGGCTGGTCATCCCACTTCAGTATTTTACCGACAGGATCATCAAATCCCAGGAACCTGGCAGCCGACTCATTTATGATAAAAGCTGCTGAATCAGTCGCAAACTCCCTTGAGAAATCACGGCCCTGTTTGACCTTCCATTGCACAGTTTTACCAAATTCATAAGTTACCATGTTATTTGGAAAGTCAACGGCAAGATTCGGATCCTTTCCTTCCCACTCAAAACCGCCATTTGAATTCCATACCTGTGTCATAGGGCTATTAGATGCTGCCATTTCCTCCACTGCTCCTGAGCTTTTAAGCTCATTTCTTACCACTTCGAAATGTTCCTGGATCTCGGGTTCCATACTTAAGTTAATCAAACCATTCCGCGTGTAGCCAATGGGCCGGTTCTTGGCATACTGGATCTGCTGGTACACGATGATTGTTCCAATTATTAGCATGACTGAAACGGTGAACTGGGTCACCACTAAGATCTGGCGAGGAACAGAAGCAAATTTTCCAACGCGGAAAGTCCCTTTCAATACTTTTAGAGGCTGGAAGGAAGAGAGATATAATGCAGGATAGCTGCCCGAGAGTAAGCCGGTAATCGTGATAAACAAAAAGCATGACAGCCAGAATACAGGGTTACTCCATGGAATACCGATCCTTTTGCCCGCTACTTCGTTAAACATAGGGAGTAACAATACAACCAGGACAAATGAAATGACAAAAGCAATCAAGACCACCAGGTATGACTCTGCGAAAAACTGTTTAATGATCTGTACCCGCATCGAACC
>JAEYOL010000053.1 GCA_023411775.1 Bacteroidota bacterium | reverse complement strand
AAACCTATCCACACCCATGGAAGTTCACAAGGCAGCATAAATAGCAGGAATTAAACAAACTAGAATAGTATCCACAAAAACAATGTGGATTGTAAAAAAGAAAAAAAGAACCAAAAAAAGAAAAAAGATAATAATAGTAATACTGTCTACTTTTTTTAGGACATGACATGGATCTATCTATATGTAATCATATATAACAGGATACTAGTCCCTCTCCTTGGGAGAGGGGGTTGGGGGAGAGGCTTTCAAAAACTTACGTAGGTTTGCGGCTCTAAATTGATAATATGAATTCAAAATTTGTGCAACGCATTGCCAAAGAAGTGGAGGAAATAAAAACTTCGGGATTATATAAGGTAGAACGGGTCATTGAAAGTCCGCAAGGGGCAGAGATCATCTCGGGAGGGAAGAAAGTGCTGAACTTTTGTGCCAATAATTACCTCGGCTTGTCATCTCATCCCAAAGTGATCGAAGCGGCACACAAGGCGATCGACTCACACGGTTATGGCATGAGCAGCGTCAGGTTTATTTGCGGCACGCAGGATATTCATAAAGAACTTGAAGAGAAAATTTCAAAATTCCTCGGTACAGAAGATACCATCCTTTACGCCGCTGCCTTTGATGCCAATGGCGGCGTGTTTGAACCTTTGTTCAATGATGAAGACGCGATCATTTCCGATGCCCTCAATCATGCTTCTATTATCGACGGCGTCAGGCTTTGCAAGGCGCAGCGATACCGTTATGAGCACAATAATATGGATGACCTTGAGACCAAACTCAAGGAATCCGCCGGCTGCCGTAGCCGTATCATCGTGACTGATGGATCCTTTAGTATGGACGGCACCATTGCGCAACTGGACAAGATTGTAGCGCTGGCTGAAAAATATGATGCCGTGATCATGATCGATGAATGTCACTCCTCTGGTTTCCTGGGTAAAACTGGTCGCGGTACACATGAGTACCGCGGAGTAATGGGAAAGATCGATATCATTACCGGCACACTTGGAAAAGCGCTGGGTGGAGCATCAGGCGGTTTTACATCAGGTAGCAAAGAGGTGATCGATATGCTCCGTCAAAAATCGAGACCTTATTTATTTAGCAATACCCTGGCTCCATCCATCGTAGGCGCTTCGATTGCCGTTTTAGATATGCTTACTGAGACCACGGAACTAAGGGACAAACTCGAATTCAATACAAAGTATTTCCGCGAGAAAATGACGGGGGTCGGTTTTGATATCAAACAGGGTGATCACCCGATCGTACCGATTATGTTGTACGATGCGGTGCTGGCACAAAAATTTGCAGCCCGGCTTTTAGAAGAAGGAATTTATGTGATCGGCTTCTTTTTCCCAGTGGTGCCCAAGGGACAGGCCCGGATCAGGGTGCAACTTAGCGCGGCACACGAACAGGCGCACCTGGATAAAGCCATTGCTGCTTTTACAAAAGTTGGAAAGGAATTGGGTGTGTTGAAAGCGTAAACTAAAAAAGTTCAGTTTTCAACGTTCTGATATTTGTTGAGCACTGAACTTTTCTTCCTCTATATTTTTGGCAACTTATAGCCATTGTGATATTCCGCCGCAAGAAGTTTGTTTGCACGTTTGTCTGTGAATTTGTTTTTGGCGCTGTCCCAATAGATCTTTTTTCCTGTCCTGAATGCGATATTCCCCATCTGGCAAACAGTGGCTACATGACAGCCTACACTGATTGGTGTTTTCAGGTCATCGAACTTTCTTGACTGGATCACATCCAGGAAATTGGTGGTATGCAACAGCAGGCCGTCATCGGATCTTTTTTGAAGTGGGACGGCTTCCATTTTATCTTTTTCAGGGATCACTTCCCATCCTCCGCGATCTACTACCAGGGTACCGTTATTACCAATAAATGCCACACCGTGATCGCGGCGATATGGTCCGCCGTCGATTCCCGTAGCATGCTCCCATTGTAAATTGAAACCTTCAAATTCAAATACAGTGGTCAGCGTATCGGGGGTTTCGGAGGCATCATCGGGATATGCGAATTTGCCACCCGCAGCGATAATGGCTTTGGGAGAACCAGCCTTCATACCCAGCAGGGCATAATCGATCATATGAACTCCCCAGTCGGTCATCAACCCCCCGGCATAATCCCAGAACCAGCGAAAATTAAAATGGAACCTGTTCTCATTGAATGGCCTTTTTTGGGCCGGGCCAAGCCACATATCATAGTCCACACCGGGTGGCGGGCTGCCATCAGGTTTCACGACCACAGGTTTCATCCAGCCCTGGTAGGCCCATGCTTTTACCAGGCGCACGTTTCCTAGTCTACCTGAATGAACGAACTCCATGGCATCGGCATAGTGTTTATTGCTGCGCTGCCACTGGCCCACCTGGACTACACGGTTATGCTTTTTTTGCGCAGCTTCCATAATGGCACACTCGGTAATTGAATTACCCGCTGGTTTTTCGACATAAACGTCTTTACCCGCCTCGCAGGCATCCGACATCATCTTACAATGCCAATGATCCGGAGTACCAATAATAATGGCGTCGATATCCTTATTGTCGAGCAAACGGCGATAGTCTTTTTCTGTATTTACCTTAAAAT
>JAEYOL010000040.1 GCA_023411775.1 Bacteroidota bacterium | reverse complement strand
ATACCGGCCAGAACCAAAGTAGGTGCGCCGGAAGCCAGTTCAACTTTCTATTTCTACGACCGCGAACGCGATACTGTATGGACAGTAAAAACTGATTCCATTCCCGGTATCAACGATCTGCCAGATTATGTAAAAGATTACCCAAAACAACTTGAGGAATTGAAGAAAAAAGACGCCCCGAGGGACGTGAACGTAACCGGTCTTTACTGGTCACCGGCAGGAGGAAATGCGTTACTGGATATTCGTTCACACGATAATAAAGATCGCTGGCTGATGCTTTGGGATACGGCCACCCAAAAATTGAAGCTGGCAGATCGTCAAAGAGATGAAGCCTGGATTGGTGGTCCGGGAATGTTTGGTAGTATCGGCTGGATTGATGAGAATACCTGTTGGTTCCAATCGGAAGCAACCGGTTACTCACATCTGTATACATTCCATGTCCCAACCATGGCTAAAAAAGCCCTGACCTCCGGGAATTATGAAGTGCTTCGGTCGCAGTTGTCCAAAGACAAAAAATATTTTTATATCACCACCAATGAAGTGCACCCGGGAGAACAGCATTTTTACCGGTTTCAGATTGCAAATGGGAAAAAAGAAAAGCTTAGCACCGGAACCGGTTCTCACCAGGTAACAGTATCCCCTGATGAGAAAAATCTCGCCATACTTTATTCCTATTCCAACAAACCATGGGAATTATTTCTCCAGGAAAACAAACCGGATGCGAAACCCCGCCAACTTACTTCCAAAGCACAGAGTGAAGAGTTTAAAAGTTACGCGTGGCGTGATCCCGAGCTGATCAACTTCCAGGCGCAAGACGGAGCAAAAGTTTATGCGCGACTTTATAAACCAGCTAACCCCCACCCTGCCAAACCTGCTGTGATCTTCGTACATGGCGCGGGTTACCTGCAGAATGCACATAAATGGTGGAGTAATTATTTCCGTGAATACATGTTTCACAATTTGCTTGCTGATAACGGTTATTATGTAATCGATATTGATTACCGCGGGAGTGCCGGCTATGGCAGGGACTGGAGAACAGGCATCTATCGTCATATGGGCGGCAAGGATCTTTCAGATCATGTGGACGCAGCCAAATATCTGGTCAACAGCTTCGGTGTAGATCCAAAACGCATTGGAATCTATGGAGGCTCCTACGGCGGCTTTATCACTCTGATGGCAATGTTCAACGAACCCGAAGTGTTTGCGGCTGGCGCTTCGCTCCGACCCGTTACAGACTGGGCCAACTACAACCACCCCTATACTTCAAATATTCTCAACGAACCATTCAATGATTCCATCGCATACCGGAAAAGTTCACCGTTGTATTTCGCAGAAGGTTTAAAAGGTGACTTGTTGATCTGCCATGGCATGATTGACGTAAATGTACATTACCAGGACGCGGTAAAACTTACACAGCGTCTGATTGAACTGGGAAAAGATAATTGGGAACTGGCTTCCTACCCATTGGAGGATCATGGCTTTGTAGAACCCAGCAGCTGGACAGATGAATATAAGCGGATATTCAAATTGTTTGAACGATCGTTGAAGCGATAGGTTTTGGGATTGGACGCGTTGAGCCAGGAATTAGGATTTGGGAATTTGGAATTGGGGTTGGATGCCCAATTCCAAATTACTAACCCGATAGCCATCGGGTCCCAATTCCACGTATTGTCCAGAGCCTACGGCTCACAGTTCTGTCTCCGATCGTTACGATCAAACTTCTCTATATTTGTATCTTAACAAATTACGGTTATGGCGAAATTAATCGAAGATTTTGATGCTAACCTGGCGGGTGAAGAAGGAAAAACCGAAGAAACAAAAAGCAGTTGGTTTAAACGTATAAAGAAGGGTATCAATACCAAAACCTCTGAAAAAAAAGAGACTCCCGAGGGGCTCTGGACCAAATGCCCTGAATGTAATTATATCTGCACTATTTCCGAACTCCGCGAACACTTGTTTGTTTGCCCTAAATGCAGCTACCACCACCGCATCAACAGCAGCGAATATTTTGATATATTATTTGATGATAGCGAATACACGGAATTATTCGATAATATTCGGAGCAAGGATTACCTGGAGTTTACCGATTTGAAACCTTACAAAAAAAGACTGGAGGAGATCTGGAGTAAAACCGACCTGAAAGATTCCATGCGGGTAGCGGTTGGAAAGATTGGTGGTATGGACCTGGTGATCGCCTGTATGGATTTTGAATTCATTGGAGGCTCCCTGGGTAGCGTGATGGGAGAAAAATTCGCCCGTGCTGTAGATTATTGTATCCAGCATAAAATGCCTTACCTGGTTATCAGCAAAAGTGGTGGTGCACGCATGATGGAAAGCGCTTTTTCACTGATGCAGCTGGCTAAAACGAGCGGCAAATTATCACAGCTTAGCGACGCTGGACTACCTTATATTTCTTTGTTAACCGATCCTACATTTGGAGGTATTTCAGCTTCTTTCGGCATGCTGGGCGATCTGAACATTGCTGAGCCGGATGCCCTGATCGGGTTTGCAGGACCACGCGTCATCAAAGAAACCATCAAAAAAGACCTGCCGGAAGGTTTCCAGCGAAGCGAGTTTTTGCTGGAACATGGCTTCCTGGATTTTATTGTACCACGGGGTGAGCTAAAAAACAAACTGGCTACCGTCTTAATGCTTCTCAAAAATTAATAACAACAAATTTGCAAAGTGCTGCCCCGACCACTCGCCGGGGTTTATTAACTTAGTTTACCTGCAGCAGGTACTTATATTTGCCTACTATTCATGAGCGAAATCAGGAACAGATCAGCCTATCACGAATACTTCATAGATGATAAATATGAAGCAGGTATGGTTTTGCAGGGAACCGAAGTAAAATCGATCAGGGGTGGCAAAGTCAGTTTTAATGATAGTTATTGCCTAGTCCACAAAGGTGAGATCTGGATTAAATCTCTGCATATCGCCGAGTATTCACATGGCAATCTCAATAATCATATACCCGTTCGGGACCGTAAACTTCTTTTGAATAAAAAAGAGATCAGGAAGATTGAGGCTAAGCTGAAAGAAAAAGGATACACCCTGGTACCACTTCGGATCTTTTTCAATGATAAGGGATTTGTAAAAATGGAAATTGGCCTTGCCAAAGGAAAAAAACTGCACGATAAGCGGGAAACCCTCAGGAAAAAGGACGTGGAAAGAGAAATGAAACGATTTGTCAAATAAATAAACCGGCGTTCAGACTCAGTAAGCATGGTTTTTGCCAAAAATTGCAGCATGAAGAAATTGATCATTATTGTAATTGTAGCACTCGCTATCTCTCCTGTCAAAGCACAAACAGTTTTCGGCTACTGGTATGGCAAAGCCAATGTTCAGACAAAAAGCTCAGCCAGTAACTATCTTGTGGAATTGATCCTTCAACCAGAAAAAGGTTATGTAAAAGGTATTCTCAGCTACTATTTCAAAAATACATTCCGTAGTATGCAGGTGAAAGGAAACTACAATTCAAAAACCCGCCAGCTCAATTTATACAACATTCCCGTTACCTACTACGGTTCACTATCAAGTATGGAAGTGGATTGTGTCATGAACCTGATGGCCACATTAAGGGTAGCCAAAGCCGGTTCAAACCTTATTGGTTCTTTCACCGGTTTACCCGATAACAAGTATATGTGCGTTGATGTCAATTTCAACCTTGCCCTGAGTGCAGACATGAGCAAACAGGATTCTGTTTTGACGGCGCTACGCAATTTTAAAGAAGCCAACCAGGTATGGAAGCCTTCTATATTTGATACACTGCCGGCTGTTAATGTCGTACAGCGTAAAGTGATCAATTATGTGGTGGAAAGCCAGTTTAAGGAGCGTACAAAAGAAATAGCGCAGGAAATCGAAGTTGATTCCGATTCTATCAAAGTTGATTTTTATGATAATGGCGAAATTGACGGTGATTCTATTTCTGTATTTTTCAACGATCAGTTAATGGCTTTCTCCCAGAGACTGAGCACCCGGTCATTGCATTTCGATCTCACACTGGACTCGTTAAGAGATGTAAATGAGCTTAGCATGTTTGCCGATAACCTCGGCAGCATTCCACCAAATACCGCGCTGATGATCGTGAGTGATGGGAAAAAGCAATACGAGATCAGGTTGTCCAGCAGCCTGGAAAAGAATGCCACGATCCGGATCCGGCGAAAGAAATAAGTTTAGAGTGAAAATGCAATAATGTACTGGTTGTTGATCAGGTAGGTCTCCAGCCATTTTATTTTTTCAGTTTGGATCGTCGCTTCGGCAGAAATTATAATGCGGCCGTCCATAAGCTCCAGTCTTTTTTCTTCCAGCTCGATACCGTTTGCCCTGATCTCACTCAATATCTTTTCTTTTTGTTCGGCATGTGCTTTGGTAAGCTCAAATATGAGCTCCCTGCCCTGGTGTCCCGGACGGAATATATAGGTAATCCATTTACTTGAAAAAATGATCAGTAAGGCGCCTAGAACAAATGCGCCGGCAAGGTAAAACTCTCCAAATCCGATAGCCATGCCCACTGCTGCTGCCAGCCAGATGATTCCCGCTGTGGTAAGTCCCGAGACGTCTAACTTGTCCTTAAAAATTACCCCCGCACCGATAAAACCAATACCGCTGACAATATATGAGGCAATACGGGTCGTCTCGCCGTCCTGCAGACCGACCTTGTATGAAAGCATGGTAAATAAAGCAGAGCCCAGGCAGATAACGGTAATCGTTTTCAAACCTGCAGACTTGTCTTTCAATTCCCTCTCCAGCCCTAATACTATACCTGCCCCAATTGCAAACAGGATCTTGTAGAGGTCGAATATTTCCAGGTGGTCTGTCATGGCCTTTTGAATCTTGGTATATCGAAGCAAATTCCCATTACCGTCCAATTATCTGCCTAAAATAGTTCCGGCTGCTTATCCTGTCTTTCTCTCACCCATTCCATCTGCACGCTTTTATTAAAATCCACCAGTTTGGTGCCAACCGTTCTCCAGCCCATCACTTCCGCAACCCTGGCAATTTTGAATTTAGCCTTTCGTACCTGGTCGCCCCTGCCCGACTGTACTGCCAGTATGGGTTCAGGATCGGTTGAAACAGCTTCCAGGTAGTTCCCATTTCCCTCTTTGATAAAGAAAAATTTGTTCTTCAGTGTAGTCGTTTCAATCTTGAACCTCTTTACATTGAACTGAAGGTTCTTTTTATCAAGGTAAACCGCAGAAATGACTTTTTCAGGATCGAATTTCTCGATCAGCAAAATATTCTCCGCGTCGAAACGCTGTGTCATTTCCTGGTCGGTGATCATATAATTCCCGTCACTAAATATAACGAGTATTTTATCTTCCGGCTCAAAACTACCCAGCAAGCTTCCTTTCTCATCTGCATTTAGCCTTCCAAATTTGTCATCGAACCAAAGTTTTCGTCCGCTTAGCGTAGCCTTGCCGGCCTCTTTGAATTTTACAGATTTTATCGGGTACTTGGTCACCTGGTTGCCGATGCTGGTGCGTCCCTTGATAGCCAGTTCTTCAAAATAGAAATCGAACTCCTTGATACGAGCCGATGATCCCGGGGTCAGCACGATCTTCACGACCTCGGCTTCTCCGTTGGGGTTAACACTCAGGTAATGCACTTTACTCTTTTCATCACCTTTTGTGAGGTCGTACACCTTATCCCGGGTAATGCCGGTTACATTGAAACGTTTGGCATAGCTCACTCCTCCTTTTCCATCGGCATAGATCATGTTGTAGGTCGTGCGCTCATCGTTTTTCTGGAAAACCGCAGCATGCAGGATATCCTTTCCGATAAACACTTTATCCTGCACCTTCACCACCTTCATGATCCCCCGTTTGGCAAACACGATAATGTCATCCAGGTCGGAACATTCAAACAGGAACTCGTCCCTTTTCAGGCCAGTACCAATAAATCCCTCTTCGCGGTTTATGTAAATTCTGGTGTTGGCGATAGCTACCTGCTTGGCTTCGATCACTTCCAGTTGCCTGATCTCCGTTTTTCTTTCGCGTCCCTTGCCATATTTTTTCAGCAGGTTTTCATAATACGCAACTGCAAAATCAACCAGGTTGGCCAGGTCATACTTCACCTGTTTGATATCTGCTTCAAGACCTTTGATCTGCGCGTTGAGCTCATCTATATCGAGACGATAAATACGCCTTACTGGTTTTTCAGTAAGCTTTAGAATATCTTCCCGGGTGATAGCGCGTTTGAGCTGCTTTTTGAATGGCACAAAAGCTTTGTCGATCGCGTCAATTACCTTATCCCAGGTCTCGTGCTTTTTCTCCAGCTCCTTATAAATTTTTTCTTCGAAGAAAATTTTCTCAAGTGAGGTGTAATGCCATTTCTCCTGTAACTCGGCCAGTTTGATCTTTAATTCCTGTTCTAGCAGATCTTTTGTTTTGTCGGCCGACATCTTCAACAGATCATGAACGCCCAGGAACTGGGGTTTCATTCCTACGATCACGCAGGCATTGGGAGAAATGGATATCTCGCAGTCGGTGAACTTGTATAAAGCATCAATGGTAATATCAGGCGATATCCCTGGCGCCAAATCCACCTGTATCTCTACATCAGCGGCAGTATTATCAGTTACCTTCCTGATCTTGATCTTACCCTGGTCATTGGCTTTCACAATTGAATCCATCAACTGGGAGGTTGTAACACCGTAAGGAACGCTTTTGATCGCCAGTGTTTTTTTATCGATCTCCTCGATATGTGCCCTTACTTTTACCTTACCACCTCTTTTCCCCTGGTTATATTCCTCCACATCGATCATACCACCCGTTTGAAAATCGGGGTAGAGTTCAAATTTCTTTCCTCGCAGGTATTTAATCGATGCTTCCAGTAATTCGCAGAAATTATGAGGCAGGATCTTCGTCGACAAACCTACTGCGATACCATCTGCTCCCTGGGCAAGCAATAATGGAAATTTCATGGGCAGCGTTACGGGCTCATTTTTTCGGCCATCATAACTAAGCTGCCATTCGGTTGTCTTATTGTTGAAGGCAACATCAAGCGCAAATTTGCTCAGCCTGGCTTCAATATAGCGAGGTGCCGCAGCATCATCACCGGTACGCACATCGCCCCAGTTACCCTGTGTTTCGATCAACAGGTCCTTTTGTCCCATGTTTACCAGTGCGTCGCCGATGCTGGCGTCGCCGTGTGGGTGATACTGCATGGCCTGGCCAATGATATTGGCCACTTTATTAAAGCGCCCGTCGTCCATCTCCTTCATGGCATGAAGGATCCGGCGTTGCACCGGCTTCAACCCGTCTTCAATTGCTGGTACCGCTCTCTCGAGGATCACATACGAAGCATAATCCAGGAACCAGGTCTTATACTGGCCATGTATACCACTATCATTGTTTTGAATCTGCTCAATATTCTTTGATTTCGCCATTTCTTAAAACACGCTTGTTGGAGAATGTGATAAATATTTATACGGCTTCCTGCTCCCCCTGTGCTTCCACTTTGCTTTTTTCACCCGACAGCTTCACATCAAAATCTTTCCAGCCCTTATTTATATCGCCGGTCATTTCAATTTTTCCTTCTGCGATAAGCTGTTTCATACGCCACATCAGGAATACATCACCGGTTTTAATTTTCATCCGGTTTAGGGTATTGGTCAGTACACGGTTGGCTTTTTGCCATTCGCCGGTCAGGTTTTTGAGAATTTCGTTATCGTAAAATGTTTCATCCTTGCCGGCGATTTTTTTTCCTCCTTCCAGCATCCTCACCATGCTATTTTCCTCCACCAGCCTTTTCCACTCATCGGGATCAACTTCAAATTCGCTCAGCGTGATCGGTCGTGCCAGCTTTTTAGCTTTGAGAAACTCCTTCGGTTGAATTTCGCTCAACCAGGAGGGATAAAATATCTGACCTTTTTCGTTGATAAATGGCAGGTTGTTGAGGTATAAGATCATGATCCGGCCCGCATAATCGCCAAACTGAGACATCAGCCAAAAATAACCTGTCACGTCATGCTGATTTTGTCCCATCCATATCCATACCTGTTCGGCCGGGTCGGTATCCAGTTTTTCTTTGATCTGCCTGACCGTCTCGCGATCGTCAAACTTTACTGTATTTGAGCCTGCATATTGTGAATGCTCTATTAATCCCATCCACCAGTTGTATCTTGTCTGCCAGCCCTCTTCGGTATCGATGCCTGCGAGGGGACCCACGGCATAGTCATCCTTTATCTGCAATACTTCCCCGGCAAGTGTTTCATCCAGTTCAATCACCTGCTTCATCAGATCTACTTCCTGTTCGTTAAAAACGATATGTATCATACTGCTTTTTCTTTATGTATAAAAATCAGGTCGCCTTCCGGTTCATTCTGACCTGTCGTTACTTTTTTTAACACTGATCCCTCCACATAATATTTTTCAAAACCGGCACTGCTTAGCAATGATTCAATGAACGTTCTGTTCTCGCCGTTTGTTTCAATCTGGATGGTGGGTTTTAATTTGCTTAATACCGGTAATATTTCCGGTATCACCACCCGCTCATAACCCTCGATATCACATTTCAGGTAGTCGATCTTATCAAAACCATCAAACAACTCATATGCTTTTTTCATTTCCGCCTCGAATGAAAACTCGTATTCATGGAGTGCTTTGTTGTTTTTCTCATCATACACCTGCGGTAAGCCGGTGCGGAGGTATCCAAAATGATCCGGTGTTACGAGGTGTACTTTTTTATTTTCTGTTCCGAGCGCATATGGGAACAGCGTAATATTTTTTCTGTTCCTGCAAGTCCACCGGATGATCCTTGTATACAAGGGTACTGGTTCGATTGCGATCACTTTCCCGTTATCCCCAACCCATTTTGAAAACAATTTGGTATAATATCCAAGGTTGGCCCCTATATCTACTACAAGATCTCCCTCCTTTATCAACTGCCTGGCGAAGTAATGATATTTATATGCATCATCCGATTTGAGCAGGCCCGTGTTGTACATAAAAAAAAAGCCTTTATTCAGCACCTTTAAGTACCGTTCTTCCCCAAGCAGTCTGAATAAGAGTGACTTTATTTTTCTTTTCATTTTATTTTACAGCCGATCCGAAATACTGATGCAGGAACCGTCAATTGCGTTCGTTATTTCAATAACTATTTATACTCTTCAAGCTAGGCTTCCTCAACTTTATCCAACTCTACCCTCAGGTTGTTGATGATAAACTCCTGCCTTTCCATCGAATTCTTACCCATATAATACTCCAGCAATTGCTGTATATGGTCGCCCTGCTCAAGGTTCATCAGGGTGGTTTTCATTTCCGGACCGATAAACCGGCCAAACTCATCAGGCGATATCTCTCCCAAACCTTTAAACCGCGTGATCTCTGGCTTGCCACCCAGTTTGCTAATGGCCGCGTTTTTTTCTTCTTCGCTGTAGCAATAAATTGTTTCCTGTTTGTTCCGCACCCTGAACAGCGGCGTCTCAAGTACGTGTACATGGTTATGCTTTACCAGGTCGGGGAAAAACTGCAGGAAGAATGTCATTAGCAGCAGTCGGATATGCATTCCATCCACGTCGGCATCGGTAGCAATCACGATATTATTGAACCGCAGTCCATCAAGTCCATCTTCGATATTCAACGCGTGTTGCAACAGGTTGAACTCTTCGTTTTCATATACTACTTTCTTGGTCAGGCCAAAACTATTCAGCGGTTTACCGCGAAGGCTAAAAACTGCCTGGGTTTCCACGTTACGGGATTTGGTGATGGAACCGCTGGCGCTATCACCCTCGGTAATAAATATTGTAGTCTCAGCCTGCTTCGCGATGAAATCCTCTTTCCCTTTTGTGGGTGGTTCATCATTTAGGTGTATGCGGCAATCACGCAATTTCTTATTGTGCAGGTTAGCCTTTTTGGCTCTTTCGTTCGCCAGCTTTTTGATGCCCGCCAGTTCTTTACGCTCTCTTTCACTTTGCTCGATACGTTTACGCAAACCGTCCGCAACAGCGGGATGTTTGTGAAGGTAATTATCAAGTTCCCTGGCAAGGAAATCGCCAATGAACTGCCTCATGCTTTTACCACCTTCTTCCACGTATTGAGAGCCCAGTTTTGTTTTTGTCTGGCTTTCGAATACCGGTTCGATCACTCTTACAGAAATCGCAGCTACAATACCGGTACGTATATCAGAAGCGTCATAATCTTTCTTGTAAAAGTCGCGGATGGTTTTTACATATGCCTCGCGGAAAGCCTGCTGGTGCGTACCGCCCTGCGTCGTATGCTGACCGTTCACAAAGCTGTAAATATCCTCGCCGTAGTCGTTGTTATGGGTAATGGCCACTTCGATATCGTCGCCCGTCATGTGTACGATCGGGTAACGTATTTCGTCCTCATTGGTTTTACGCTGCAGCAGGTCGAGCAAACCATTCTTACTCACAAAGGTTTTGCCGTTGAAGATGATCTTCAGACCGGCATTGAGGAAGCAATAATTCCATATCTGGTTTTCGAGAAATTCGGGGTGGAACTTAAAGTTCTTAAAAACGGTGTCGTCCGGGATAAAGGTCACCATCGTACCGTTCTGCTCGCCGCTTTTACCTTCCTTATGTTCTTTGATCAGAACGCCGCGTTCAAATTCGGCTGTTTTCTCCTTGCCTTCGCGAAACGCGGTAACCTTAAAATAGTTGCTAAGCGCATTTACAGCTTTTGTACCCACGCCATTCAGACCCACCGATTTCTGAAACGCTTTACTATCATACTTGGCGCCGGTATTGATCTTGCTCACCACATCCACCACTTTGCCCAGCGGAATGCCGCGTCCGAAGTCACGCACAGATACTGTCTTACCCTCAATTTTCAATTCAACGGTTTTACCATAACCCATCGTATACTCGTCGATGCAGTTATCCATCACCTCCTTCACCAGTACATAAATACCATCGTCGGGACTGCTGCCGTCTCCAAGTTTTCCGATATACATACCCGGCCGCAGACGGATATGTTCTTTCCAGTCGAGACTTTTGATACTGTCTTCGGTATAATCAAAAAGGTTAGTGTCTTTAGGGTTCTTTGCTGATTCCTTTTCTTTTGCTTTAGCCATGGCTCACCTATTACCTTGTTTGGGTGGACATATTGATTATCAGGGTGGTATTAAACCAAATTGGGAGTTGGACCCCGATAATCCGTTTTATTCCCAGTCCGCGAATTTAGCGGATTGCAAATAAAGATGGGCTGCCCGAATCCGTGACAACCCAGTTATCCACAGGGAAAGGAAGATTGTGGAGAAATCCAGGCCAGAGGCGCATGTTTGATGTAAACCTCCCCATTTGCTCAAAAAAAGTAACCAATTGCAATATTTTTTTATATGAAAAAACCCGGCTTCCTAACTTTATTTCAAACAAATCACCATGCAAAAAATATTTCTTGCCATCCTGTTTATCGCCAGCGCCGGTTCACTCGTATCCTGCAACACAGACAACCCCGAAAAGACTTTTGGACTTGCAATACTTAATACGAATTTGATGCATGGGTTTGCGGGCAGGGCCGTGGAAATGGAGCTGGAAAGTCCTTCCGTAAAACTGGTGGCAGGCACTAAGGATAAAGTAGTCCCCATGAAAAGAGCTGAATTGATAAATATAAAGATCCAGTCGCTTGAAGCGAATTATTCGAAACTAAAAAACCTGACCGAGAATGAGGATAACCGTGAAGTGTTGAAGGCATCGCGTGCCTTGTACGATTATGTGCTCCCCGTATATAAAAAAGAATATATGGAACTGGCCCGACTCTATGATGAAGAGTCTCCAAAAGAAACCATCGAGGCATATACAAGATCCATTGAAGAAAAATATTACCCTGGTTTTTATGACCTTCACGAAAAACTAACAGCAGCGGGTAAGCCGTATGCAGAAAAACATGGCATCAATGTAAACTGGAATGTTAGCACTTCACCGAGGTAATACAACGCCGGGTATGTAATTAAAGCAACCACAAAAGATATCCCAATGCGGCGCCACCTATAATGATGAACGCCGTATTGATCTTCTTAAAATAAAACGTCGCGATAAAGCTTAGCGCCGCAATTAGTATGGTTCTCCAGTCCAACAGGGTCTCTCGTCCCATTTCCACCAAAATGGAAAGAATGATGGCCACGGCGGCAATATTAATCGTGTCGAGAAACACCGACATGATCTTTGAACTGCGAAGCCTGGGGATAATAGGATTCAGAAGGGCGACAAATAAAAATGAAGGAAGGAAGATCCCTATAGTTGCGGCTATAGCTGCATCGGCACCCCCTATTTGCCATCCAATAAACGTAGCCGATGAGAATACAGGCCCTGGTGTAAACTGCCCTACTGCTATGGCATCGATCAGCTCTTGTTTGCTAAGCCATCCACGGTTTACCAGTTCCGCATCCAGGAAGGCGAACAATACATACCCGCTTCCATAGAGTATCGCCCCAATCTTTAAAAAGATCACAAAAACCCGGGGCCAGTTCGCCTCTAAAAGCGGATGTGCAGTCTGTAGGAAAAAAAATGGAAAAATTCCGTGGAGTCTGTTTCCTTTCATCCAATACAATAGGATACCAATCAGCCCGGCACCAAACAAAACAAAAATTTCATTTATACCCATCAACACGGCCGCAGCCGCCAAAACACCGATCACGCCCAATTGTGCTGACTTTAAAGCTTTGCGACCAAGCGCGATCATGGTTACGAGTACCACAGAAATTATAGCTGGTTTAATGCCGTAAATAAAGGGTAATACATTAGGCAGTTGGCCATACCGCTGATATGCCCAGGCAAAGCAGGCCGTGATCAATACTGCAGGAACAATAAAACAACTACCCGCCACTACCAGGCCTTTCCAACCTGCTCTTTCATGCCCGATATGCATGGTCATTTCAGTGGAATTGGGGCCAGGAATCAAATTGGTAGCACTCACCAGGTCAAGAAAATGCTCGTGACTCATCCAGGATCTTTTTCGAACCACTTCTTCCTCCATCATGGCGATATGTACGGCAGGCCCGCCAAATCCAATACAACCGAGTTTTAGAAATAACATGGCCAGCTCATGTAAAGAAGTAACTTTTTTTTGCTGATCACTATTTGATTTGCTGGTCATCTTTGAATGACAAGTTTATAACAAATACCGCAGAAGTTCAGTGGATGATTACGCAGACTTACTATTCAACTAGTATTGCCAGGGTATAATCCCTGAACAAATTTTCAAATTTTCCTCATAGTCAACTATCTTGTTTATATGAACGCTTCCCTCCTGCAGATCATCATCGCCATGCTGGCAGGTATTGCAGTGATCATTTGGCTTACCACCCGGTCAAAGCTACCCGCTTTTTTCGCGCTCCTGGTCGCATGTCTTGTCACAGGTATCGGTGTCGAACTATCACTTCCCGACCTGATCGCAGCTTCCAAAAAAGGATTTGGGAACACCATGCAGTCGCTGGGCTTTCTAATCGTGTTGGGCACACTGCTGGGTTTATTACTCGAGCAGACCGGCAGTACCCGGGTGATGGCCGCCTATATTCTAAAAAAATCAGGTGAAAAAAATGCGCCATTGGCTTTAAGTCTTACAGGCTTTGTTGTTGGGTTGCCGGTGTTTTGTGATTCGGGATTCATTGTCTTAAGTGGTCTTAATAAATCTATGATAAGGCGAACGGGTATTTCGGCCGTGATCATGAGTGTGTCGCTGGCTTCAGGACTTTATGCAGTACATTGTTTGTTGCCACCACATCCCGGCGCTGCCGCGGCTGCCGGCACTATCGGTGCTGATATCGGCAAACTGATCCTGTTTGGTATCATCATAGCATTCCCCGTAATGCTTATAGGACATTGGTGGGCAAAACACGCAGGAAAAAAGATGGAACCAATCGGTACAGATGATGAAGAGATTAAAGAAGAAAATGAGTCACTTCCGTCCGTCACAAGGGCATTTTTACCAGTGATAGTTCCCATCGTCCTCATTGCCCTGCGTTCTGTTTTTATTGATATGCCCTTTGCTTCTTCAGGATGGATGAAAAATTTACTGGCCCTCGGCGATCCTGTCATTGCACTACTGATAGCCGTACTACTGGCGATCACCGCCAAAAAACACTGGCCCAAAAACCGTATCAACCAGCTACTACATGATGCCCTGGAAAAAGCGGGGACTATCCTTTTGATCACAGGCGCGGGCGGAGCTTTTGGGGCGATATTGGCATCGACAAATCTTGGCGATCATCTCGCCACATTGCCTATCCTGAGTACGATCGGTATTTTCTTTCCTTTTGTACTGGCATTTATCCTGAAAACTGCCCAGGGTTCATCAACGGTAGCGATCATAACAGCGGCATCCATCATATTACCATTACTACCTGTTCTTGGACTGGATTCAGAAAATGGTAAAATACTTTGTGTATTGGCCCTGGGAGCCGGTTCGATGGTCGTTTCCCATGCCAACGATTCTTATTTCTGGGTGATCGCAAAGTTTTCAGGCATTCCTATGAAAGCGATGCTCAAAGCGTATACCGTTGCAACCCTGTTGATGGGACTAACCGCAATCCTGATCACCTGGTTGCTGACGCTTTTTCTGTTGTAATGATTTACTTCTCTAATTCTCGACCAAAAACCTTTCAGCACTCATGACGTTTAGCTTTTTGTCGAGGTAAAAAGAAAAATAATAGGGTGTGTGAACGGCTCTTCGTTTATTGGAGACATATTGCGAATCAACGATCTCAAACTGGTGTAACATGGACCAGTTATGACGGCAGCCGGGAACTGAAGGAGTTTGCAGTTCACCAAATGAGACAGGTTTGTACTCACCTTCGGTGAATATTTTGGTGATAATATATTCCTGGATTTTTTCTTTCGCAAATTCGCTGGCCGACCGGTTGACCTGCGCATTAGATATACATGGTAGCACGAGACAGAATAGAATAAGCAGCCGCATAAAATAGGTTTGAGTGTTAGCAGTAAATGTGAAAATTCAACCAGCATTAATTTACACCAGTTTCAACGAAAAAATTCGTAGTAATTGACAGGCGGTAAGAATCATAGCAGAGCGGAGCCCCTACCCTCCTATTTCTTTTCGTTTAAAAACTTTCTTACCTCATCGGGGTAAATGCTTATAAAGTGCGAACGCACAGATGCGGCCACGGGCACCTCTAAACCTGGAAGGTCGAGTGTAATAGCCCTGGATCGTTGTAATGGCATGTGACAATCGATACAATTGCTGGTAATAGTAGTCCCGAGGCCTGGGGCCATTTTACAAAAATTATCATGATCAGGCTTATGGCAGCTCATACACCGCTGGGAAAAAAGCCTTTTGTTTCCTCTTTCATTTTCATGGCTGCTATGACAACTGTTGCAGGTCATATTGCTTTGGGTAAAACATTTACTTGCCTTCAGCAACCCCATTTGGTTGCCATGAACATCGATATTGTCAAATGTAGGTGTGGCGTTTGCAAGATCTTTTAGTTCGAAAAAATCAGCCAGGGAATCACCTGCCACAAACCCAAATGATGGCTTTGTTTTTTTTAAGGCACCACCATGACACATGCCGCAGAGATCCAGGTTTTGCTGACGCGTCAGGGAAGCCGGGTTGATGATTTGCCGCGCCTGTTTTCCGCCGGGATTGGCTGTATGAAATTCAACATGTCCTGCCGCCGGACCATGGCATTTTTCACAATCCACTCCGAACAGCATTTTATTGCGATCAAACTCCTCGGGCTCTTTACCCGGCTCAGAAACTAGCTCTGCATAGGTGGCATGGCATTCCAGGCAGCGGGATGTGATAGGGCGGTTCAGCACAACCTTATGCGGGAAGCCGGGGCTGTTCGCCCACTGATCGGCGATAGAATAGTAAGTAAGCGGCATTTGAAAAAGGCGATTGTTTGACCAGTACAGGTAAGACTGGCCTTTTGCGCCCGAGCCAGTTACAATATCAAACCTTAGTGCCATTTTCTCCCGGCCAGCCTGGTACACAACCTGGTAAAACCCGCTATCACGTTTTTCCATCACCACTTTCGTCAAGGGGCTATATACAAATTCGTTTTTCCCTGGCTCAAAATGACCGCGGATATATTCTTCCAGCGCGGGTTGTGATGTAAGAAAATGGCCGGTCTTTAAATGTTTTTCATATATATCCTGGTGGCAGCCCGCGCAAACGGCAGAACCGGTAAACTGGCTGAAGTTCACCTTCCTTCCACTTGCGTCCTCGCCTGGATCTTGTTGGTCTTTATCTTTACCACTACTGATACATTTGGTTAACAAAAACACAGAAATGACAAGAATGGATATCACCCCCAACCATCGTCCATATTTTTGAATACCTATCATAAACTTTACCTGGAATTTGAGAAATGGCCTATTACGAATGAAGTTACTCAAAGATATTTGATACAAGCCGGCATCGCATTGTATGGGGCTTCATAAACAAGGCCTATTTCATGTAATTGGCGTCAGTATTGATACCGGCGACAATGGGCTAAAAAAATATTTTCTGAAGGGCAATATCCTGTAATTTTATTGACCCCGGTCCTTCCACTTAGATTTTAGTGTATTGGCAGCCGGCATAATATAATTCAAAAAAAAGATCTGTAATGGAAAAAATTAAAGTTGGTGTGGTTGGCACCGGTTTTATTGGCCCCGCGCATATTGAAGCGCTAAGAAGATTACCCAATATTGAAGTGGCGGCGCTTTGCGAAGCAACGGCAGAACTCGCCCAAACCAAAGCCGCCCAGCTGGGTATTGAACGTGCCTGTACCTTCGACGAATTACTGGCAATGAATGATATTACCAGCGTTCATATCTGCACACCCAATTTTTTACATTACCCTCAATCAAAGGCCGCACTGGAGGCAGGCAAACATGTTGTTTGTGAAAAACCCCTGGCCAAGGATCTTCATGAAGCAGAAGAACTGGTTACACTCGCAAAGAAAACCGGATTGGTAAATGCCGTTCATTTTAACCTCCGCTACTATCCACTGGTGCGCCAGATGAAGACTATGCGGGAAAAAGGTGATCTCGGTGATATCTACTCGATACTCGGGTCTTACCTTCAGGACTGGTTGTTTTATGAAACAGATTATAACTGGCGACTTGAACCCGACAAGTCTGGCGACTCACGTGCCATCGCTGATATCGGTTCACACCTGATGGATATCCTGGAATATATTACCGGCCTTAAGACAACAGAAGTAATGGCCGACTTTAATACGATCCATAAAACAAGGAAAAAGCCATTGAAGCCGGTGGAAACTTATTCCGGGAAAATGCTAAAGCCGGAAGATTATGCTGATGTGCCCATTACCACCGAAGACCATGCTAACGTACTTTTGCGGTTTGATAATGGCAGTCGGGGATCCATCACGGTTTCCCAGGTTTCAGCAGGTCGCAAAAACCAATTGAGGCTGGAAATCTCGGGATCAAAGAAGACATTTGCCTGGAATTCAGAAGCACCCAATTCGGTATGGGTCGGCAATCGCGATGGATACAATCAAACTATTATGCGTGATCCTTCCCTGGCCTATCCCGAAGCCGGCGCAATCATGAGTTTTCCGGGTGGACATAATGAAGGGTTCCCCGATACCTCGAAACAATTATTTAAAGAAGTTTACCAGGCAGTAGCGGCGGGCAAGCAGCCCGGCCGACCTTCATACCCCAGTTTTGAAGATGGTTATCGCGAGTTGCTGATCTGTGAAAGAATACTGGAAAGCAATAAAAAACAGGCATGGGTAAAGGTTTAAAACCTTTGTAGCAGTAAGATGATCTCTCAAAATACGATACAGCAGATCCTGGGTCACATTGATATTGTAGACATCGTAGGTGAATTTGTGAAACTTAAAAAAAGGGGCGCCAGTTACCTGGGCCTTTGTCCCTTTCATAATGAAAAAACGCCCTCTTTTACGGTGTCGCCCAGTAAAGAGATCTATAAGTGTTTTGGTTGTGGCAAGAGCGGCAATTCCATCAGCTTTGTGATGGAACACGAGAAGTACAGCTATGTAGAAGCGCTCAAATGGCTGGCGAAGAAATACAATATCGAAGTTGAAGAGACTTTCGCAACAGATGAGCAGCGCCAGCAACAGCAATCAGCCGAAAGCCTTTTTATCATCAATAATTTCGCGCAGCAATTCTTTACACGATCTCTGTTTGAAACGGAAGAAGGACAGGATATCGGGCTGAGCTATCTCAAGGAACGCGGCTTCCGCGAAGAGATCATTCGCAAGTTCCAACTAGGCTACTCACCACAGCAAAGAGATGCTTTTACAAAGGAGGCACTGGCCAAACAATTCAATGCAGATCTGCTGCTGAAAACCGGCCTGGTGGCCATGCGCAACGAGCAACTTTCGGACAACTACAGGGGAAGAGTGATCTTTCCTATTCATAATCACAGTGGGAAAGTGCTGGGTTTTGGCGCCCGCATTTTAAAATCAAACGATAAGGCGCCAAAGTATATCAATACCCCTGAAAACGAAATCTATGTAAAGAGCAAAATTCTTTATGGCTCATACCAGGCAAGACAGGCGATAGATAAAGCGGATGAATGTCTGCTGGTTGAAGGTTATACGGATGTCGTATCCCTGCACCAGGCCGGTATAGAAAATGTGGTTGCCTCTGGTGGTACTTCGCTTACACCAGATCAGTTGCGCCTGATAAAAAAATACACAAACAACCTCACTATCGTTTATGACGGCGATGCAGCGGGCGTAAAGGCGGCGCTGCGCGGACTTGACCTCGCGCTGGAAGAAGGGTTGAATGTAAAACTTGTGCTGATCCCCGATAAAGAAGACCCGGATAGTTATGTAAACAAAGTAGGCGCCTCCGCATTTACCCAGTTTGTACAGCAGCATAAAAAAGACTTTATCCTGTTTCAACTGGAAGTAGCGTTGAAAGATGTGGGCAACGACTCGGTAAAAAAAGCGGAGGTAGTGAGTCGCATGGCTGAAACGATCGCGCGGATCAATAAAGCCGAGGACTTTACTAAACAGCAGGATTATATCAAGCAATGCGCACAGATCCTGAAGATTGATGAGGCGGGTCTGCATTCGCTGGTCAACAAATTTATTCGCGACAGGATCGCCACCCAGGAAAGAAAGCTTCCATTTGATGAAGCGAAAAAACATGAAGAAAATGCAAGGCAGGCGGAGGAGACAAATTATGATGATGCCACGTATAACCTCTTATTTAAAGATGAATTGCAGGAGCGGGAACTGGCGAGAATACTCCTGGAATTTGGGATAAGGAAATGGGATGATCAGACGCTGGTGGCCGAACATATTTTCGAAGAGATGGTGGATGAGAGCCTGATCGACAACCAGGATGTGCTTGCATTGCTCAATACTTTCCGCGAAACGCTCTTGCGAAACCAGGCCGCTCCCGAAAAGAATTTTTTCATTTATCATCCCGACACCCGGCTCAGCACATTTGCCGTTTCGCTGCTCAATTTTCCTTATGAAGAAAGCGAGCGGTGGCGTACCGAATTCAGCCAGGACAGTGGATTTCAAAAGCAATTGTTTGAACAAAGCTACGAGGACTTTATGCGTACCATCGCTAAAGACAACGATAAAGAATTGCTTAGATTCTTAAAAATGGATGAAGATAAAACCAATGAGGAAGTAGAATCGGTCATCAATTATCTCAAGCTTCGAAAAATAAAAAGAATGCTACTTGAAAACCAGGTAGACATGGAAAAAACGCATACCCCTGAAGAATACGATATCCTTCACCAGACACATGAGCATTTGAAAAAAGCCGAGATCGGTATTACCCGAAAAATGGGAACGGTAATTATAAGATAACTTACCAGTGCTGATCGCAGCTCATGCCTTCATGCCCAGCATATCGCTGTATGATCTATCAAGCATATCCGCCTTCCTGATACCCAAACCCTTTATGTAATAGTCACACTGGGCCTGCAATTGCTCCCTGTTGAGATCCGCAAGCAAGTTACCAGCTTCTATTTCTACGAATGATCCGAGTCCGTCGACTTCATCGATATGAAATTTGACGTTATCGATATAATAGATCTCCCTCTTTTTTCTAACGACAACTTTAATGCCCATCGCTTTTGACAATACTTCCTTCAATCCTGCCGGATCTTCTGACTTTACGAGATTAAAATGTGAGCTTTTGGGACCATGTTGGTCATTACGTTGGTAGTAAATGAGATTGTTCTCAATACGCCCTTCCCGCAATTTCAACCGGCCATGGTTGGTGTGAAAATAAGTGTCAACCTGGTGGTCTACACCTTTAAAGGAGGCATTATTATCCTGTAAATAACGTCTCACGTGATCAGGGTCGGCACAGGAAGCTTTTATTTCGATATTAAGAAAGGACATAAAAAAAGGTTTGTTGTAGAAACAACAAACCTAAATAAGTTTATGACAAAAAATTAGTCGGCGATAGCGGCTGATTGCCTTTTCCTGGTTGAGACGTTGACTTCATTTTTCTCTTCTCCCCTAACAAACCGCATGGCACTCCATACATGATCCAGTTCCACGCGTTCGATACTTTCATAACCTTCGCAGGTTATGCAATTCCAGCTACATTCACGGTTCAGGTCAGTAACGATCTTGGAAGTAACCTTTGGATAAGCTACCCAGAATTTGCTTTCTTCTTTTAAGGAGGGCATTACTTCTTTTAATATCCCGCTTAACTGGTTTTCATTGACGGCGAAAACCAGGGCAAAATCAATTTTCCGGTTCTTAAGGAGCGGGGTCATGTTCTTTGCGAAGGATAATTTACTAAACTGCTTTTCGATGGAGGAAGGCAAACCCTGAATGAGAAGATTTTTTTCGTCTGCCAGTTGTAACTTTTCAAATACTGTTTGAGACATACTTTCAAGTTATTTTAAAGAGTTTCAGACAATTATGCCGGCTCGGGGCATCCATTGCCAGAGTTTTCATTAATGGGAGTGCAAAGATAGGTAAAAATGAGGGGAAAGGGGGTGGTTTATGCAATAAAAATCCCGTCCAGACTGCATTTGGACGGGATTAGTTGATATAAATCTATTATTTACTACCTACCGGCTTGTAATATTTGAGCGCTTCAGGCATATATTTCTCCAATTGCTCTTTACGTCTACCTTCAGAAGGGTGAGAACTAAGAAATTCAGGCGGCTTCTGTCCGCCACTCGCTGCTTCCATTCTATCCCACAATGCAACTGCTTCGCGGGGGTTATATCCTGCCATCGCTGTCCAAATCAGCCCATACCTGTCTGCTTCGAGTTCATGTTTACGAGAAAAAGGAAGTAATACACCTACCTGGCTTCCTAGACCGAATGCGGTCATAAATATGTTTTGTGTAGCCTGTGGTTTATTTGCCACAGCAATGCTTAATGCAGTACCAAGTCCTTGTTGTATAAGTCCCTGGCTCATTCTTTCATTACCATGATAAAATATCGCGTGACTAACCTCATGGCCCATTACAGCAGCCAGTGCAGCTTCATTTTGAGTGATAGGCAATAGGCCGGTATATACTACGATCTTACCACCGGGCATACACCACGCGTTGACCTCTTTACTGTCAACCAGCTTATATTCCCATTGATAACCTTCCAGTTCACTCGACAATCCTTTTTGTGCGTAGAACTGTTCAACAGCCTGTGTGATACGCTTACCTACGCGGGCAACCATTTCCGCATCACGGTTGGCGGAGGAACTTACCACTTTATTTTCCGAAAGGAATTGCTGGTATTGCTGCACAGCCATCGCCTGTAACTCTGATTCAGGGAGGAGTTTCGCCTGGCTGCGACCGGTTATGGAGTTTGTAGAACAAGCTATCAGTAAACCTGATACAAGTGCTACCAGAAAAAAATTGCGAATCATAAAAAATATGTTTTTAAATTAAAATCCAACATTGTACCAAAAAAATACAACCCGGCTTTAAAAGCTACATGAAAATTACGGCATTTCCCGGTGCAAAATATCAGGAAGCGTTTTCCCGGCGACGCTGACGACGGCGATCGCGGTGTTTAAGTACAGGCACTTTACTTTCGCTGCCGCGAAGCAGGCGCCCAATGTTTTTCTGATGTGTAAGAATGACCATCAGCGCAACGGCAATGGCAAATACCCGGTATATAGGATTGTCTACATTGAAGATAACAAGAATAAATATCGGGAAGGCGATACTCGCCATGATGGAGCTTAATGATACAAACCTGGTCAGGAACAACACGAGTAAGAATACCCCGGAGCAGGATAATGCGGTCCAGGGTGAAATACCCAAAACCAAACCAAACAATGTGGCCACACCTTTGCCCCCTCGGAAATCAGCCCATATTGGGAAAATATGCCCCAAAACGGCAGCAAGACCCAGGCAGATCTGCAGGTTTAGAAATAAAGTTTCATTATCTGCGTATTGGGGAAGAAGTAAAACCAGGTAGACTGCGGCGGTACCTTTCAACATATCTACCAACATCACCACCGTTCCCCATTTGGGACCCAAGACACGAAATGTATTGGTAGCACCGGCGTTGCCGCTACCATATTCGCGAATATCAATACTGAAGAAATATCGGCTCACCCATACAGACGTGGGAATGCTGCCAATCAGATATGCCAGAACTATAACTAATAGTTCATTCATAGAATTATTCGGGTTGATGTTGAATGACGAAAATACAAAAAAACAAGTTAGCGGGTTACGTTAATTTAACATAAAAACTGCACAAATTACGGTGCAAGCTTAAATACCAGCCAATTATCCCTCTCTGCCTTTTTGACTACATTCAGACCCTCCCTTCTGACTGCAGATAAAATATCAACCTCATCGCTGGCAAGTAAACCGCTGATCAGTAAACAACCGCCCTGCCGGATTTGTTTACTCAATATAGGAAGGTGGGTAAGGATTATATTTTTATTAATGTTGGCCAATACGACATCAAATTGAAGATTGGGGTCTGGTGTATCGGCAAGTTGAATGCTAATCTTTATACACTTGTTCCGTTCAATATTCTCCATAGCATTGACATAACTCCACTGGTCATTGTCGACAGCCAGCACTTTACTGGCGCCTGCTTTCTCCGCCAGTATCGCCAACACACCCGTACCCGTACCGAAATCAAAAACAGTTTTCCCATGCAGGTCCAGCTCTTTCATTTGCCGGATCATTAGATTTGTGGTAGCATGGTGGCCGGTGCCAAAACTCATTTTAGGTGTGATAATGATCTCATGAGTGACGTTTTGAATCGGCTCATGAAAATCGGCGCGAATCGCAGCGTAATCATCTACTACAACTGGATCAAAATTCGATTCCCATAGCTGATTCCAGTTCGTTTCCTCAATAATGCTTTTTGAGAAGCTGATCCCTGATGCTTTCGCAAGTTCACCTATAATAATTTCATCAAAACCTGCTTCATCAATATAGGCTCTTAGATTTCCGGGCGTCTCTTCAAAACCTTCAAACCCGGCTTCATTTAATTGAGCGATTAAAATATCTGATTGCTCCTGCGAAATACCCTTGAATTCGATTAGTACAAAGCGACTCATCAGGAAGAACTTGTTAAATTGACAATAAGATCAACGAAGTCAAACCCGCTTCGTGACTGATGTAATTGGAATGGTATAAAAAAATAAGGAATTGGGTTGTCCTGGTCTGTCGACCATCGGTGCTGATTGGCAGTTTAAATTTGCATTTCAGTCACACCCCAATTCCTTCGATATCATCTACCGACAATATCCTTATTCACCTTTTGGTGATTCTTCTCTTGGTTTGCTGTCGGGTTTTGGAATCAACGCTTTCCTGGAAAGTTTAAACTTACCTGATTTAGGATCTGTACCGATAAGTTTCACCTTGAACGTGTCACCCTCACGTACGATACCTTCCAGTGTTTCGAGACGTTTCCAGCTTATTTCAGAAATGTGTACCAATCCTTGTTTGCCCGGGAGGAATTCAACGAATGCTCCAAACGGCATGATGGATTTTACAGTAGCATCATAAACATCGCCAACCGTAGGTACAGCTACGATTCCCTTGATAATAGCAACCGCGCGATCAACACCTTCCTTATTAACACCGAATACACTCACTTCTCCCCTGTTGTTCTTCTCTTCGATATTGATGGTCGTTCCGGTTTCACGCTGCATTTCCTGTATCACTTTTCCGCCTGGTCCGATCACGGCACCAATGAATTCGCGATCGATATACATCTTCACCATGCGCGGAGCATGCTCTTTCACATCTGCGTTTGGAGCCGGTATGCAGTTGTACATCGCATCCAGGATATGAAGTCGGCCACGACGTGCCTGATCCAGGGCCTGCTGCATTACTTCCATGCTCAAACCATCCACCTTGATATCCATCTGTACACCGCAGATACCATCCCTGGTGCCGGTCACTTTGAAATCCATATCACCCAGGTGATCTTCATCGCCGAGTATATCTGTCAGCACGGAAAATTTATCATCCTTTGTAATCAATCCCATCGCTACGCCCGATACGTGTTTTGGAATGGGAACACCAGCGTCCATCAGTGCCAGCGATCCTGCACAAACGGTAGCCATCGACGACGAACCGTTTGATTCGAGAATGTCGCTAACCACACGCACTGTGTATGCGAAGTCATCCTGGGGCATCATCTGCTTCAACGAACGCATGGCGAGGTTGCCATGACCTACTTCGCGTCGGCTCTGACCCCTCATCATTTTCACTTCACCAGTAGAGAACGGAGGGAAATTATAATGCAGGTAGAATTTAGATTCAGTTGATTTAGCAGCGCTTTCAACCAACAGTTCGTCGAGGGCGGTACCCAGTGTAACTGTAGTAAGAGATTGCGTTTCGCCACGTGTAAAAAGGGATGATCCGTGAGGTGAAGGAAGAACGTCCACCTCCATATCCAGAGCGCGAACGTCTTCGAGACCACGGCCATCGAGGCGGACTTTCTCGTCCAGTATCATATCGCGAACAACATGGTACTGCAAATCGTGGTAATAATTGCTAGCAAGTTTCTTAGTCAGGTCAGGCAACTCCTCTCCTTCTGGCAGGCCAGCTTTGAGGTGCTCTATTAGTTCATCCTTTATAGTAGAGAACTTTTCACTGCGTTCGTGTTTGCTGAATTTACCTTTGGCTACTTCGTAGACTTTTTGCTTTGCAAAAGCAGTTACTTTTTCTTCCAGCGCAGGGTCAGTCTCAGGCTTGGGATAATCTCTTTTGGTTGTAACACCCTTCAAAGCGCGAAGCTCTTCCTGGGCTTTTACCTGTAGTCGGATCGCATCATGTGCTACCTGGAGTACATTCACCAATTCCGCTTCGCTGCATTCCTTGGCTTCACCTTCCACCATCATCAGGTTTTTCTCAGTAGCGGCAACGATAAAGTCAATGTCGGAGTTCTCCATTTCGTTGCGACTTGGATTGATCTTCAGTTCGCCGTTCACTCGTCCCACTCTTACTTCAGAAATGATCTCTTTGATGGGGATATCTGATACAGCAAGGGCCGCTGATGCTGCCAGGCAGGCAAGTGCATCGGGCAGTACCTGGTCGTCGCTGGAGATCAGTGAAACCAGTACCTGCACTTCGCAGAAATAATCATCCGGAAATAATGGACGGAGTGCACGGTCGATCAGACGACTTACCAGCACCTCATAATCATTGAGGCGACCTTCTCTTTTGAAGAATGAGCCGGGGATACGACCGGCAGATGCAAATTTTTCCTGGTAGTCGACAGACAGTGGGAAAAAGCTTTGACCTTCTTTAGGTTCCCTGGTTGCCACCACGGTAGCAAGCAGCATACAATTGCCCATGGAAACGGTAACTGCACCGTCGGCCTGGCGGGCAAGCCGGCCGGTTTCAATGGTGACCATCCGGCCACCGCCTATATCAAATGTTTTACGAATAGGTTGTTGTAACATAGTTTTCGAAATTTAATGCAAGCAATTTTGGACCTGCAAATTGAAAGAATGAGGCTGCGGGGCGCAGCAAAATGGTGGTAAAATATCCGGTACCAAAAACAGTTATTCCCAACGTCAGTGAAGAGGTTGGGAATATCGTTTATATAGATGCTGATCTTTTTTCAGACTGACCTCAGAATAAAAGACTTCCTAACTCCCCTCAACAGGGGCAGTGCCTTATTTCCTGATGCCTAATTTTTCGATCAGTTGACGGTAACCGGTAAGGTTTTGTTTTTGCAGGTAATTCAAAAGACTTTTGCGTTTACCAACCATGATCATCAGGCCGCGGTGAGTTGAAAAATCTTTTTTGTTTTGTTGCAAATGCTCACTGATCTGGCTAATGCGTTCTGTCAGTTGAGCAATCTGGCCTTCAATCGATCCGGTGTTAGTAGCTGAACCACCAAATTCTTTGAAAATGCTTGCTTTTTTTTCTTTTGTTAAAGGCATCTTTGTCTTTTTTAAAATTTCATCCGATTTTTATCCTAAATATTTTGTGGCGGCAAAGGTAAGGCAACTAACCTTACCGGCAAAGAATGGCAGGGTCAAAATTGCCTGCCAACGGGCAAATTAACCCGTTTTCACGTTTACCGGCCTATTTTTGCGGGATGGAATTTTCAGAGGATACCCGCAATATACTGGGCCTGCAGCTTCCCACCGATCCAAGATGGGTAAACCTGGCCGAAAAATCACTGGAGGAAATACTTACCGACCATGCTTATTGCGAGCAAAAGGCCGCGCTGACCTGCATTTCGCTGGTACAGCGATACAACGATAAAGAGAAGCTGGTGAACGAGTTAGCCCCTATCGTTACTGAAGAATGGGGACATTTCCGGCTGGTCCTGGCCGAATTACAAAAACGCAATTTAAAACTCGGAAAACAGCGTAAAGATTTGTATGTGAATGAGTTATTGAAATTTGAGAAAAAAGGCGGCAGCCCTGAGGACCGTTTTCTCGACAAATTACTGATGATGGCCCTGATCGAAGCCCGCAGCTGTGAACGATTCAAACGCCTGAGCGACGGGCTCAACGACGAATATCTCCGAAACTTCTATCGCAGGTTCATGGAAAGCGAAGCCGGGCACTATACCCTCTTTATTGACCTGGCAGAAACCTATATCGACAAAAATAAGGTGCGGCAACGCTGGAAAGAATGGCTGGAATATGAAGCAGGTGTGATGGAGGGTATGGAAGTACGGGGTGATAGGATACACTGAGAAATTCGGATTTGGGAATTTGTAATTGGGGGCATCCACCACACTGGATCCAGTATCCATCACCCAGCTTCTAGCCACACTCTCTCACCCCATCCCCCACTCCGGAAGCAAAAACTTCCGCTTCATACCCGATCCTTTCTTTGTAGTGTTGGCTAAGCTTAATGGAATAATCTTCAAACCCGTCTTTTTTCACCAGGGCGATCGCACAGCCGCCAAAGCCGGCGCCGGTCATTCTTGCCCCTATACAACCAGGATAGGATTTCGAAAATTCGACGATGGTATCCAGTTCAGTTCCTGAAACTTCATACAGTTCTTTTAAGGACTGGTGTGACTCATGCATCAGCTGACCAAATTTTTTTAAATCGCCGTTTAGTAAAGCACTTCTCGCCTGTTGTACCCGTTCGTTTTCGGTGACGACATGCAATACGCGTTTTTGCAAAACTGTGTCCTGCAATAAATGTTCATGCTCCTGAAACCTGGCCAAGCTGATATCACAAAGATCAGTTACATCCAGTTCCTGTTTTAAGATCTTCAGTGCCTGTCCACATTCTGCAAATCGTTCATTATACTTCGAATCAGCAAGGGTTCTTTGCTTATTACTGTTGATGATCGTCAGGACATGATCGCCGATCTGGAAGGGAAGATATTCGTAGTTAAGCGTGTCGCAATTAAGCAGGATCGCATGATCTTTCTTTCCCATCGCCACAGCAAACTGGTCCATGATACCAGAGTTGACACCGATAAATTCATTTTCAGCTTTTTTACCATACCTGGCCATCGAGATCTTTGAAATATTCAAACCGAAAATTTCATTGAGTGCATACATGGTTAGTATCTCTATCGATGCGGAAGATGACAACCCGGCTCCGATGGGAAGGTCACCGTAAAAAAACATATCAAGCCCGGATATGACATGATTCTCCTGCAACAATTGATGAATAGCACCGAGAGGATAGTTAAACCATTCCCTGCCTGTTTTGGAATAAGAGGTCTGTAGATGCAGCTCAGCCGTTTCAGGAAAGTTCAGACATTCAAACCGCAACTTCTTATCGACATTTCTTGAAACGGCGAGGTAAGTCCCCATGGAAATAGCACATGGCATAACATTGCCTCCGTTGTAATCAATATGTTCTCCGATAAGATTTACCCGCCCTGGGCAAAAGAAAAAAAACTCGGGATCCTTGTGAAATCGTTTGCGAAAATTTTCAGCGAGCTCTTTCTTTGTCATTGCTATGTCCTATTTTTAAAAATTGAAGTTAGGAATAATCCTTATCTGTCATCACCAAAAGACATTGAAGACAAATCTTAAGAAACTAAATGAAAAACCTGAACGGTCAATACTGCTTTACGCATACAAATGGTGAAGGAATTTACTTATTCACCTTAAGAAACGAGAAAGGCACCAGTGTTAGCATATCAAATTATGGAGCTATTATCACTTCTTTCATTTTGAGAAATCCAGGATTTGGATCGCAGGATATTGTGCTGGGTTTTGACAAAGTGGAAGATTATCTTTCTGAGGAATACCTCGCCGCATATCCCTATTTCGGTTCGGCCATTGGGCGATATGGTAATCGGATCAAGAATGGTGAATTCCATATCGATGGAAAAAAATATGCTGTTGCCAGGAACAAAGGCAACGATCATCTCCATGGTGGTATCGAAGGATTTGACAAAAAAGTATGGGAATTTGAATCAGGAAATGATCAACAACTTAGACTGAAATACCTGAGCCCCGATGGCGAAGAAGGTTACCCGGGCAACCTGGAAGCGTTAATACATTTTGAACTTACCGATGATGATGAACTTATCTACGAATATTTCGCCACGGCTGATCAACCAACTGCTGTCAATCTCACCCATCACAGCTACTTCAACCTGGATGGCAAGGTTCATATTGGGTCGCAGCAGGTAAAGATCAACGCCTCTACTTTTCTTGAGCAAGATGATAATTTTGTGGTGACAGGAAATAAAATTCCGGTGGATGGAAATCATTATGATTTCAGGGAACTTAAACGTATCGATAAGGATTGGGATGCTGCAGATGGATATGATCAGAGTTTTGTTCTGGATAAAAATGATGAAAGTTGTACGCTGGCTGCTGAAGCATATTCTGAAAGTTCACAAATAAAACTGGAAGTCTATACTACCGAACCCCTTGTTCATTTTTATACGGGCAAATGGATCGCACCGATGGCCGGTAAGAATGGCAACCGATACGGGCCATTTTCAGGATTTTGTTTTGAAACGCAAAAACATCCGAATGCGATCAATATCCCTTCCTTTCCCAACACAATTTTGCGGCCGGGTGAAAATTATTATACCAAAACGATCTACAAGGTTATTCATTAATCGACTGTGCTGAATTAAAATAATCCAGTTCTTCTGTCAGATCGAGGAACGGGTATTTATCCTGCAGCGATTTTGCCCTGGCCGCGCTGGATCGCAAAAACTGGCGGTGGGCTTCTGTATTTGGCTGAAAAGCCCTGTGTTTGCGGGCAAGGCTGATCTTCTTCATTTCCTCCATCAACAGTTTTGCTTCATCATCAAGGCAACAATCGACGAATTTCTGCAAGACGAAATCGGTAGCCATATAATTCGGATGTGCCAGGTCAATATCGTAAAACCTGTAATCGCGGAGAACGTCGATCACCAGTTCATAAGCAGGGAAATAATAAAGCCGGTCAAACTTATTCACCATATGGTGCACGGCTTCGATCAGCCGGGCTTTGCTACGGTTGTTTTCCACCACTCCGTCGCGCAGGTGACGCACTGGACTTACAGTGAAAATGATTTTTAATTTCGGGTTAAACTGAAGTAAACGGTGGACGCACAAATCAAGCGACTCCAGGATCTCGGGTATGGTCAGCAGGTATTTTTCAAACCATTGGGCTGGCGCACGATGACAGTTCGCAACACCAGCTTTACCAGTAGCCGAAATTGTATTGTCAGCCATTTCACCGGTCCTTACCGCCTGGTCGGTCAGCAGGTAATAAAATGACGAGCCCAGCGTAATAATGATCCAGTCGGCCATCTTTAAGAACTCATGAGCTTTCTCCTGCGAAGCATTCATATTGCGTAATGCTTCTTGTTTGTCAATATGGGAAAAGCGGCTATGATGGTGCCAGCTATTCCAAACCTCGTTCAATTGAAAAAGATCGGCCTGAGTGTATCGTTTATTATCTGCATAAGAAATGAGACTACGGCATACGCTGACAGGATCAAATAATATTCCGTGCGGATTCTGAAGAATGGAAAATTTCGATTCTTTCAATGCGGTGCCGATATGTTCCGTAAAACACGAGCCGATCAATAATATCTTCTCCCGATAATTGATGGGAAACGGGATCTTAGCAGGTTCAAAGTTCACCATGAAATCCATGTGCTGCCAGTATAATTTTATAAGTTAATCTTTGCTTTTATTAGAAGCACGCGATCGAATCAGGAAAAGATCTCTCCCGCCATTCTCAAACTCTCCTCGAGTGCCTGTTTATCCAACTGCGGAAGCAGGTTCAATTCATCAAAATATTTTATCATCCATTCGGAATCCATATTCCCGACGAGGTCATCATTGGCCATAGGGCAACCGCCGATTCCTTTCAGGGCGCCATCAAATCGTTTACAGCCTGCTTTTACGGCTGAGCCCAGCTTTTCTTTCCAATTAGCCGGTGTGGAATGAAGATGAACGCCAATTTCTATCCCTGGCAATGATTCAACCAGGTAACTTGTGATATCATATACCTGTCCGGGCGTTGCGAGACCTACGGTATCTGCAAGCGAAATGATCTTGATATCGAGGGCAACCAGTTTATTTACCCACTCAAATACGATGTCCTCATCATAAGGATCGCCATATGGGTTTCCAAATCCCATGGAAATATAGACAACAAGTTCTTTCCCGTTTTTAATGCACAGGTTTTGAATTTCCTCTACCCTTGTCAACGATTCCTCAATGGAAGAATTGGTGTTCCGCTGTTGGAAAGTTTCAGAAATAGAAAAAGGAAAACCCAGGTAACTGATCTGATCGAACGCGCTTGCCTCCGCTGCTCCTCTTGTATTGGCAACGATGGCAAGGAGTTTCGTTTTGCTGCTTCCGAGATCCAGGCGTTGAACTACCTCGGCAGTATCCGCCATCTGGGGAATAGCTTTGGGTGAAACAAAGCTTCCAAAATCAATAGTATCGAACCCAACTTTTAACAGGGAATTGATATAAGACACTTTTGTATCGGTGCTGATAATGTTTTTCCACCCCTGCATGGCATCCCGGGGGCATTCAACCATTTTGATCGTATTTGCAGTCATAAAAGACAAAGGTAATATCAAAGAGTGATCGGCGTCTTATAACCCCGCCTCCGCCATGCGCTGTTTCATTGCTTCATATAAGATCATTCCGGTAGCGACCGAGACATTCAGGCTTTCAAACTCGCCCTTCATAGGAATTTTTATCTTTTCATCACAGACCTTCATGAGCGCGGGATAGATGCCTTTTTCCTCGCTGCCTAAAACAATAGCGCAGGGTTCGGTAAAATTGCAGTCAAAAATGTTTTTAGCAGCCGTCATTTCACTCGCGAACACCTTTATACCATTCATGTGTAGTTCGTCAACAGCTTTCATAAGGCTGTTGACCCGGCAAACCGTGATCTTTTCCAGGGCGCCGGCAGATGTCAGGATGGCGTCTTCATTAAGCGCTCCCACTCCTTTGTCCGGGATAATGATGGCATGTACGCCAGTACACAGTGCGGTACGGGCAATGCCACCGATATTTCGTATGTCGGTGATCCCATCAAGGAGTAAAAAAAGTGGTGCTTCTCCAGAGTCAACGACAAAGGAAATGACCGATTGGAGGTCCTGGTAATGGACATTCGATATCTGTGCTACGCATCCGTCGTGATCAGAAATATTGAAACTATTCAGTTTGGCTGCGGGTACGTAATTAATGGGTATATTATGCTGTGCTGCCAGCTTTTTAACCTTGCCGATCTCTGTGCCCTGAGATTTGGAATCGATGTAAATTTTGTCTAGTTGGCGTCCGGCTTCGATCGCTGTGATCACAGCAGCGGGACCAATAACCAGGGAGCTTTTTTTGGGGCGTTGGGGGTGCCTGAAATTTTTCACGAAGCAAAGAAACTACAAAAACTATTAAACAGGAGAAATGTCAGGAGGTTGAAAAATTCAGGCTATTCAAACGGGGTGGCGATTCGAAATTAAAAAAGCTGGTCAGACACTTAAAGCTTCTGACATCTAGTAACCAAAATCCCTGACAAAACCATGGGAAAAAAACCGGAGGAAAACGTTTTTTTATCCTGGGCGGAGTTCATCGCCGTCCGACACTTAATGCTTCTGACATCTAGTAACCCAAATCCCTGACAAAACCAAGGGAAAAAAACTTTAGGGAAACGTTTTTTAATGCCAGGCTGAGTTCATCGCCAGTCCGACACTTAATGCTTCTGACATCTAGTAACAAAATTACCTGACAAATCCATGGGGAAAAAACTGTAGGAAAACGTTTTTTTATCCTGGGCTGATAAGTATTACCTGATAATCCTCTATTGCTGCCGGTAAGGCGGTGAGACGGGAAGAATTTTCAAGTGGCTTAGTTCGATAAAAACAAAAAGCGGAAAGGGTATTCTCACCGTCTTCCCGCCTCCCCGGCTAATTAAAATTTATATTTCCACCGGGATACAAGTCAATTTAGATCCTGGCTTTCTTTATTTTCCCTCTCCAGCATCCACTTCACCTTTTGTATCGCCGCCACCGACATCGCATCCGTTATCTGACCCTCTTCCACCATTTGCCAGGCTTCCTCAAATGGAAGTTTCTTCACCACCAGCTTTTCGGTTTCATCGGGCATCGCCACCTTCTGACTAAGCTCCCGCGCCATGTAAATGATGGCATACTCATCAGTTACAGAATTAGAAAGATGCATTCTCAAAATCGGTGTCCAACTCCCGGCCTCCAAACCTGTTTCTTCAAGCAACTCGCGCTGTGCTGATTCAAGTGGATCTATAGCCAGTGGACCTCCTCCCTCGGGGATCTCCCAACTATAAGCATCAAGTGTAAACCTGTACTGGCCTACCAGGTAGGTATTGAAATGCTCGTCGAGCGGTACAATGCCAATAGCCAGGTTCTTAAAATGAACTTTCCCATATATCCCCTTTCCTCCATTCGGATTGATCACATCATATTCTGTAAGGTTGATCCATTTATTATCATAGATCTTCTTCTCTCCCAGAACCTGCCATGGATTTTGTTCGCTCATGATTAATTTTTTTTCTTTTAGCTAAAAAAAGAGCCGGGAAGACGGAAGCCGGTAAGATTGTTTCTTCCCGCCTCACCGCCTCCCCGGCAATTGTAACTTGATTTGAAATTTGATCAAGCTATTATGATTATTCTCCCCCAGCATCAGCCATAGATGTTGCTCGCTCATGACTAATTTTTTTCTTCCGCTAAAGAAAGAGCCGGGAAGACGGAAGCCGGTAAGTTTATTTCTTCCCGTCTCACCGCCTCACCGGCAATTGTAATTTGATTTGAAATTTGATCAAGCAATTATGATTGTTCTCCCCCAGCATCTGGCATATATTTCGCTCGCTCATGATTAAATATTTTTTCTTCCGCTAAAAAAAAAGCCGGGAAGACGGATGCCGGTAAGTTTATTTCTTCCCGCCTCACCGCCTCCCCGGCAATTATAAATTTACCGGATTCGCTTCTGAATATTCTAAGTAAGTAAGTCCTATTACCTAAAGTGAGATTATTTCAAACCAAACGCTTTTTTCACTTTACCCACATAATCCAGCTTCTCCCAGGTAAACAGCTCCACCTTCTTTGTTACTTTTTTCCCATCAGGAGAAACAAAAGTCTTTTCAACTATTTTTGGCTCGCGGCCCATGTGGCCATATGCCGCAGTTTCACTATAGATCGGGTTACGCAACTTCAGGCGCTTCTCAATAAAATAAGGGCGCATATCGAATATTGACTCCACCACCCTGCTGATCTCCCCATCGTTCAAATTCACTTTCGCGCTGCCAAATGTGTTGACATTGATACTGGTCGGTTTTGCCACTCCTATAGCATACGAAACCTGTACAAGAACTTCATCAGCCAGGCCGGCCGCTACCAGGTTCTTAGCAATATGCCGGGTTGCATAAGCTGCGCTGCGGTCAACCTTGCTGGGATCCTTTCCACTAAAAGCACCGCCACCATGCGCACCTTTTCCACCATATGTATCCACGATGATCTTACGACCGGTAAGGCCTGTATCACCATGTGGCCCGCCAATTACAAATTTGCCGGTTGGATTAATATGGAATTTGATATCGTCGTTGAACAGGCGAGCGTATTTCTTATACTTTGATTTCACCCGGGGGATAAGGATATTGATAATATCGGCCTTGATCTTCGCCAGCATCTTTGCCTCTGAATCGAAGTCGTCATGCTGCGTGGATACCACGATGGCATCGATCCTTACCGGTTTATTGTTATCATCATACTCCAGCGTAACCTGGCTCTTAGCATCAGGACGCAGGTATTTAATTTGTTTGTTCTCCCTGCGCAGGGCAGCCAGTTCGATCAACAGCTTGTGAGCAATATCCAGTGCCAGCGGCATATAATCCGCCGTTTCATTGGTAGCATAACCAAACATCATTCCCTGGTCTCCAGCACCCTGCTCTTCTTTCTTCTTACGATCCACACCCTGGTTGATGTCTGCCGACTGCTCATGTATAGCAGACAACACACCGCAGGAACTTGCCTCAAACATGTACTCGCTCTTAGTATAGCCGATCCTGCGGATCACATTACGGGCAATTTCCTGGACATCCAGGTATGCTTTTGATTTCACTTCACCGGCAAGTACCACCTGTCCTGTTGTTACAAGTGTCTCACAGGCCACTTTACTTTGAGGGTCGAAAGCAAGGAAATTATCGATTAGTGCATCAGATATCTGGTCGGCAACTTTATCCGGGTGGCCTTCAGAAACACTTTCAGAAGTAAACAGGTAAGGCATAGTTGATCTTAACTTTTTGATTCTGGGTTAGCTATAATTAAATCGGGTGCAAAGATAGCACCCGATACAATTCATTAAAGATTGATTCCACTAAATTTTCGAATATACAATCCGCAGTCTCATCTTCTGTGTAGGATGATTACCACCACCAAGCCTCACCCTTCCTTTGCCAGCCTGCTGATTTACACTCATGCTGACAGTATCAGAAAACGCTCCAAATCCTCCCGGCCTGTGCAATTCGTTTACATAAAAAGGTGCAAAAACCCTGAGGTCATATCCTGGCTCGGTCTTATTCACCACATGCTGCACATACCTGGTTAGGTTGAAACGCCAGATATGGATATTATTTCCAAACGGGTCTTTTGTTTGTAATGGAGCAATGCCAAAATCACCCAGATTTGAACTCCCCTGGAAGTCGATCGTGACATCGTAAGGTACTGTCCGGTAATTATCAACCGAAGTATCGTATGCATCGACATAAAGGTTGGTCGGCGGGAAAAGGGTATCCTGCACATCATACACCTGCTCCATGATCAGTTCGGCCCGGTGAATGATACTATTGCTTAGCCCCGTAAGTCCCGGTATCCTGACCGTAGCAAAGGAACCCGGAGTGGTTTGGATATAAATCAGCTCATCGGGGGTGGTGGTACCATCAACCGAGGCTTCGAGTGGCGTACCGGTATAATCTCTTTTTATATAGTTTGCCGATACCGAAGTGGGGTTTGCGGCAAAACCGAAATACGCCACAGCCGTATCCGCCTTGGCGGGATCAGTACTGTTATTATCATCCTTGTAATAGATTGCAAGCTTGGTATTCTCCCCCTGCAGTCTGAAGCCCATGATGGCGTTGCCACTGGTTGACTCGATTGCAAATCCTTTCACTTTTGTCCGGAATACTGAATCCGAAGAATAAGCATCCTCCCAACCCTGCGCATTGGTAGTGTCATAGTAGAGAAGACGCTGACCAAAAAGATCATCCAACCGGATCCGCAGCTGATTCGCCGTAGTATCCTTATAAGCTTTGATAGAATCGTTCAGAATTCTCGGTTCAAACGTGCGTGAACCCAGCAATGCGCCTTTAGCATATTCACTTCTGCGAATGGTATAGGAAGTATCACCGAAGTCGCTGAAAGGTGCGATCTCATACACATTTACCGTCTGGGGTGTCAGCGTATCACCATAAGTGTCAACATAATCCAGGACAAGCACTACCGAGTCAATATGCAGGCTGTCGGGCCGGTTGAGAAAGGTGTATTTATATTGGGGCGGTTTTAACTCGAGATATATTTTGGCATCTGTTTTACCAAAAAATGGATCATTATTGATCTGGCCAAGGTAATGAACAAATGAAGGGCCATAGCGTGTGGTGTCAACCAAAATACTGAAAGTGTCATTAAATGCCTGTACTTCCAGCGATGTATCAAAAGTGTGTATGTTGTCGATGGGTGGGATCAGTCCGCCACCAAGGCTGGTTGAATCGTTGATTTTTTTGCAGGAAATGAAAAAAAGAAAACCGGTAAATATCGTTCCAAGCGCGAGTGCCAGGTGTTTGTACTTCACAAAAAAAGTTTATGCCGTGTTTGTTAAATATTACTTGCCCGCAAGATCGCTATAGAGTTGTAAATACTCTGTTAAATCAGACTCTTCATTATAGGCTAATGTCTTTTTACCCCGTACCTTGGAAAATTCTTCCATCAGCTTCTTATCCACTTTTTCAGCGCCAAAAGTAATCGCATCGGCAAACGTAGCACCTCCCCTAAACATAGCAGTATTGGTAGCTTCCTTATAAACCTCCAGGTCCTTTTCTTTCAGCGAAGCATGGATCAGTGCCTTCTGAACAAAATCGCTGCCCAGCTTTTCTTTAAAGGTATTTTGCCCAATGGTATAAACGATCTTACTGTGTGAAAAAACCGGTTCCTTTTTGTACACGGTTTTCAGGTATGCAGGAATTAGTCCCGTCATCCAGCCACTGCAATGAATGATGTCGGGAGGCCAGCCAAACTTCTTAACCGTTTCCAAGGCGCCTTTACAAAAAAAGATCGTCCTCAGGGAGTTGTCATCAAACCACTTTTCATTCTCATCGTGGAAGATAAACTTACGCTTGAAAAGCTCTTCATTCTCGAGAAAGTAAACCTGTAAGCGGGCGCTGGGAAGAGATGCCACCTTGATCTGCAATGGCATATCATCATTGTCAACCGATACATTAATACCCGATAAACGAACTACTTCATGCAGACGATGCCGTCTTTCATTGATAGTTCCAAACCTCGGCATGATACACCGAACCTCAAATCCATTATCATTTGCTTTTATGGCCAGTTTATTGACAATCTCGGAAAACTCGGTCAACTCCAGGTAGGGCGACATTTCGTTGGCAATAAATAAGATCCTTTTCTTTGCTGACATGTACTCCCGTTTAAATGAATCGTTTTTGGAAAACGTGTGCGAAGGTACGATTTTTTGCAGGGAATAATTAAGTTGTGGCAAATTTAGACCTTAAACAGGCCCCGGATGATACTATTTAAAAGAGCAGCTGACCTGCAGCTTTACCTTGAAACCCAGCGTAAAAAAGGAAAAAAATACGGGTTTGTTCCAACCATGGGAGCACTCCACCCGGGGCATATTTCACTGATACATGATGCAGGTAAAAACAATGATTTCACTGTTTGCAGCATATTTGTCAACCCCACCCAATTCAATGATCCGGTTGATTTTGAGAAATATCCCATAACTCTTGAGAAGGATATAGAGATCCTTGAGAATGCGGGCTGCAATGTTTTATTCCTACCCTCCGTAGGGGAAATGTATCCCGATGGCCCGGTGCTCAGCACCCGGTATGATTTCGGACATCTCGAAACAATTCTCGAGGGAAAGTTCAGACCAGGCCATTTCCAGGGCGTTGGCACTATCGTTCACCGCCTGCTTGATATCACAAGCCCGGACCGCTTATATATCGGGCAAAAGGATTATCAGCAATGTATGATCATAAAAAGGCTGATTGAACTCATAGGCATGAAAGATGAAATAGAACTACATATCCGCCCTACCCTTCGTGAAGCCGGTGGTCTGGCCATGAGCAGTCGAAATACAAGGTTAAGTGCTATTGATAGGGAAAAAGCACCTGCCATATTTGAAGCCCTCAGTATTATAAAAGCCCAACTGAAACCAGGCAACCTGGAGGGATTAAAATTAGCAGCCATTAAAACCTTAACCTCAAAGGGATTTAAAGTGGACTATATTGAAATCGCGGACGCCGGCGACCTTGATCTTGTGAAGGAATGGGATGGCGAACAGAAACTGGTAGCACTCGCGGCCGCATTTCTAGGTGAGGTGCGTCTGATCGACAATATTTTACTGAATTAAAAGAACCTCAACCGTTTTTCAAAAGATATAATTTTGTATGATGCAGGTAGAAGTTTTCAAGTCAAAAATTCATCGCATTACCGTTACGGAAGCGAATTTGAATTATGTCGGCAGCATCACCCTCGATGAAGACCTTATGGATGCGGTTCAAATTATCGAGAATGAAAAAGTGCAGGTTGTAAATGTAAATAATGGCGAGAGGTTCGACACTTATGTCATAAAAGGTAAACGTGGATCCGGCATATGCTGCCTCAACGGACCTGCTGCCAGGAAGGTGGCTGTGGGTGACATTGTGATCGTGATCGCATATGCAAGAATGGATTTTGAAGAAGCAAAAAAATTCAAACCCTGGATAATTTTTCCCAAGGAAGGAAATAAGATTTAGAACTTATGAAGTGCGGAGTGCGATAGTTTAGTTATCTATGAAAAAAAGGCTGATCATATTACTCCAATATCTTTTTTTTCTTGGGCTTGGAATTTTCCTTGTTTGGTGGTCCGTAAAGGATATCGATAGTGAAAAAATGGCTGAGATCCGCAGCGCCCTGAAGAATGCCCGCCTCTATCTAATTATCCCTGTCTTCATCATTTTAATCACCAGCCATTATGTAAGGGCACTTCGATGGCGCCTGTTGATGGAACCCCTGGGTTATAAACCCGATAAGGTCAATACCTTTTTTGCGGTTATGATTGGTTACCTCGCCAACCAGGCTTTTCCAAGGCTGGGAGAAGTTTTAAAATGCACCCTGCTGGCGCGCTATGAAAAAATACCGGCCGACAAACTGGTTGGCACCATTATACTTGAAAGACTCATCGACGCGATCTGTCTTTTACTCGTTTTCGCGATCACATTACTTATCCAACCAGGCTTGTATTCGCAGATCATGGCAACGATCTTCAATAAATCTGGTGAAGATGAAGCACCGGCCATTCCGGGTTATGTTTTTGTCCTGATCATAATTGGCATCATCTTACTAATCGTTGGACTATGGATGCTTATCCGGAGAAAAAATTTCAAGGACCTCGTGGCGGCCCTGAAAAAGATCGGGAGCCGTGTGTGGCTGGGACTCAGCACCATCCGGCATTTGAAAAAAAGAAAAAGTTTCCTGGTCCTCACATTGCTGATCTGGGTTCTTTACCTGTCTGGTGGTTATATTGGTTTCCAGGCACTGCACGAGACCGAGCATTATGGCATCAGGGAAGCCTTCACTGTTCTTTCCGCCGGCAGTATCGGCATGATCGTCACACCCGGCGGCATCGGCGCTTATGCCTATTTGATCGAAGCCACCATGCAGATGTATGGCTTACAACAAAGCATTGCCGTCGCCTTTGGCTGGTTACTTTGGCTCGCGCAAACAGTAGTTATCCTCGTCGGCGGACTTATCAGCTTTGGGTTACTACCCGGCTATAATAAACGGATCAGGTCGAGGATAGCCGGGAGTCGTGAGTCGGTAGTCAATAGTCGATAGCCGGTAGTCAGTCACTCACGACTCACGACTCCCCACTCACCACTATCTTTACAGTCATCAACTATCAGAGATGCACCCCTCCAGACCAAAGATCAATGCACGAGACATAAGCTGGCTTTCATTTAATGCCCGGGTATTGCAGGAAGCCGCAGATCATACCGTACCCTTGCGGGAGCGTATCCGGTTCCTCGGTATTTTCTCTAATAATATGGATGAGTTTTTCAGGGTACGTGTCGCAACCCTCAAAAGAATGCTGCTGGCCAGCGGTAAGGTCAACATGCACCTGGAAACAAACCCGCAACAGATTCTTGATGACATTCAAATAATGGTGCTCAACCAGCAAAGTGAATTTGCCCGTATCTGGGAAGATGTACAGCGCCAGATGAAAAATCAAAAGATCTTCCTGGTAACTGAAAATGAGCTAAGTCCTGAACAACAGGAATTCGTCCGCGAATATTATGACGAGGAAGTAAGCCCTAACGTGATCCCGTTGATGATCGAAAATATCCCGCAATCGCCGCATCTACGCGACAAATCCATTTATCTCGGTGTGATCATGTGGAAGAAGGACAATACCCTCAAAAAGAAATATGCCCTGATTGAAATTCCCAGCCAGGCAATTGGCCGGTTTGTCCTGCTTCCCTCAAAGCCGGGAGAGTTCCGCATCATCCTGCTGGAAGATGTGATCCGGTTTAATCTGCCGGAAATATTCTCCTATTTTGGTTACGACCAATACCGCGCACATGTTTTTAAAGTAACCCGCGATGCTGAACTAGATATCGACAACGATATTTCCACCAATATGATGGAGAAGATCGAGAAGGGATTGAAGAATCGCAGAAAAGGAAAACCGGTTCGATTTGTATTTGATCGCGAAATGGATCCCGGTCTGCTGGAATACCTGACCCGACGACTCAATCTCAGCAGAAAGGATAACCTGTTGCCCGGCGGCCGCATTCACAACTTCCGCGATTTTATGGATTTCCCAGAACAGGTTTTTAAGGTCAGGAAGCCAAGGAAGCAACCATTCTATCATCCCTTACTGATGCAACAAAGGATATCCGATGTAGTACTTCAAAAAGATGTGATGCTGCATCTCCCTTATCATTCCTTCGCCCCGCTCATCGACATAATCCGCGAAGCAGCCATCGACCCCGACGTGACTACCATAAAGATCACCTGCTACCGGCTCGCGCCCATGTCAAGGATCATCAACGCATTGATCAATGCGGTGCGGAATGGTAAAGATGTGCTGGTAATGCTGGAACTACGGGCGCGATTCGATGAGGAAGCTAACCTGGAATGGAAAAATCGCTTGGAAGAAGAAGGTGCAAGGGTATTGATCGGTATGCCCAATATGAAAGTGCATGGCAAGATCTGCATGATCAGGAAAAAAGTAAAAGATAAGCACGTCCTGTATGGATTTGTAAGCACTGGCAATCTCAATGAGAAAACCGCGAAATTATACGGGGATCATTGCCTGCTAACGGCGAATCCGAAAATAATGAATGATATAAGCCGGGTATTCAATTTCCTTGAACACCCCAAATCCGATATCGATACTTTAAAAAATTGTATCACCATCATTCCAAGCCCGCATATTCTCAGGAAAGAAATGTATAAGCTTATTGACGCGGAGATCAGGCAGGCAAAGAAAAATAAGCCCAGTGGAATTTTACTAAAGATGAATTCTCTTTCCGATGAAGGAATGATCGAGAAATTGTACGAAGCTGCCCGGGAAGGAGTTCCACTCAAACTCATCGTACGTGGAATATTTTGCATGCTCACGGAAAATAAAAAATTCAAACGCCCCGTAAAGGCCATCAGCATCGTCGATGAATATCTGGAACATGCACGAGTGTGGGTATTTCACAACAGGGGTAAAGAAAAAGTTTATATATCTTCGGCAGATTGGATGTTGCGCAATATCGAGCACCGGGTGGAAGTGACCTGTCCTGTTTTGAACGAGGAAATAAAACAGGAACTCAAGGATATCCTCAATATACAATTGCAGGATAATGTGAAAGCCAGGTTGCTCGACAACGAAATGAGTAATGAGTATGTAAGGTCAACCCGGAAAAAGATCCGCTCACAAGTGAAAACATATGATTATCTCTATAAAAAAACCCTGACCGACCTTGAGACTGGCAGCCATTGATATTGGAAGTAATGCAGCTCGTTTGCTGATCAGTGATGTGATCCCTGGCAGCCGGCCCTCCTCCCCCGAGTTTATTAAAGTCGCTCTCGTAAGGGTACCACTCAGGCTTGGTTTCGATGTTTTCGAGAAAGGTGAAATTACACCTCAGCGTGCCTCCAATCTCATCAAGACAATACAATCATATAAACTGCTGATGGATGTTTACAATGTGCGTCACTTGAAAGCATGCGCCACCTCGGCCATGCGGGATGCGGGCAACGGCCAGGAGATCATCAAAAAAATAAAGCAGGAGACCGGCATTCAAATCAATATTATCAGCGGACAGGAAGAAGCCTCGCTCATCAATGAAAACCATTTTGCTGATGGGCTGACGCGCGATGAATCTTATCTCTATATCGATGTAGGTGGCGGTAGCACAGAGCTCACTTTTTTTAGTGATGGTAAACTTATTTTCAAAGAATCTTTCGACATCGGCACTATCAGGCTTTTAAAAAACCAGGTAGCTGAAGCAACATGGGATAAGATGAAAGAATACATCAAAACAAAGACAAAAGGTTTTCACCACGTATCAGCGATCGGTACAGGTGGCAACATCAACAAGATCTTTTCTATTTCAAAAAGAAAAGAAGGAAAACCACTTCCGCTAGACCTCCTGCGTGATTACTACAAAGAATTCAGTACGCTCACCATCGAACAACGCATGAGCCTCTACAAATTCCGGGAAGATCGTGCCGACGTGATTGTGCCGGCGCTGCTGATCTATATAAACGTGATGCGCTGGGCCGATGCTGATGAGATCTTTGTGCCAAAGATCGGTCTGGCTGATGGTCTTATTCACACCCTGTATGAAGAAGTAAACAATGAAACGCATCGCGTGGAAAATTAAACCATTGTATCGATGCATGAATGGATAGTATCCAAAAACCCGCTATTATTTTCATGACCGGTAACTAAACTATTATGTCAGTCAACAAAGAAGTAAAAAGAATAACCACCAATACGCTTCAAAAAATGAAGGACAATGGTGAGAAGATCAGTATGCTCACCGCATATGATTATTCTTTCGCGAGGATCATCGACAGTGCAGGCATAGACGTCATACTGGTAGGCGATTCCGCAAGTAATGTCATGGCCGGCCATGAAACAACACTGCCCATCACGCTTGACCAGATGATCTATCATGCTTCCTCCGTTATTCGCGCGGTAGAGCGCTGCCTGGTAGTCGTAGATCTTCCCTTCGGCTCTTATCAGTCCAATTCTGATATCGCGCTGGCTTCAGCCATCCGTATCATGAAAGAAACAGGTGCGCATTGTATCAAACTGGAAGGTGGTGAAGAAGCCATTGACGCGATCAGGAAGATCGTATCGGCTGGCATTCCCGTGATGGGACACCTGGGACTTACTCCCCAGTCGATCTACAAATTCGGCACCTATGCCGTAAGAGCTAAAGAGGAAGAAGAAGCAAAAAAATTAAGACGCGATTCTAAATTGCTGGAGCAGGCGGGATGTTTTGCACTTGTGCTTGAAAAAATCCCAGCTGCGCTGGCCGGCGAAGTTTCAGAAAATCTTCATATCCCCACGATCGGTATTGGCGCCGGTCCCCACTGCGACGGCCAGGTGCTGGTGATGCACGATATGCTTGGTATCAACACCGAATTCAAACCCAGGTTTCTTCGCCAGTACCTGAATATCCACGAACAGGCTACTGCTGCTGTAAAACAATACATCTCTGATGTGAAGAATAAGGATTTCCCGAATGAAAGTGAACAATATTAGAAGGACTTAGGAATTAGGTTATTCAACCCTAAAATAATCCCCTTATTCTTATAGTCCCGAATTTGCGGGCATTCCCTGTTGCCAACGTGAAGGCGTGTATGGCGTCGGGAAACCCCAAAAAGTATAGTTACCTTTGCAGCTCAAAAAAATAGCTATGGATTTTCTGAAGACATTACATATTAAAGAAGCTAACCCTGGAGTAAGTACGGGTGAGGAATGGATCAGTTCGAAAGGTGAAACGATCAGCTCTTATTCACCCGTGGATGGTAAACTGATTGGTACTGTCGTTTCCGCCGACAGGGAGGCTTATGATGCTGTAGTTAAAAAAGCGGGGGAAGCTTTTATAGAGTGGAGAACATGGCCTGCTCCAAAACGCGGTGAGGTCGTGCGCCAGATCGGGGAAGCGCTTCGTCAATACAAAGAACCTTTGGGAAAACTTGTCTCTTACGAGATGGGCAAAAGCCTGCAGGAGGGTTATGGTGAAGTTCAGGAAATGATCGATATCTGCGATTTTGCTGTAGGACTTTCCCGCCAACTGCATGGGTTTACGATGCATAGTGAGCGACCAGGCCATCGCATGTACGAACAATATCATCCCCTGGGTATCGTAGGGATTATTTCCGCCTTTAATTTTCCCGTGGCGGTGTGGAGCTGGAATTCAATGCTGGCGTGGGTTTGCGGAGATGTTTGTATCTGGAAGCCTTCCGAGAAAACACCGCTTTGCGGCATTGCCTGCCAGCAGATCGTCAAAGAAGTGTTTGAAAAAAATAATGTACCCGAAGGGGTTTGCGGATTGATCATCGGTGGTCGTGAGGTTGGCGAGTGGATGAGCCAGGACTCCCGCATCCCGCTGGTATCGGCAACCGGATCTACCCGTATGGGTAAAGCCGTTGGCGCGGCAGTTGGTGCAAGACTGGGTCGCGCGCTGTTGGAACTTGGTGGCAATAATGCTATCATTATTTCTAAAGATGCAGATCTTGATATCGCAATTCTTGGTTCACTGTTCGGCGCGGTGGGTACGGCCGGGCAACGTTGTACAACCACACGACGCCTGATTATTCATGAAGACATTTATGAGGAGGTTAAACAAAAACTGGTATCAGCGTACAAACAACTTTCCATCGGCAATCCCCTGGATGAAAAAAATCATGTGGGTCCCCTGATCGACAAAGCAGCTGTGCAATTATATCTCGATTCGATCGAAGCCTGTAAAGCCGAGGGTGGGAAATTTGTAGTGGAAGGCGGCGTCCTTGAAGGGAAGGGTTATGAAAGCGGGTGCTATGTGAAACCCTGCATCGCTGAGGCCCGGCCCGACTTTAAGATCGTTGAGCATGAAACCTTCGCACCGATACTCTATTTACTGAAATATATGACCATTGACGAGGCTATCGCTATTCAAAACGGCGTTCCCCAGGGCCTCTCCTCCTCCATTATGACCCTGAACCTGCGTGAGGCTGAACAGTTTCTGTCGGCTGCCGGCAGTGATTGCGGGATTGCCAACGTCAACATCGGCACTTCGGGGGCCGAGATCGGCGGCGCATTTGGAGGTGAGAAGGAAACCGGTGGCGGCAGGGAAAGCGGTAGCGATGCCTGGAAAGCCTATATGAGACGCCAGACCAACACGATCAACTATAGCACCAACCTGCCCCTGGCACAGGGAATAAAGTTCGAGGTGTAGATACTAGAAAGACAAATATATCGTTGATACTGAACAGTGATGCACTTTGACGGGCAGTCAAATTGAAATGATCTCCCAAAGTGCTCCTTTTGAAGAAGATGATGAGAGGGAAAGGATTTATTGAAAATAAATTCTTCCCGTCTCCCCGTCTCACCAGCCAGAACACGTTGTACACTTTGATAACTGCAAAATATTTGTAATTTTTACAACCAAACAATATCCTTCAACCCTAACTGCTATCCATGAAAAGGATCCCGCTCCTTGTGTTGTTTTGTCTTTGCGTCTTTATTTCCCGATCTCAACTAAGAATCGCGATCGTTGGTGGTGGACACCAATCGAAAATTTTGGAGGATAATAACCTGCCAGGATGGGATACGCTGCAAAATAATTTTTCCGGCCGTACCGGTGTCCACGTGGGTTTTATGGCCGATCTCAGGCTGTCGGAACGCTCCAATTTTTATTTTCAGCCGGGTGTGCTTTTCTATACCAAGGGAAGAAAATACCAGTCCACCCTGAAAGATTCGACCGTTACGTTTACCCGCCCCCTACTACCTGATTCTACAGTCAATACCTATTTCCTTGAAAACAGGAAACAATTTCTGAACTACATTGATATGCCCCTGAACCTGGTGTACAAACTCAGGCTGGGCAAGAAAACACATTTCATACTTGGTGGCGGGCCTTACGTTTCATTTTTCTACAACGGTTTTGAGCGAAAAGACATGACCGTAGTGGATGTAAGTCTCAATACCGAAGAAAACAAAGACCTGCCTGTAGGCAAGGGCCTTGGTAAATACTCGACCCTCGATTATGGTGTCAACGGACTTGCTGGCTTCGAATTTGGCCGTGTATTTCTGACGGCAAATTATAGCCGTGGGCTAAAGGATTTTTATGAGCCTGCTGACTACATAGCCACCAATTATAAACACGAGATCATGGGCGCCAGCCTTGGAATTTATCTTGGTAAATCAGTTCAATTGACACCGAAAGACAGGGATGGCGATGGTACTCCTGATAAAAATGATAAATGCCCGGATATTGCTGGTCAGGTCGAACTACTGGGTTGCCCCGATACAGATAAAGACGGTACGCCTGATCCGGATGATAAATGCCCAGGTGTGCCTGGCGCAGCCGATAATGCCGGATGCCCCTATCCTGATACTGACAAAGACGGACTAATGGATAAGATCGACCAGTGTCCAACTATACCCGGACCACTTGAAAATAATGGTTGCCCTTACCCCGACACCGACAAGGATGGTGTAGTCGACAAAGACGATAAATGCCCCGATATTGTTGGTGTGGAGAGATACAACGGTTGCCCCGTTCCCGATACGGACGGAGATGGAGTTAATGATGAAGAAGATAAATGTCCCACGGTGAAAGGTTTGAAGGAAAGAAACGGCTGTCCGGAAGAGATCAAAAAGGAGATTGTGGAGAAAGTAGATTATGCTGCCAAACGTATACAGTTTAAGGTCAACAGCGCCGATCTCACACCATCATCCTATAAAGTTCTGGATGAAGTGGCTGCAGTCCTGAAAGCTCATCCCGAGATCAAAGTGACCGTGGAAGGTCATACCAGCAGAGATGGCACATACGAGGCCAATATGCGTTTGTCTGAAAAAAGAGCTAATTCGGTAAGGGATTATCTTCTTTCGAAGTGGATTGAGGCCGGTCGCGTGACGGCTGTCGGTTTTGGGCCCGATAAGCCCCTTAACGACGGAAAAACGCCAGAAGATCGCGCTAAAAACCGTCGCGTTGAGCTGGAGCTATCCAACCAATATTGACGAATTACCGTCTTAGATCTGCCAAAACCCTGCAATTCCCGCGAGTTGCAGGGTTTTTGAATATGAAATAGTATGAATGGTAAGCGATAATTTCGCGACTTTATTCAATTTTGTAAATTAAATACTGCACATAATGAAGCGATTGATGAAACGTACCCTTTTGATAATCACCACTATATCATTAGGATTGGGTGCTTTTGCCCAAAGAAAAGAAGTGCCCAAAGGCTGGCACCTGATGGACGCGAAGGACAGCGGCTATTTTGGCATCAGCATCGATAAGGCCTACGACTTTGTGAAATCGAAAAATTTGAAAAGCACCCCGGTTATAGTCGCGGTGATCGATTCGGGTGTGGATACACTCCACGAAGACCTGAAGCCCATTCTCTGGCGCAATCCTAAAGAAATTCCCGGTAACGGTATCGATGACGACAACAACGGTTATGTGGATGATGTTTACGGCTGGAACTTCCTGGGAGGACGTGATGGTCGCAACGTAGAAAAAGATTCTTATGAGGCTGCCCGCGTGTACCACCGTTTGAAAAGCAAGTGGGAAGAAAAGGATATGGCGACCGGTACGCTTTCGGCGGATGAGACACGTGAATACAAAATGTGGCTCAAAGCCAAATTTGACGTTGTGGGTGATATCAACCCCCTCGAAGTAGTGCAGGTAAAACGTATGTACAAGGAATTGAAATTAGGAGATTCCATCATCCGCCGTGATATTGGCAAAGAAGAATACAACTGCAAGGACCTTGCAGAGTACTCTCCCACATCTGATCAGCCCCGCCGTGTAAAAGCCATCCTGAATAGCATTTGCAAGGGCAATGACAACGACGATATTTCCAATAAAATGATACTCGATGAACTGGAAGGTGATATCATCAAATTCGAAACTGTTGACAGGGCTCCGAAAGAATATCGCAACGAGATCGTACAGGATAACTATTACGATTTTAACGACAGGTTCTATGGCAATAATAACGTCATGGTGAGCAACTCAGCTGCACTTCATGGTACTCACGTGTCGGGTATTATTGGTGCGGTAAGGAACAATGGCGTAGGTATGGATGGTGTGGCAGATAATGTACGCATTATGACTATACGTGCGGTTCCGGATGGTGATGAACACGATAAGGATATAGCACTGGCTATTCGTTACGCAGTGGATAATGGAGCAAAGGTGATCAACATGAGTTTTGGTAAGGGCGTATCACCCGAAAAGCATTGGGTGGATGAGGCTGTGAAATATGCTCAAAGCAAAGGTGTACTGTTGGTACATGCCGCAGGTAACAGCCGGCAGAACCTGGACTCTACTTATAATTTCCCTACACCTGTATTTATAGACAGCAGCAGGGCTCCCAACTGGATCACAGTTGGCGCAAGTGGCGATCCTAAAGCTGGTGGCCTCACGGCTGCATTCTCCAATTATGGCAAGAACGAAGTGGATGTGTTTGCTCCGGGAGTAAGGATCTATTCTACCGTTCCGGGTGGCAACACTTACCAAAACCTGCAGGGTACCAGTATGGCCGCTCCGGTCGTTGCCGGCCTGGCTGCTTTTATCCTGCAATACTACCCGAACTTAACCCCCGACCAGGTAAAGATGGTGATCGAAAAATCGGCACAGTCTCCAGGGCTGAAGGTCAAGGATCCGGGCACTGGCGAGATGGTCAATCTTTCTGATCTCAGCAGGACTGGAGGACTGGCGAACGCATACGAAGCGATCAAACTGGCCTCTACCCTATCTGCAGAGTCCAAAAAGCCGGTGAAGAAACCTGTTAAGTCTAAAGTAAAACCTAAAGTAAAAAGCTAAGGAATATATGTGATTGTTCAGACAGGAACGACCATAACGATAAGTTTTGAAAAACCCGGTGTCAAGGTAACCCATCTTACCCCATCACCGGGTTTCTCTTTATCTTTATCGAGTATCCAGTATCCGGCATCATGTATCCAAACCAAACCCAAAATCTATGCGCCCCGATCTCTCCCGCGTTTCCAGCAATTTCCACGGCTATATCAACCATGTGCCCGAAGACGACCTGGCTGAAGCTTTTGATAAGCAAAGCGCTTCCTTCGTTCGGTTCCTGGACGCGATACCCAATGACAAGTATGATTATCGCTATGGCGACGACAAATGGACCATCAAAGAAGTTTTGCAACACGTGATCGATGCGGAAAGAGTCTTTGCTTACCGGGCTTTACGTTTTGCCCGTAAGGATAAAACCCCGTTGCCCGGGTTTGATGAAAACGCTTTTGCTGCAAATGCAAATGCTGCTTCAAGAAGCTGGGACAAAATGGTGGAAGAATTTAAAGTTGTCAGAAGATCATCAGAATTGCTTTTCCTTTCTTTTGATGAAGACCAGCTGCAATCCGATGGCATTTCCTCAAATGCACCAAACTATGTGCTGGGCCTCGGCTTTATCCTCCTAGGCCATGCCATGCATCATCAGAAGATTTTGAAAGAAAGATACCTGTAGACAGGGTTACTGATTGATGCTGGATGTCGGATATTGGATACTGGTGTCTTGAGACCAGTAGATAATAATGAAATCCAGGGTATCTAGAATCTAGCATGGGTATCTGGTATCTGGTATCTGGTATCCTGCTGCTAAAAACCCTCCAGCAAATGAAAATTGCAAATCAGGAGGATACATTTGCAAAATTCAATTATACCCCGCGTAATCACTGGTTTAAGTTTGAGTTACAAGTCAGTTTCCATAAGCTGAAATAATTCACGCTTAAACTATTACTATGAAAAAAGGTCTCCTCCTTCAACTTGCTGGGTTGTTATCCGGCATTTGCTGCATGACGCTAACATCATGTGTGCCCGGTAGTACGTTTCCTGATCAATATAATGTGCCCGTGGAAACCCAAAGAAAAAACACATACTATGTACCTGCGGCGCCGCATTTTGCCATTACTTTATGAAAAGGGAGATATTAATATCAATGTGATGAGGGCCTCGGGAAAATATTTTGTGGGTTTAGAAACACAACTGGCCTATATGACCAGTAAAAATTTTGCGATAGGTGCAAGTGGTTCCATAGGCTCAAGTGATATAAGCATCGCTCAAAACATGAATTACAGTCGCTATGAAGCCATGATTGGCTACATTAAAAACATTGACAAAACATGGCATTTTGAAACTTACGCGGGTCTGGGCACTGGAAAAATTAAAAACGACCACTTTACCGGCCGCTCAAAAATCAAATCCACTCACTTTTTTTTGCAACCCGCCATCGCCGCCAGCAATGAAAAAAAGTCCGTCCAGTTTGTTTTTGCGGCAGATTTACCGGAGTGAATCTAAAAGTAACCAATACATCATTTGATACAGGCGTCGAACAGTTCAGCGCCCATCAATTAAAAAGCCTTTATGATAAGCCTTTTCAAATTATGTGGGAGCCTACCGTGTTGTTTCGGGCCGGCTGGGAAAATGTAATGTTCAATGTACAATATAACTATGCCGCTGGCCTGACAAACCCTGAACTGCATCGCTCAAAGTATAATTTTTCATTTGGCGTGACATTCAGGGCCACCACGAAAAAAAATAGTATGTATGTATCAGCGAACTATATGCGGATAGTTTTACTACCCTGTTTCACTGTTATCCTGCTTATGCAACACCACGAGTCCAGTAGCCAGTCGCTCTACCCCCCACTGACTAAATGGTACCAGGATCCGCTGGGAATGAAACCCCTGGAACTTTCTTCTGCTTTTGGTTTCGTCTGGGGATCTGCAGGGATGGCCGCCTGCCTGCTTCTCACAAAAAAAGATTCATCTTTACAACAGCAAGTAACATTTTACCAGGAAGCCGGATATTCTTTTAGCTATAAATTTCCTTACACTAACTCACTGCAAAATGAGGTCGGGATAATGATCAACCTGCGAAAATGGATATCAGCCGGCCTGGGATGGAACCTGTTTCACTTCAGCGATAAGATCAATAACACTTTAGGTTTTGGTTTCCGTCCCTTTGCAAGATGGTATCCTTTTGCTTTCAAAAAGGCTAAGATCTTTTTTGAATATGGAGCAGGCGCTTCCTATAGCTTTGATAAATTCCCAATGAGCGGGACCGGCTGGGAGTCCGACACCGCCAGGATCGGAACACGATTTAATTTCACCACCAAATACGGTATTGGTGTGGAAATAAAAATCAACAAAACAGTTTCACTGCAATCTGGATTAAGACATTTTCACCTTTCCAATGGCAACCTGGCAGGCATTCAACGAAACCCCTCATACGATGGCAATGGATTTTTTGCAGGCCTGCTGTACAGGCCAGTTCAAATCAATGCCCGGTAAACATAAGTATCAGCCGGCTGCATACAGGCTGATTGTTGTTGTAATCTTGAAAACAAAATCGCCAGGCAATTGCCTGGCGACTTAATTAACCTCAGATACTTTTGATTCTTAAAAAGCTTTTTTTGGCTGCTCTTCTTTCGCTTTTGCTTTTACCAGGTTTTGCTGGCTGATCACATCATTCATCACTTTCACCGCCTGGTCAAGATAGATGTCCTTGCGCAGGTTGCTCAACCATTGGTTAAATCTGTCCTGCTTATTCTTATCGTCGGCCCAGCGATTAACTTCTCCAGGCAGAGGGGTAATATTGTTTTCGTTTTTCAGTTTCATCAGCGATTCGTTCTGCGCAAATGTGGAGCGGATCTGCTTTTGATCCTTGCGATATTTATCAAGCTGCAGCGAATATTTCTTATTATTCTGACTAGCCAGCCACTCTGTATTTTCTTTGATCAGTTTGAAAGTGGGGTCATTCTCCAGGCGCTGGTTGCTCAGCTGTTGGATCACTTTAAGATCATATCCCGCATTCCAGGAGGAATAAGGCGATTTGTTGATCTCATCCCAGGGTAAAGCATCAGGATTGTCTTTTTCCCTTACTTTCAAATGCTCGAGCTGATCGGGCAATACTATATCGGAAGTTACACCACGAAGCTGGGTGGACCCACCATTGATCCGATAAAACTTCTGCAGGGTGAGTTTTACAGTACCCAGGTCAGAATTTGACATTGAGAACCCTGTTTCAGGATCGAGCCCGATATTGCGCTGTACTGTACCCTTACCATAAGTAGACGTACTTCCTATCACCACTCCACGACCATAATCCTGGATTGCCGCGGCGAATATTTCAGAAGCCGAAGCGCTGAATTCATTGACCATTACGGCCAGCGGACCTGAATAAAGCACAGATTTATCTTTATCCCGAAGCACGGTAGGTTTGTCTTCCCTGGCTTTCACCTGTACGATCGGGCCATCTTCAATAAACAACCCAGCCATTTGTACTACATCGTAAAGTGACCCGCCACCATTGTTACGCAGGTCGATCACAATGCCGTCCACATCCTGCTCTTTCAACTTGATCACTTCTTTTTGCACGTCCAGGTAGCTGCGGTTGCCATTTGGGTTTTCGAAATCTGCATAGAATTCCGGCAGGAATATATAGCCAACCTTGGCATTATCAGATTTTACGATTGCGCTACGGGCAAATGTTTCATCCTGTACAATTTCATCACGTACCAGGGAAACAACTTTTAACGAGCCATCGGCTTTCTTCACTGTCAATCTCACCTCGGTACCCTTCTTTCCGCGTATCAGTTTTACGGCATCTGTAACAGAATAACCTGTAAGATCTACCGGTTCTTCTTTACCCTGCGCCACTTTCTGGATCAGGTCGCCAGGCTTTAACTCGCCCGATTTCCATGCTGGTGCACCAGCCACAATGCTGGTCACCTTGATATTTCCTTCATCGTATTGTAATTGCGCACCTATCCCAAAAAAGCGACCGCTCATCTCTTCATCAAAATATCTTTTATCAACTGGCGGGAAAAATTCAGTGTGCGGATCCATAGTATTGGTGATGGCATTCACAAATACGTTGAATTTATCATCGTCATTAAACTTCAAACGAAAACGCTCAAACAGGCGGTCCATTATTTTTACTACTTTCTCCCGGGCTTCTTTCTCCAGCTCTGCGTCTGTTTTTACGACAAAGCCCTCTTTCCCTTTGTTTTTATCACGCGTGTCGAGCAGGTCGGCATAACGTTCCAGGGTCATAAACTTCAGCTTCTTTCTCCAACGCTCCCTGATCTCTGCTGTTGAGCCGGCAAGTTCAAGTTTATCACCATCCAGGATCACTTCCTCATCAATGCTAAAATCAAATGGCTTTGCAATTATTTCATGTACTACAGTTGCCGCCTCTTCCATACGGGTATTGAAGACCTTACCTGCAGCGAGAAAAAACTCAACCGGGGCGCCTTTTATCTCATCATCGATCCTTGTTTCAAACCTTTTCTTTAAAGATTCGATATCACTTGCGAGGAACATGTTCTTCTCAGGGTCGAGATCGGTGATATAACGATTGAAGATCTTCTTCGAAAAATCATCGTTAATATCCTGTGGACTGAAATGAGCCTGTGATAGCATTTGGCCAACCAGTCTTAGTATCTCTTCATATTTGTTAGGGGGATTCTTATGGCCTGTTCCCATAGTTTGGAATGCCAGGAAAGATCCCGCGATAATCATCAGGATCACGATCGGAAGTCTCTTCATATTCGATAAATATTTTAATGCCTGAAGCATATTCCAAAATTAACGCAAATTCAGAGCTTTTAGTGCTTTTAAGGGCTTTTAACAAGGGTTTTTGATAAGCGGAAAACCCGCTTGTTCTGATAACTGAAATAGCCGGGAAGACGGGGAGACGGGGAGGTTCAAAATGATTGACAGCCTGTCCTTCCTTTCTTCCCGCCTTCCCGGCAAAATGAGTTACTTACATACTGTATAACTTATTTTTTTACTTCCTCTTTTTACCTATTTTTGCAGCGCAAAAAATGGTGGCTATAGCTCAGTTGGTTAGAGCATCAGATTGTGGTTCTG
>JAEYOL010000002.1 GCA_023411775.1 Bacteroidota bacterium | reverse complement strand
GAAAATATTTAATGCAGGATCTGCATGCATATGGCGGTGTGCCTTCGGTGATGAAATACCTCCTGCAAAAAGGATGGCTACATGGTGATTGCTTAACGGTAACAGGAAAAACCATTGCTGAAAACCTTGCCAATGTACCTGACCTGGATTTTGAGACCCAAAAGATCATCTATCCTGCCGAACAGCCCCTGAAAAAGACCGGTCATCTTCAAATACTGTATGGCAACCTCGCGGAAAAAGGTAGCGTAGCCAAGATATCTGGTAAAGAAGGTGAAAAATTTAGCGGGCCGGCAAGAGTTTTCGATGGTGAATTTGAACTGATCAATGGTATCAACTCCGGGAAGATCAGGCCTGGCGATGTAGTGGTGATCCGTTATGTTGGACCGAAAGGGGGACCCGGTATGCCTGAAATGCTAAAACCAACATCAGCCATTATCGGTGCCGGACTCGGAAAATCTGTAGCGCTGATTACCGATGGAAGATTCAGTGGCGGTACGCATGGATTCGTGGTGGGTCATATTACACCTGAAGCATATGAAGGTGGTTTGATCGCGCTGGTGCATGATGATGATATTATCGAACTGGATGCCGTGAAAAATACGATCGATCTAAAAGTTAATGCGGAAGAGATCGCGAAAAGAAAGGCAGACTGGAAGCAGCCGGCACTTAAGGCAGCGAAAGGTGTTTTATATAAATATGCAAATTCTGTAAAACCAGCCGACCAGGGCTGTGTGACGGATGAAGCACTTTAATCCCGATTGAAATTTTGTGATACTCACTTAATAAATTATGATATGAGCACAATTGAAATAAATACCAAGGCGCAGGAACAAACCACAGCAAAAACTACACGCGACGCTGTAGGATTGCAGGGCACGGAAATCAACGGAAGCCAGGCGGTACTCGAAGCGTTTATAGCCGAAGATGTCAGTACGATTTTTGGTTACCCGGGTGGTGCTATCATGCCGATCTACGACGCCCTGTATGACTACCATGATAAATTGAAACATATTCTTGTGCGCCACGAACAGGGTGGCATTCATGCCGCACAGGGATATGCACGCGTTTCAGGTGAAGTAGGTGTGGTGTTTGCCACCAGTGGACCTGGTGCAACTAACCTGGTAACCGGCCTGGCCGATGCGATGATCGACTCAACACCTATTGTATGCATCACAGGCCAGGTGTTTGCGCACCTGTTGGGTACGGATGCTTTCCAGGAGACAGACGTTATCAATATAACTACACCTGTTACCAAATGGAATTACCAGGTTACTGATGCAACTGAAATTCCACATGTACTGGCAAAAGCTTTTTATATCGCCAGGAGTGGAAGACCGGGTCCTGTACTCATTGATATCACCAAAAATGCTCAATTACAAAAATTCGAATACAAGGGCTACCAAAAATGTGATCATATTCGCAGCTATCGTCCGAAACCAATTGTAAGGAAAGAATATGTGAAGGAAGCTGCTGACCTGATCAATAGTGCGGAACGTCCATTTGTGATCTTCGGCCAGGGTGTGATCCTCGGAAACGCCGAAAAAGAATTTACCCGGTTTATTGAAAAAGCGGGTATTCCCGCGGCCTGGACCATTATGGGTATGAGCGCCATTCCAACAGACCATCCGCTTGGTGTGGGGATGCTGGGCATGCATGGCAATTACGGACCCAATGTACTGACCAATGAATGTGATGTACTGATCGCTGTTGGTATGCGTTTCGATGACCGCGTTACAGGTCGCCTTGATAAATATGCAAAGCAGGCAAAGGTGATACACCTGGATATCGATCCTGCAGAGATCGACAAAAATGTGAAAGCAACAGTGCCTGTATGGGGGGATTGTAAAGAAACCCTGCCCATGCTCACAGCACTTGTAGAACAAAAAGTATATCCGCAATGGCTGCAAAAATTCAAAGACTATCAGAAAGAAGAGGAGGATACCTGCATCCAGCCAGAACTTCATCCCGACACTGATATCCTGTCCATGGGTGAAGTGTTGGATAGCATAAATGAACTTACAAAGGGTGACGCGATCATGGTGACCGATGTAGGCCAGCACCAGATGGTTACCTGCCGTTATGCAAAATTCAACCAGAGCAAAAGCAATATCACATCAGGTGGCCTGGGCACCATGGGTTTTGGATTACCGGCCGCGATCGGTGCAAAGTTTGGTGCGCCGCAGCGTGAGGTGATCGCCATTATCGGTGATGGTGGTATCCAAATGACCATCCAGGAACTTGGTACTATCATGCAAAGTGAAGTGCCGGTGAAGATACTGGTATTGAACAACCAGTTTCTCGGTATGGTGAGACAGTGGCAGCAGTTGTTTCATGACAAGCGATATTCCTTTGTCGACATTGCCAGTCCCGACTATGTACAGGTAGCGAAGGGTTACCGCATCGAAAGCAATAGCGTCTCCGATAGAAAGGATCTAAAGGCAGCATTGAAAACGATGATCGACCACAAAGGCGCTTACCTGCTGGAAGTAATGGTAGGTAAGGAAAATAATGTTTTCCCAATGGTACCGCAGGGCTGCAGTGTGAGTGAGATCAGGTTAAAATAAATTAGGCAATTAAAAAATTGGAACATGTCAAAACAAGAATTCACGATAACGGTCTACACGGAAAACCAGATTGGTATCATCAGCCGTGTGTCGACGATTTTTTCCAGGCGAAAAATAAATATCGAAAGCCTGAACACGTCACCCAGTGAGGTTGAGGGTATCCACCGGTTTACGATCGTGATCAACGAAACTGAAGAAGTGGTAAAAAAACTTGTGCGGCAGATCGAAAAACAGGTTGATATCCTGCGGGCATTTTACAATACCGAAAATGAAATCGTGTGGCAGGAAATGGCGCTATATAAAGTGTCTACTGATGAAATCGCTGAAAAGGTAAAAGTAGAAAGACTGCTTCGTGAGTTTGGCGCAAGAGCGGTTGCGATACGCAAGGATTATGTTGTATTTGAAACAACTGGTCATAATGAAGAGATTAATAAACTCGTGAAAGTGCTGGAGCCCTATGGACTTATCGAATTTGTACGCAGTGCCAGGGTGGCCATTATTAAAGAAAGCATTGGTTTCCACGATCGTCTGAAAGAATTTGAACGCAAAGAACCGGGTGAAGAAGTGGTGGAGAATGAATACCTGGACAAGCAGGATGAAGTATTTACAATGTAATCACGAAGAAAAAGAATTAAGTTTTTTCAAATCAATAAACCAGAATATCTAAACTTTTAAAACAATAAAAAATGGCACAACTAAATTTTGGCGGCACATTGGAAAATGTGGTAACAAGAGAAGAATTTCCTTTGTCAAAAGCACAGGAAGTTTTAAAAAATGAAACAGTAGCCGTAATTGGTTATGGCGTACAGGGGCCTGGCCAGGCACTGAATCAAAAAGATAACGGCATCAATGTGATCGTAGGCCAGCGTAAAGATTCCAAGACCTGGGATAAAGCGATCCGCGATGGCTTTGTGCCGGGTGAAACACTTTTTGAGATCGAGGAAGCACTTCAAAGAGGCACCATCATCTGTTACCTGTTGAGTGATGCGGCTCAAATTGCATTGTGGCCTACTGTAAAAAAACACCTGACTCCGGGTAAAGCCCTTTATTTTTCTCATGGTTTTGGTATTACATTCAACGACCAGACCGGTATCGTGCCACCAGCAGATGTGGATGTATTCCTCGTTGCACCAAAAGGATCGGGCACTTCGCTGCGCCGTATGTTCCTGCAGGGTCGAGGGTTGAATAGTTCCTATGCCATCTACCAGGATGCCACAGGCAAAGCCTTTGAACGTGTGATCGCGCTGGGTATCGCCGTGGGAAGTGGTTATTTGTTTGAAACAGATTTCAAAAAAGAAGTGTATTCTGACCTTACCGGTGAAAGAGGTACATTGATGGGTGCTATACAAGGCATATTCGCAGCACAATACCAGGTGCTTCGCGACAATGGCCACTCCCCTTCCGAAGCATTTAATGAAACTGTGGAGGAATTAACCCAGTCACTGATGCCATTGGTTGCGGAGAATGGGATGGACTGGATGTATGCCAACTGTTCTACAACCGCCCAGCGTGGTGCGCTTGACTGGTGGAAAAAATTCAGGGACGCTACTGCTCCAGTGTTTAAAGAACTGTATGAAAGTGTTGCTTCCGGAAAAGAATCTCAACGTTCTATTGATAGTAACAGCAAGCCTGATTACCGTGAAAAACTGGAAGTTGAATTAAAGGAATTGAGGGAAAGCGAACTTTGGCAAGCTGGAAAGACAGTAAGAAGTCTACGTCCCGAAAACCAGAAACCAGCTGGCGCCGAACCCGAAGCTTCAGTTAAAGATACTTTCCGTCACCAGACAGAAAAGCCGGTTTCAATAGGCTAACAAAAACAACATGCAAGAAACGATCCATATAACAGGCAATGAGCAGGCTGCATCATTAAACAGGTTAAACTTTAATGATGCAGCCCGTCGGCTTGAAAAAATTGTCACCCGCACGCCTTTGCAATTGAATGTGCGACTTTCGCGGAAATACCAGTGCAATGTGTATTTAAAAAGAGAAGACCTGCAGGTGGTTCGCTCTTATAAATTGCGGGGAGCGTACAACATGATGAGCTCTTTGTCGCCCGAACAATGTAAAAAAGGCGTGGTATGTGCCAGCGCCGGCAACCATGCCCAGGGTTTTGCATACAGCTGTAAAAAACTTGGCGTAAAAGGCGTTGTGTTTATGCCGATCATAACACCTAAACAAAAAGTCAACCAGACCCAGATGTTTGGTGACGATCATATTGACATCAAACTGGTGGGTGACACGTTTGATGACTGTGCCATCGCGGCAAAAAAGTTTACCGAAGACAATGATATGGTTTTTATCCCGCCATTTGATGATCTGCGGATCATCGAAGGGCAGGCGACTGTCGCGGTAGAAATTTTAAACGACCTGGCAGATATTGACTATTTGTTTGTACCTGTTGGCGGTGGCGGACTTAGTGCAGGTGTGGGAAGCTATTTTAAGATCTATTCTCCAAAAACAAAAATCATTGGACTGGAACCTGAAGGTGCACCATCCATGACCGCAGCTTTTAAGGAAGGGTATCCGGTTACGCTGGAGACTATTGACCGTTTTGTTGATGGCGCAGCGGTAAAACGCGCCGGAGATATTACCTATCCCATTTGTAAGGAAGTATTGGATGAAATGCACCTGGTACCGGAAGGAAAAGTTTGCACAACGATCCTGAAACTGTATAATGAAGATGCCATTGTGGCCGAACCTGCCGGTGCGCTCAGTATAGCGGCGCTTGATGATTACGCAACAGAGATCAGGGGAAAAAATATCGTTTGCATCGTCAGTGGGAGTAACAACGATATCGACCGCATGCCCGAGATAAAAGAACGAAGCCTGCAATACGAAGGGTTGAAACACTATCTTCTTGTCAATTTCGCACAACGCCCCGGCGCCCTCAAAGAATTTGTCAGCAATGTAATGGGACCTTCAGACGATATCACACGATTCGAATACATGCAAAAGACAAATAAGGAAAGCGGACCCGCCCTTATTGGACTTGAATTTAAAAACCGGGAAGACTACGATCAGTTACTACAAAAAATGGCGCAATACCATATCAACTTCACAGAATTGAATAAGAACGATACATTGTTTGGATACCTGGTTTAACCGGGATCGCAAGTATTAAGGCGGAGTTAACAGTAAGGCAATTCATAATAAAAGGCGATCATCACCCGGGTTTGATATCAGTACTGAAAATCCTCACATTAACGAACACTCATTAGTCCATTTCCTTGTGGAAAATTAATAATAACTACGGCCATTCCTTTGAAGAAAAAGCAGTAATTTACATAACTGCCTGCCATACGTTTAATTTTTACGATACTTTCTTATAAATTATCTAAACTATCTCTTTGCCTATGGCAGAAATTAAAGGTTTATATCACCCTTCCTATGAGCATGATGCTTGTGGTATCGGATTCGTAGCAAATATCAAAGGTTATAAATCGCATCAGAATATTGCAGACGCGCTGACTGTGTTGGAAAACATGGAACATCGCGGTGCCTGTGGTTGCGATGCCAACAGTGGTGACGGTGCGGGCATTATGGTCCAAATGCCACACGAATTTTTCTTTGACGAATGTGTGCGCCTGGGTGTTCATCTTCCGGCCTTTGGAAAGTATGGTGTGGGTGTCATTTTCTTTCCCCGTGAGATAAGATTGCGTGAAGAATGCCGTGATATTTTTAATCGCACCGCAGAAATTCTCGGACTGGAAATCCTGACATATCGTAAAGTGCCCGTCAACACTTCGGATATTGGTCCAACAGCATTAAGCGTGGAACCGGAAATGGAGCAGGTGTTTATTGCCTGCCCCGATCATATCTCAAACCCAGATGATTTTGAAAGGAAATTATTTATACTGCGCAACCTTGCCAGTCACACCATCTCCAACACCGTAAAAAAAGATGAGATCGGTTTTTATATAGCTTCGCTTTCATATAAAACGATCGTATACAAAGGTCAGCTAACCAGCACCCAGGTAAGAAAATATTTCACTGACCTCAATAATAAACGAATGGTAAGCGCTTTCGGGCTTGTCCATTCCCGGTTTGCAACAAATACATTTCCTTCCTGGAAACTCGCACAGCCATTCCGCTACATTGCGCATAATGGTGAGATCAATACCCTGCAGGGTAACCTCAACTGGCTTAAGACAAGCGAAAAAGGATTTACTTCTCCATATTTTACACGCGAAGAGATGGAGATGTTGCTACCGATCGTAACAGAAGGACAAAGCGATTCAGCCTGCCTTGATAACATGATCGAATTGCTTACACTTACCGGCCGTTCATTGCCGCATGTAATGATGATGCTGATACCCGAGGCATGGGATGGCAACGAACAGATGGACCCGGTGAAGAAAGCATTTTATGAGTTTCACTCGGCCATCATGGAACCCTGGGATGGGCCGGCTTCTATTTCATTTACGGATGGAAAAATAATCGGCGCAACACTCGACCGCAATGGTCTGCGGCCTTCAAGGTATTGCGTTACCAATGATGACCGGGTGATCATGGCTTCCGAATCCGGTGCTTTACCGATCGACCCTTCCATCATCATCGAGAAAGGAAGATTGCAGCCTGGTAAAATGTTTGTCGTGGATATGGAGCAGGGCAAGATCATTTCTGATGAAGAGTTGAAACAACAGATCTGCTCGCAAAAGCCTTACGGCGAGTGGCTGAATAAATACAAGATCAGGCTGGAAGAACTTCCTGAACCACGTATCACGTTTACACATCTTGAACACGAACACGTTTTTAAATACCAGAAAGCATTTGGTTACACCACGGAAGATCTCGACCAGATCGTAGCACCGATGGCACTGGAGGGAAAAGAACCAATTGGCTCAATGGGTTCCGATACACCGCTCGCCGTACTGAGCGACCAGCCACAACACCTTAGCAGTTATTTCAAGCAGTTATTTGCCCAGGTAACCAATCCGCCGATCGACCCGATCCGGGAGCGACTGGTGATGTCGCTGGCAACTTTTGCTGGTAACAATGGAAACTTGTTGATAGAAGATCCGCTGACCTGTCATAGTGTTGCCCTGAAACAGCCGATACTGAACAACCATGATCTTGAAAAGATCAGGAGTATCGATACCGGGCTTTTCCAGGCAAAAACCCTTCAATGTTATTTCAAAGCAAATGGAAAGCCTGGCTCGCTGAAAACCGCGCTGGACCGGGTTTGCAGATATGCTGTTGATTCGGTTGAAGATGGTTTCAAAGTCTTGATCCTGCAGGATAGAGCTGTTGACTCCAATCATGCGCCGATCCCTTCCCTGCTTGCCGTGGCCGCTGTTCACCACCATCTTATCCGCAAAGGGATGCGCGGACAGGTTGGCATCATCGTAGAAGCTGGCGATGCATGGGAAGTTCATCACTTCGCCTGCCTTATTGCATTTGGCGCAACCGCCATCAATCCTTATCTCGCTCTCTCCTCGATCCGTGATATGAAAGAGACCGGTAAGCTCAACACAACGCTTTCGCATGATGAGTTGAAGAAGAATTATATCAAGGCGATCAATGACGGCTTGTTGAAAGTGTTTTCGAAAATGGGTATCTCTACCCTCCAGTCGTACCAGGGTGCACAGATATTTGAGATCCTCGGTTTGAATAAAGATGTAGTTGACAAATATTTTACCGGTGCCACTTCACGTATTGAAGGAATGGGACTTGATGAGATTGCCAGGGAAACTTTAGTAAAACATTATTTCGCTTTCAGTAAAAAGGATATTCCGGTCGACAGGCTGCCGGTGGGTGGTGTGTACCAGTGGAAACGTAAAGGTGAATTTCACTTGTTCAACCCGCAGACAATTCACCTGTTGCAACAGGCGACCAGAACAAATGACTATGTCACTTTCAAAAAATATTCGAAACTGGTCAATGAGCAGGGCGAAAAAGCATGCACGCTAAGAAGCCTGTTCCGTTTCAAAAAGAATCGCCCCTCGGTTCCCATTGAAGAAGTAGAACCGGCTGAAAATATTTACAAGCGTTTTGCAACAGGCGCGATGAGTTTTGGATCCATCTCCTGGGAAGCACATACCACGCTTGCCATTGCGATGAACCGGCTGGGTGGAAAATCTAATACCGGCGAAGGCGGCGAAGATGAGTCCCGCTATGATCCGCTGCCAAATGGTGATTCGATGCGGAGCGCAATCAAACAGGTGGCGTCGGCAAGATTTGGTGTAACGAGCCTGTATTTGACCGAAGCCGACGAACTGCAGATCAAGATGGCGCAAGGAGCGAAACCCGGTGAAGGTGGTCAGTTACCTGGCCATAAAGTGGACGAATGGATCGGCAGGACCAGGCATTCCACGCCGGGTGTTGGTTTGATTTCTCCCCCACCCCACCACGATATTTATTCGATCGAAGATCTTGCCCAGTTGATCTTTGATCTGAAGAATGCAAACCGCAACGCCAGGGTCAGTGTAAAACTGGTGAGCAAGGCAGGTGTCGGCACCATTGCAGCCGGTGTTACCAAAGCCAAAGCAGATGTAGTGCTGATCGCCGGATTTGATGGAGGTACAGGTGCATCACCAGTTTCTTCGATCAGGCATGCGGGCCTGCCCTGGGAACTTGGTCTTGCAGAAACACACCAGACCCTGGTGAAAAATAAATTGCGCAGCCGTGTGGTAGTGCAGGCGGATGGACAAATGAAAACCGGCCGGGATATCGCCATCGCTACTCTACTAGGCGCGGAAGAATGGGGTATTGCAACGGCAGCATTGGTGGTTGAAGGTTGTATACTCATGCGCAAATGTCATCTTAATACCTGCCCGGTAGGCGTAGCAACACAGGATCCTGATCTGAGGAAACGTTTTAATGGTGCTGCAGACCATGTTGTTAATTTTTTCCAGTTCATGGTGCAGGAGTTGCGCGAGATCATGGCAGAATTGGGATACAGATCCATTCCTGAGATGGTGGGACAGGTTGAGAACCTGGAACCAAGAGAAGACATCGCACATTGGAAATATAAAAAACTGGATCTCTCTCCAATATTATATAAAGAGCCGGCTTCGCCTTATACAGGATTGTTTTGCAACGAAGCGCAGGATCATGGTCTGGCCGGAGTACTGGACTGGAAATTATTAGAGGCTGCAAAGCCTGCACTGGAATCGCGTGAGCCAGTGAAAGCCTCATTCGACATTGTGAACACGGATCGCACTGTGGGTACAATCCTTTCAAATGAGATCACAAAACGATACAGGGCTGCGGGCCTTCCTGATGATACAATTCACTTCAGGTTTACAGGTACGGCTGGACAAAGCTTTGGCGCGTTCAATACAAAAGGTGTTACACTGGAAATAGAAGGTGATGCCAATGATTATTTCGGCAAAGGGCTAAGCGGTGCCAGGCTAATCATTTATCCTGATAAGAAAGCCAGTTATGTTCCGGAAGAAAACAGCATCATCGGAAATGTTGCGTTTTACGGCGCTACCAGCGGTGAAGCATTTATACGTGGAAAAGCAGGCGAACGTTTTGGTGTACGCAACTCCGGCGCCAACGTAGTGGTAGAAGGCGTAGGCGATCACGGTTGCGAATATATGACTGGTGGAAAAGTGGTAATACTTGGTGATACGGGCAGAAACTTTGCTGCAGGCATGAGCGGAGGTATTGCTTATGTATACGATGTTAAAGGCAGGTTTAGGGAAAGCTGTAATGCTGAAATGGTAGATCTCGATAGCTGCGAACTGGAAGACAAGAATGAACTCTTTACGATGATCCAGCGGCATTTTGAATTCACAGGAAGCACAGTGGCTAAATTTATCCTGGATGATCTCGACAACCAGTTACAGCATTTTGTAAAAGTATTCCCCAAAGATTACAAGAAAGCGTTGCAGGCACAGCAAACGATCAATGCCGGTGTAATAAGAGATAATAAATCCTGATACATTTTCAAATTCTCAAATTTTCAAATTAGCATAATGGGCAAACCAACAGGGTTTAAAGAGTTTACAAGAGAGCTGCCGGGCAAAGTGCCGGTCAAAGAAAGGCTCCGTCATTACCAGGAGTTTGTTGAAAAATTCAGTGATGATAAGCTCAACGAGCAGGCCGCCAGGTGTATGAATTGTGGCGTACCATTTTGCCATAGTGGATGTCCTCTTGGTAATGTTATTCCCGAATTCAATGACGCGGTATATCGCAAGGACTGGAAAGAAGCTTACGATGTGCTTGTCTCTACTAACAATTTTCCTGAGTTCACAGGCCGTATTTGTCCCGCACCCTGCGAGTCAGCCTGTGTACTCGGTATTAACCAACCTCCTGTTGCAATCGAGGAAATTGAAAAACATATCATCGAGATCGCATTTGAAAAAGGTTTTGTGAAGCCACGCAAACCTAACCTGCGGTCAGGTAAAAAAGTTGCCGTAATCGGTTCGGGACCTGCCGGCCTGGCGGCAGCAGCACAATTAAATTACGCAGGTCATACAGTTACGGTATTCGAACGCGATGATAAACCCGGCGGCTTATTACAATATGGTATACCTGATTTTAAGCTGGAGAAATGGGTAGTGAACCGCAGGATCAAACTGATGGAAGATGAAGGGATCAATTTTGTTTGTCATGCCAATGTGGGTGTCAATATCCAGGTGAATGATCTGCTTCGCGAGTATAATGCGATCGTACTGGCAACAGGTTCTACCATTCCACGCAATCTCGATATTCCGGGTCGTGACCTCAAAGGCGTATATTTTGCCATGCAGTTCTTAAAGCAGCAAAACAAACGCAACGCAGGACTTGATCCACTGGCTCATGCGAATATTGAAAGTAATATTCATGGTGAAAATATTAATGCCAAAGGAAAGAATGTGGTCGTCATTGGCGGCGGCGACACTGGCTCAGACTGTGTAGGTACTTCCAATCGCCATGCTGCGTTATCCGTAACGCAATTTGAACTT